>CAZHNG010000295.1:0-8485 GCA_964533785.1 uncultured Saprospiraceae bacterium | reverse complement strand
AGTGGTTCCCACCAGAAATTTCTACCCTTTTTGGCTGGGCCTTTTTCCGAAATGCTGCGTTCTCAAAAGCCTTACGTAGCGGGGCTATGCGCGGTTTTGACGCCTTTCCTTTCGAAAAAAATACCCGACCCAAAAAAGGCATTAACTTCCGGCGGGAACCACTAGTTAAGAGATATGCAAAAATCCACTCTCTGAATGTCACCATTATTTTATTTCCCCAAAAACATCCCGTATTTTGAGCTTTCACCAACTTACAAAACATGTCTTTGAAAAAATGCTCACTGCTACTGGCTCTCTGGGGTTGTTTAACAACGCTGAGTCAGGGCCAAAACGATTATTATTTTCCACAAGGAATAACTTTCTCCGATGAAATACCTGCTCCCCAGGAATTTTTAGGCTATGCCGTAGGCGATTATCACACCCGGCACGACCGGATGGTAGCTTATTTTCAGGAGTTGGCCAACACTTCCGATCTGGCCAGCTTTCAGATCCTCGGTTATACGAATGAACACCGTCCGCAAGTGGTACTGACCATTACCGCATCATCTAACTACCAAAACCTGGAAACCATTCGAGAAAACCAATTAGCAATTGCCGACCCCGGTCAGCCAATGCCCGAACTGGCGGATCATCCGGTGATCATTTTGCTGGGATATAATGTGCACGGCAACGAGCCGTCAGGTATGGAAGCGGCTATGCTCACCGCTTATTATCTCCTGGCTGCACAAACGGAGGAAGTAACTGATTTCCTGGAAAATGCCGTCATTTTTATTGATCCTAACTTTAATCCCGATGGCCGGGATCGTCATACCCACTGGGCCAATATGCACAAAGGCAAACAATTATCCGCTGATCCGCTCGATCGCGAACACAACGAAGGCTGGCCCAGCGGCCGTACCAACCACTATTGGTTTGACCTTAACCGCGACTGGCTGCCCCTCGCACAAGTCGAAAGCCGCAACCGCCTCAAATTCTACCACCAGTGGCTCCCCAACGTAGTGACCGATTACCACGAAATGGGCACCAACAGCACTTATTTCTTCGAGCCTACTAAACCCTTTGGCTCCGAAAACCCCCTGGTGCCGAGAAGTAATTACGATGGTTTGAATAACCTGTTTGCCAAGTACTACGCGGAAGCCCTGGATGATATTGGCTCCTTGTATTTTACCAAAGAAGTATACGATAACTCCTATCCCGGCTACGGATCCACCTATCCTGACATTCACGGCGGCCTGGGTATGGTTTTCGAGCAGGCTAGTTCCCGCGGACACCTGCAGCATACGACTACCGAGCCGATCACCTTTCCTTTTACCATTCGCAATCATTTGCGCACCAGCATCGCCACGCTCAGCGCCTCCGTAGAGAACCGGGAAGTCTTACTACGCCACCAACGGCAGTTTTTTGCCGATGCCCTCCAGGCAGGTCAACAAAGCGATACCCCATACTACGTTTTTGGTGATCCCAATGATGAAGGAAAGACGAAAGCTTTTCTGAACTTGTTGTTACAGCACCGGATCAAGACGTACCCGCTCCAACGGGATATGACGGTAGAGGATAAGGTGTATACCGCCGGTGCGGCCTACGCCGTTCCAGCCGCACAGCCGCAGTACAAAATGGTACAGACATTCTTCGAGCCGGTCACTACTTTCTACGATAGCGTCTTTTACGACGCTTCCGCCTGGACGGTAGCGCTGGCTTTTGGTATGCCCTACGGCCGGTCGAGCCGGGCTCCCCAACTCGGAGAAATGCTGCAGATGAATGACCTGGAACCCAAAGCTTCAACGGTGGACAAAGCCAGCTATGCTTATATTTTTGAATGGACCGATTATTTTGCGCCCAAAGCGCTCTATTATTTATTGTCTAAAGGGATACACGCAAAAGTCGCCCAAAAGGAGGCGGTAATGAATACTACGGACGGTGAGCATACTTTCGGCTATGGTAGCATCCTGGTGGCGGTGGCCGACCAGTCCCACAAACCGGATGATATTCATCAATGGGTAGCGGAAGCCGCTCAAATGTCGAATATCAAAATTTATGCGGTAAACAGCGGTAGGAGCATTCAGGGTATTGACCTGGGCAGCCGCAATTTCAGTACCATCTCCGAGCCCAAAGTCGTCATGTTGATGGGCGAAGGTACTTCCGCCTACGAAGCAGGCGAAGTATTTCATTTACTGGACACCCGTTTCGCTATGCCTTTTACGAAAGTAGATATCAATGATTTCGGTCGTTTGGATCTAGATCAATACAATACGCTGGTCATGGTTTCCGGCAGCTACAGTGGATTGAGCGACGGACAAGTGGAAAAGATCAAGAACTGGACTTCAGCGGGCGGTACCCTGGTTTTGCAGCGATACGCCGTCAACTGGGCCATCGGCAAAGAATTGGTGAAGGAAAAGAAAGTGGAAGCCGAAAAAGAGGAAGAAAACAAAAGCACGCCACGTTTCGATTACGTCACCGCCCGGGACCGGCTGGGGTCAAAACGAATCGGTGGCTCCGTATATGCAGGGACTTTGGACATCACCCATCCGCTCGGTTATGGCTACACCACCCGTGATATCCATGTTTACCGCAACCACAGCGTGTTCGTCCAACCGAGTGCCAACGCATTCAGTACGGTAGTGCAATACACCGAAAATCCTTTGGTAGACGGTTACGTCCATTCGGATAATGTCGACCTGATCAAAAACTCGGCTTCGGTACTCGTAAGTCAAATGGGGCGGGGCCGCGCCGTTTTATTCGTCGACAATCCCAATTTCCGTGGCTTCTGGTACGGCACCAATAAGCTGTTCATGAATGCTTTGTTCTTCGGGGATAAGATCTACGTTCCCTAGCCTGGTAGAACGGAATTTATTCCGTTTAAAAAACAGGTTTCAGTACGTTAGTCATTAACCATTGTCGTAACTTGTTTTTGGGAATGGGTTGGTGATACTGTTTTTGAGATAAAATGGTGATGGATGATTGGGAAATTGGGGATGGTTAAATGGCAAGAAATGGCAGGCTTTCCAGCTTATTTCATAACGCAATAAACTTCTCATAAGCAGTTTCTCCTCCTTTACAATTCGTCCCAATTTTTTCTTACCTTTTATCCATGAATTCAATCAACCATGAAAAACCCTGGCACCTACGTCCACATAAGCGTAATTTTAGTGTTCGCCATGCTTGCTCCCTTAACCAGCAGGGCTCAGGATACGTACCGGTTTATCAGTTACTCAGCCGATGCGGGTTTGATCCAGACCAATGTACATGGTTTTGCCCAGGACCAAAGTGGGTTCCTGTATTTTGGTAGCGAAGAGGGGATCAATCGTTTTGATGGGTATCAGATGACGAATTATCTCAGTCTCAATCGAGATACGACGAGTAAAACGCTCAGAGGTGGAGGTGTTTTTAGAATGCTTCCGGATAATCAGGGGAATATTTGGGTGAATAACAGTCGATTCCCTTATTTTTTGGATTCAATCGGCATTGTGGATTTGCAAAGGTTTGACCCTACTACTCAAGCTTTCCATATGATAGTCTTTCCTAAAGATACTATCAATACCCGGAACTACCTGGAGCTCGTCGACCAACAGGATCATCTTTGGTTGCGCGGTGATCGCGGCGGGTGCTTGCATTATAATCCACAAATTGACCTAGTAAAGTTTTATTTTCCCGATCCTTCTGTGCCCAATAGCCTACCCGATACGAAGGTAACAAAGATCATGGAAACCAAAACGGGGGAGGTTTTTTTGGCTTTTCGAAATACCCCGGGAATTTACAAGGCCGCTCTTCTGGATAGTATCAATTATGGATTCAGCAAAGTGTGGGAGGGCCCCGATTCTACACAGGAGGTGGTTATTTATGAGCTTACGGAAGGTGCCTCCGGAAAAATATGGTTGGCCAGTCGGTTTGTTAATCAGGCAACTTTCCATTTAGGCGTTTGGGATCCCCAAAACAACATTTACAGTCGTATAAACCTTGAAGATCGGTTAGGCCTTTCCGGCAACAATATTTTTTTTGATAATTTGGTATCGGATAAAAAGGGAAATGTTTGGGGGGAAATTGGAGTCAATAACCAACCCTATGGCTTGTTTAGAATTGACGAAGACGAATCAGAAATACAGCACTTTTTGCATGACCCGGAAAACCCTAACAGCTTACCAGATAATAATATCAGAAATATTTTCTTTGACCGTCAAGGTGTTATGTGGGTGGGTGCTGGTTTTAAAGGCGTATCGCGGGTAGTCAAAGAGCCCAAGCCTTTTGAAGTCGTTCCCGGTGATCAAAATGATCCCAATCTTCCCGACGGTGAAATTATTATTGATTTATTAGAAGATAGGAAAGGTAATGTCTGGATGAGCATGGGGGGCGGCCGATCACAAATTGGGCTTTGTGTTTGGTTGCGGGCGGAAAACCGTTACGTCAACTTTCATCATGATCCCCAGGACTCAAGCTCGATTACACCGGGATATTCATGGATGATGACCGAAGATAATGAGGGGCTCATTTGGACAGTAACCGCTAGTGGATATCTAAATAAATTTGATCCCGAAAATCAAAGCTTTTCCAGGTATCCCCTCCCAGAATGGGAGGTGGGCATACCCCATTTATTTGCTGATCGCAAAGGGCGGATCTGGTTCGGCAACACCCTGTTTGATAAAACAAATGAGTCTTTTTTGTCGCTACGCCAATATTTTAAAGATCATCCCGATTCCCTTTCTTACAAAGGGATGTACCAGGTTTTTGAAGACCGCAATCATAACTTATGGGCCAATGGGCTTTCAGGTTTATTCCGCTTGAACGACACATTAGGGATTGAAAAGGCTTATTTACAGCAAGAACTTCCCCTGCCGTTGAATTTTTTGATGGAGGATTCACGGGGCTGGTTTTGGTTTCAGAACATTAAAAAAGGGGTTATCGGTTGGCATCCAGAAACTCGGGCATCCCGGAATTACGGCGTGGAAGACGGACTGGCACACCCTTATGCCGTGAGTGCGGTGGAAGATGATCAGGGTCATATTTGGTTCGGTACTTTCAATGGATTAAGTCGGCTAAAGGTTGAGGATCACACTTTCGTTAATTTCGGCTTGGAATATGGATTGCCCAATTTAGAATTCAACCCGGCGGGGTTTAAAAGTCCTACCGATGGCAAGTTGTACTTCGGTAATGTCGAGGGCATGGTAATTGTGGATCCAGGTGCATTGGAAACGGACGCTTATGCGCCGCCGGTCGCACTCACCGACTTGAAATTATATAACCGGCGGGTACCTGTAGGAAAAGAGCAAGAGGATGCATCCTTTTACCTAGAAAAGCACCTATCCAGCCTCGATGAGTTGCGATTGCCCTACAACCAGAAAATTATCACCATAGAATATGCCATGCCCAATTACCGGGCACCGGAAAAACATCAATATGCCTACCGGTTATTGGGACTGGAATCCGATTGGCGATACGTCGGTAACCAACGGGAAGCCAATTATACCAATCTTACACCGGGGACTTATACTTTTGAAGTCAAGGCCGCTAACCAATATGGCGTATGGACTGACCAACCTACCCAACTTAGCCTGACCATCCTGCCGCCGTGGTGGCAAACCTGGTGGGCTTACGCACTTTACGGCTTTATTGCCCTAGGCATCCTTTGGTTAATTAGGCGCAACGAACTGCAAAAGCAACGCATGAAGCTGGCAGCGGAACAAGATAAACTGGCCCGAGAGCAGGAAGTCAACGAGCAACTTCGCAAAGTCGATCAACTCAAAGATCAATTTCTCGCCAATACCTCTCATGAGCTGCGCACACCCTTACAAGGCATCATAGGCATTTCTGAGTCTCTCTACGACGATGCGGACCAGGTCACACCCGATGAACTTCGGGAAAATCTGGCATTGACCATCTCCTCCGGGAAGCGATTGAATAGTCTGGTCGACGATATCCTCGATTTTAGCAAGCTCAAAAACTTCGACATCCAATTATTACAAAAGCCCATCAGCCTGCGCGTCATTGCCGATATTGTGGTTCGTAACAATACCCCCCTGGTAAAAGGCAAAGCGGTTGAGTTGATCAATGCGGTTCCGGATGATTTACCGGCAGTACATGCCGACGAAAACCGGCTCCAACAGATCTTGTATAATTTAGTTGGAAACGCCATTAAGTTTACTGAAGCCGGCCACATCAAGGTACAGGCCAAACAGGATGGCGAACAGATGCTTGTTTCGGTCGAAGATTCGGGGACTGGTATCCCTGAAAACAAACAGGATGCAATTTTCCAGGAATTTGAACAGGGAGATGGCTCGATTTCCCGGGAGTTTACGGGCACCGGATTAGGACTGAGCATTAGTAAGCGACTCGTCGAAGCGCACGGTGGTCAAATGTGGGTGGAAAGTCAGGTCGGAAAGGGCTCTACCTTCTTTTTTACCCTGCCCGTTTCTCAGGAAGCAGCCACTACGTTGCCTTCCACTGAATCAGTTGAGCCGACCAGCCGCATCCAAGCTCCTTTGTCCGCTGTTACCATAGCGCCCATTACCATCGCAAATACTTCAGACACGATCCGCATCTTGGTGGTCGATGATGAGCCGATCAATCAGCAGGTACTGAAAAACCATTTGGCGGGGCAAAATTTTCAAATTGTCCAGGCTTTAAATGGTGAAGAAGCCATTCATATACTTAAGGACGATCCGAATTTCGATTTGGTTTTATTGGATGTGATGATGCCGCGTATGTCGGGTTATGAGGTATGTCAGAAGATTCGGGAGCAATTCCTGGCCTCCGAGCTACCGGTCATCATGATTACTGCTAAAAATCAACTTCAGGATATCGTACAAGGATTATCCCTAGGGGCCAATGATTATCTGCCCAAGCCTTTCCATAAGGAAGAGTTATTGGCGCGTATTAAAACGCAAATTGACCTGCATAACATCTTTAGTGTGGCCGGCCGTTTTGTACCGAATGAATTCCTGCGGTCGTTGAACCGGGAGCGCATCACCGAAGTGGTATTAGGCGATCATACGGAGAAGGAGGTTACCGTCCTGTTCACCGATATCCGCGATTATACGGCCCTTGCAGAAAACATGACGCCGGAGGAAAATTTCAAATTTGTTAATGCCTTCCATGGCCGTATGGGTCCGATTATCAGCAAATACCGTGGTTTTATCAATCAATACCTGGGTGATGCCATCATGGCCATCTTCCCGAACAGTCCGGATGATGCCATGGCCGCGGCTATTGACATGCACCTCAAACTAGCGGAATACAACCAACAACGATCATCCGAGGGCCGTCAGGTGATTCGAATGGGCATTGGTCTGCATTCCGGACCACTGATCATGGGTATCATCGGCGATCAGACCCGTATGGATGCCGCCACCATTGCTGATACCGTTAATACGGCTTCTCGTATCGAGAACCTAACGAAATACTACGGTACAGCAATTCTATTAAGCGAGGAAAGTGTTCAATTGCTAACAGACCAACAACAATACCATTTGCGTTACCTGGGGGAAGTGGTGGTTAAAGGTAAAAAGGAACCAGTCGGCATCTACGAATGTTATGATGGGGACCCGGAGGAAAACCGCAGCAAAAAGCGGCAAACCCAACCAACCTTTGAAAAAGGATTACAACAGTTTTTTGACAAAGAATTTCCCCAGGCGGCGGCTACTTTCGATCAAGTGTTGAAATCTAATGCTGCCGATGAGCCGGCCCGCTTGTTTAGGGACAAATCAAGTGAATACTCCCTGAAAGGGGTGCCAGAGGATTGGACGGGCGTGGAGGTGATGCAGTTTAAATAAGGTATGTTATACCATACCCCTATCTCCTGATGCTCCTACCTCCCAAATAATCAATTCTTCACCACCAATATAAGCTTGGCACCGAGTCGCAAGCCCAATAAAACACTAGTGCCTCAGGCATTTACTTCCTGAGGCACTACTACTGAATGAAAACCAAAATGAATAAATAACGATTATTCAGCATCCGGCCATCTCTCAAATCATCCCCCTAATCTGCAGTTCACTTATCAACGATGCGCTTTCATTTCATCTTTGCGTTTTCTCAATTGCCTTTCCAGGTCATTGATGGTCTCCGCAGCGGCAGCTTCAAAGCTATCTTCATCCGAAGAAGCAAAGATCAGCGGCCCGGGCAAACTCAATTTGGCTTCGCAAATGAAACCTTTGCCGTGGGTGTCCTTTTCTTTTTTGAAAAAAATATCCGCATTGATGACCCAATCGTATTTTTCTCCGAGTTTATCCAGTTTTTCAACGATCAGATTTTCGGCATTCTCTACGGTACCCGTTTGTACGAATTGAATGTTATAATTCATGTTATAATTGTTTAGATTCAATACACTGTAACACAAATTTCTTTGCATTTTGAAGCCGTCTTTTCGTCCAACTCTTCGTTACGTGCTCGCCTTCGGGACTATGCAGGCTGACCGGAGATTCTCGATTTGCTAGATTTCCGAAATCTAGTAAATCTTAATTAATTGAAATTCAATAGTATAAAATCTACTAAATTT
>CAZHNG010000294.1:0-8486 GCA_964533785.1 uncultured Saprospiraceae bacterium | reverse complement strand
ATAAAATTTGCCTCGCTTTCGCTCGTTCATGACCCACCGAACAAGTCTATTAAAATAATCAAAATTTGCGAAACAAAGGCAAAATAGATTTTTCTCAAATAAAGACACACATTCCTGGGGATAATTAACAGGTTGTAACATTGGATAATTCTATAATTGGATTGTTATCCTTTATCTGTACAATAACTACATAAATATTCGTTTTCAATAAAATTGAGAATGAGAATGATCTTAAAAAGCGTTTATATAAAGGTAAGTACGATTGTGTTTTTAATTTCCAGTGTGTTTTCTTGTGGTGAGGAACCAATACTGCGGCCTAAGCCAAGAGCATTTCCAAAAGTCACCTTTCCCGAAAAAAACTATCAAACCTTTAATGAAGAGTATTGCCAGTTTACGTTTGAGTTTCCAACTTACGCTGAAATACAACAGGACAAAGCACATCTGGAAAAAGAAGACATAAGCGATTGTTGGTTTGACATTTACTTTCCTGATTTTAATTGCCGCCTTCATTGCAGTTATTATGAGATCGGACGGGTGAAAACATTGGATGAACTAAAAAGTGATGCCTTCGAACTAATGGATTGGCACAACAAAAAAGCCAACTACATAGATGAATTAAAAATAGAACGTAGTGAATCCGTACAAGGATTTGCTTTTGATATCGAAGGCCCGGCAGCCTCCCCTTTTCAATTCTACCTTACAGATAACAAAAAACATTTTCTGCGAAGTTCCATGTATTTTAATACCGAAGCAAGGCCTGATTCTCTTGCACCGATCACGAATTTTATTAAAAAAGACTTGATTAAGATGATCGACACTTTCGAATGGCAGAGCGACAACAGGTTGTCTAACAATTAGAATTCCTCGAAAATAGGTGAAATTTTATTTGAAAATCCCACCTTTGTGGTGTGTTTTCAAAAATACTGTCATTTTTTTCTACGCTCAACCTGGGCGACAGCCCCTCGCGCATAAGGAACTAAATACAACTGAGGCACTAGCATTTCCGCTGAACATAAAGAGGCAGTCTTTTTTTAGCTACTTTTCAACCTACGATTTCACCAAACTTAAACGCCCTGGTTTCAATGAAATAACCGCAAGCCCCTAACCTTAGCCCAAAAGCTTTTCCTGACCTTCGCTCTTCACAATACATTTATAGCCTGCAGATTGACAAGCGCAATACATCAGCCCTGAAACTTCTCCGAATCTTCAAGTGTAGCTTAAAATCGCTTAAGCCCTATTCATTACCGGAGAGCTATGCTGCTGCTGATTTTTCTTTCTTCTGGGGTTCCTCTTTCGAATTAGAGAAACTTTTTCCTGTTATTTTTTCCTTGATCTTAAGTTCCACCTCTCTAGCGGCTTCCGGATTATCGGCAAAAAATTGTTTAGCAGCTTCTCGTCCCTGCGCTATTTTGCCCCCGCTATAACTATACCAGGAGCCACTCTTTTGTATGATATCATAGTCCACACCAAGATCAACAATTTCACCCGTTTTCGAGATCCCTTGTCCATAGGTAATATCAAACATAGCAACTCTGAAAGGAGGTGCCAGCTTGTTTTTCACCACTTTTACTTTCACCAGATTACCTACGACATTACCTTCTTTGTCCTTAATAGCCGAACCAGATTTACGAATATCCAACCGGACAGAGGCGTAAAACTTCAAAGCATTACCGCCAGTCGTAGTTTCCGGATTACCGAACATCACTCCTATTTTCTCTCTTAATTGATTGATGAAAATACAGCAACATCCTGTTTTGCCAATTGTGGCAGTAAGTTTACGCATGGCCTGTGACATGAGCCTGGCCTGTAATCCCATTTTTGAATCTCCCATCTCTCCCTCAATTTCGCTTCTTGGAACTAATGCTGCCACCGAATCTATAACCAAAATGTCGATAGCTCCAGAGCGGATCAGGTTTTCTGCGATCTCCAAAGCTTGTTCTCCGTTATCTGGTTGTGATATCAATAGATTTTCAGTATCCACCCCTAGCGCTTGTGCATAGAACCGGTCAAAAGCATGCTCAGCATCGATAAATGCTGCAATTCCTCCATTTTTTTGACATTCGGCAATAGCATGAATCGCTAAAGTAGTTTTACCCGATGATTCCGGACCGTATATTTCAACAATCCGCCCCTTGGGGTAACCATTAACTCCTAATGCAATGTCTAAGCTCAAAGAGCCGGAAGGAATAGTGTCTACATCGGCAACTTGTTTGTCGCCCAACCGCATGATAATACCTTTACCAAAAGTCTTTTCCATGCGGTCCATGGTCATTTGGAGTGCTTTGAGTTTTGCTTCTTTTTCTTTATCCTGAGCCATTAATAAAAATTTATTGGTGCAAAATGTGGTTCTCCCAACAAAAATAAAAAATTTGTTTATTAAATCATAATTCACAACACACTTTTGTGCAAAAAAAAATATTCCCGTGATTAAACACAAAAGCCTTGTACAATATTAAATCGTACAAGACTTTTACATTTCCTATTTTAAACAAACCACCTAGGCGCTTTCCAGCAAACCTATCGTACTATAGTTCAAAACCTTAGACACTACATCATCAGATGGTCTGAATTGTACCTTCGGAAGTTCACGGTAAGCTTTGCGCAAACTTAAATACTCTTTTTTGAGTTGAGCATCTTTTTCCAAAGATGCTTTAAAGGCAGCACTATCTGAGGCTGAACATTCTTTGTAAAGGAAACGGATTAAGAAATCAGGTGTAAAGTTTTCCCGCATAAACTCGATTTTGTTAAGTAATCAATATTTAAACATTTTCTAATATCAAAATATTGCGTAGTTGAAAAATTTTTATAAGGAATTTCAGTAAGCGTCTTGCCGGACAAGATTACGGTACAGCCCGCACTAAAAATAAAAAGAACTTTCTTTTAAACATAGAGTCATTAAATCGCAAAAATGCTGCCTCTGTACAAATTTATCGATTTTTTATTCCGGCTAAACTATAAATCATCCAAATTTTCCGGATGCCAGAACAATTCATCAAAATCAACGACTTTATTGTCAATAACTTTTACACCTTCCTGTTCCAGTAGTTCCCGCATTAAAGCAGGAGTTGGGAAATGGTTTCTTCCGCTTAATTCTCCTTTACGGTTGACCACGCGATGGGCCGGCACATCGATTGTTATACCCTTATTTAATGCCCATCCTACCATTCGGGCAGACCCCAAAGCCAAATAATCGGCGATCGCCCCGTAGGTGCTCACCCGGCCTCGCGGAATTTTTCGGGTGACCTCAAAAACTAATTCATAGTAAGAAGGTTTGGACATAGATAAACAATTGAGATTTTTGTTATCCCTTAACGATAAAAACGGTTAAGATCTTATATTCGTTTTATGATAGAAATCTGGAACTGAGTAACGACTCTATTATTCAGTGTCTAAGTGTGCTGCCGACTAAACTTGGGCTCAAAGGATTTTACTCACCGCAAAGGCCACGAAGAACCGCTAAGAAAAAGACACTTTGCGTATCTTCGCGTTCTTAGTAGTGAGTTATTAAGTCAATTATTAACCCTAAGTTAAATGGTTAATACATTCTAAGCATTAGCAATCAGAAATCAAAAGTGATAGTGAATGTTAAAAACAAAGATTAAAGCAAGTTCAGTTGCTAACCTTACGGATGCCAGATATTTTGCGGCCTGGGAAGTTGAATGGCTGGGCTTTTGTCTGGACGAACACGCTCCGGAATTTATCGGCGTAGAAAATATCGCAGCCATCAGCGATTGGGTGGATGGAGTGAAGATCATTGGTGAATTGACTTGTCCGGAAAGCAGAGAGGTGCAAAAGTGGAAGGATAATCTCAACATTTCGAGCTTCCAATTGGGTATGTTCACTGATTTAAATGTATTGGCACACCTTGCAGAAAAAGTGGAAATTTTGCAAGAAGTGATCGTTGAAACGCCTGGACAATTAAACAGCTTATCTTCTTTTTTTCAAAACAGGAAAGAGTTTGTGGATTATTTTCTGCTTAATTTTCGGAAAACCCGAATTTCTTGGGAGCAACTTTCTAGCCATGCTACCTCTCAACTGCTGCAATTGACGAGTCAATATCCCATTTTGATCGATATAGAACTAAATAGTGAAAAAGTATCGGCTATTTTGGAGAATTACAACGTCCAAGGCTTTTGTGTACAAGGGGGCACCGAAGAAAAAGTAGGTTACAAGTCCTTCGATGAGTTGGATGAAGTTTTTGAAGCCATTGAAGTACTGGTTTGAGGCTATTTAAATTTACTCACTCAAGCTTATAGACCCCAATAATAGGTGAGGCGTAAACCTTTATTGAAAAATATTCCCGGGAGTAGGGATAAGTTTGAGTCATAAACTTCTGATGTTCCCCCGGTCTTCTGAAGTTTGACATAAAAAAGTCAGCCTGTTCAATATTCCAGACCAGTTTCACTTTATTTTTAAAAGCATTTGGTAAATACCGAAAATTATCTTCGCAAGGGTAGTTTGCACACTTTACCGTTACCGGTCCGTCGGGAGCTTTCTCCGCAAGTGCTTGCCAAGCCTGATAATAGGCAACCCCCCAGTAATCCATATCAAATCGTTGAGCTAATCTTTTCCCAGCCAATACATTAAAGTAGACTTGTTGGTTCGGATGAATCCTTACCATAGTCATTATCGTGAAAAAAAGACTCAAAAAGATAACCCCTGAAAAGCCCCATTGAATCGGCGGTTTCAATACTCCCCACAATTGGTAAAGTCCAGTTATTGCTAAAAAAATAAATGCGGGGTATATGAAATACAATTGCCTCCAACCATTGTATAAAGTGGACTGCAATACAACTACGGCACAAAGCGGCCCAAGCATCAGCCCAAGGTTGACTATTGTCAATTGCTCTTTTCTTGTCCGCCATAATTTGCGGGCACCAATATTTTTCCACAATTGCCGGAAGGCAAAGAAAACACCAATTAAATATAACAACAGATACAGCAGCGGGGTCGTTATCCCCATCCATACCGGAATGTAATACCAGGGAATATTCTCGCCATCCACAAAAGTGCCAAACCAAAGATTTTGTGAGCCCCAGGGGAAATTTGCCATCATTTGAAAAGACTCTGTTGCTCTGGAAGCAGTGCTTTCCCATAAATACGGAAAAAACATAAATGTGATTAAGGCCGTCATGCCTAAATAAAGCATACTGAGCAGTGAAATTTTCTTGGCTACCTTCCGATCCGAATCTTGTAAAAATTCCAGCAATAGCATAAAAATAGTAAGCGCCACTAAAATCAGGGCCGGGAACCTACCGTTTATGGCAATGCCCGTCGCCATGCCATGCCAAATTGCCCACCGAGCATTTTTAAAAAATAAAAACTGCACCAGGGTATAACTGGCGATCAAATAAAAAGAAAGCAATACAATGTCCTTTGGATTGTAAAAAGAGTGAGCAAATATTCTTGGACTCAGCACAATAAAGGCAATTCCCAAAAGACTCCATTTCCAGTTTCGGAAGTATTGGAATAGTAACTTATAAAAAAATACGGTAGCCGACCAAAAAAGCAGAAAAACAATGATGTGACGCATAAGATACCGGCCGCGAAAATCGTCTTCTAAGCCCAATAACCTTTCCATACCGGCACAAAACATTGAAAATAAAACCGTATATTGTTTTCCCGGATTTGTATTAAGGGAACGATCGGGTTCAAACTTTTCCCAGGGCAAACCCAGTTTTTCCATGACATAATCCAGGGCTACCAGACCGTAATTCCTTTGTACAGCCTCATCCCAGGACATACCGTAATGATCGACAATATTTAAGCCGAGAAAAAGGTAAGACAAAAAAAATAGTATCGGAAAAAAGTGTTTCCGCATAATTATAAATCATCTAAGGCTTCAATGATCTGCGCAAAAGTACTTTGATCCGGTGTTAAATTCAGTACCTGACGTACTCCGGGCGTTATCTCAATGTTACGGATCGTCCAGGCATTAAGGCCATCTTCCCATTCGGAAATAGAAAGAACTTTCCCCTTTAGCCCTGCCGGTATCCTTCTGAAACAAAATTGATCCTCCCCGCTGTTTTGTCGCCACATTAATTCAACCACAGCCAAATTATTTTCGGGCACAAAAAAGAGACTTGTATTAGAAGGATCATAACCTTCGGGCAAGTTAATGCACAATTCAATCACTCCATCAGGAGCATCTGTGGAAGCTAAAGGCCCAACCCAACCCAATTCATCAATGGTAAACTGAATGCCGGTTATTTCTAAACCATTGTTTGGGTTGAGATAACTAGTCGAAACCGGAACGGATACATCACTAATGTTCTTCCAGTCCAGATAACGGGCTTCTGAATCCTGAGCAAGGTGAATGCTGATGCGGTCGGCTGCAAGAGCAGAAGGCATATTGATAGTGATTATTGCCTCATCGGCCAGTTGCAAAGGTAGACCTTCCTGAAAAGCTTTCAGGTGCAGAATTCCAGTAGTTTGAAAAAAATGCTCTCTTGAAACGGTGCTTCTGCGAGTAAGCAAAATATTTTTTTTGGACAGATTTTCAGTAATCTCAAGAGAAATAACACCATTAGCACTGGAGCCATCAGGTTTGACAAAGGAAAGTGCTGGAATATTGATTTTAATTAGATTAGGAGTAAATATTTCTTCATCATCATCTCCATTTATTTCAACAATTAAGGGATTGACTTTTGCCCGTTCAAAAAAACCGGCGATCGAGCCTTCAAACCTATTGAAACTTTCTGCTTCCCTTTCATAAGGGATAAACACGTCTGTATCCTTTTGACAACTACCAAACAAAAGGAAAAAAACTATGATGAAACCCCAGTTACAAACTTTAAACATCTCTGATCTTAGATTTCCGAAAACTGCACTCCTGAATTAGATGCCAGAAGTAAATGCCTGAAATATCACTAATTATTAGAGGCGATCAAAAGCAAAATTGTTGCCTGTACCTCAGAAAATAATTAACTTGTTGACAATTAAATAAATTTAACCAACTTAATTGAAATTGTATGGGATTCTTTAATGAAATGAAAAAATTGTTGTTCGGGGCTAAATCAGTGGCAAAATCTTCCGCCAAAAGAGTATCGGAAGCTGCTAAAGAAGCCGGAGAGGATTTCAAGGAAAAATCAGAAGACTTTTTTGAAAAGGCCAAGGATAAAGTAGAAGATCTAGGAGAAGATGTATTCGAAAAGGCAGAAAATCTTTTCGAAAAGGCAAAAACCAAAGCTAAAGATTTGACAGACCAGGTGAAAGAAGCCAAGGATGATACCGGGGAGAAATTGAAAGCCACTGCTGATGAAGCAGGTGAAGCTATAGAAGATGAGATAGATGAAGGTCAGCAGAAAATAAAACAAGGTGCTGACGAAGCTAAAGATGAAACTGAAGAATTCTTTGATTCCGTGAAAGATAAAATGGAGGAAGTAGGCAAAGATATCAAGGAAAGAACGAGTGGTTTGCGCAAAAAGGCAGGAGAGACGGGAGAAAAGCTAGGTGATTTTGCCGAAAAAGTAGGTGACAAAGTAGAGGACACTGCCGAGAAAGTAGGCAAGCAAGTCATGGATAAAGGCGGCGATTTGTTGGATAAATTTAAAGACGTGGCTGAAGACATCGGAGGAAAAGTAAAAGAAACCACTGACAGCCTTTTTGAAAAAGCTCAAAAAGCAGCCGAAAAAGAAAAACTGGAGGACGCCATCGACGAAGCTACTAAAATGGAAGAAGCCATAGAAAAACGGATGAAAAACCCACCATCCAGTGATAGTGAACTGGATAAACACGAAAGCTTCTTTGACAAAGCTGCCCGTTATGCTGATGGAGACTATTCTGACGAAAAGATCTCTAAAGACCCTAATTACAAAAAGCCGGAAGCGGAAGGCATGGTGCCTGGCTTTGAAGACCTCGACGGTGACGGTAACGAAATCGTGGATGATGCGATCATGGATGACGAAGAAGAAGAGGACAAGGATAAAAAGGAGGAGTAAATATTTCTTTCTTTCGATAGAATTTATTTAACAAAAGGACTTAATTTCCGGATTTATATCCTCCCGGGAATTTTACCCAACGCGCTACAAACAAAAAACAACTAATATGCAATTAGGAGCATTTTCTGTAAGTCTGAGTGTAAAAGATCTCAATGCTTCAAAATCATTTTACGAGCAACTGGGATTCAATGTATTTGCCGGTGAAATTACAAAGAACTACCTGATCATGAAGAACGGTAACACTTTGATTGGATTATTCCAGGGTATGTTTGAGAACAATATCCTGACTTTCAATCCCGGCTGGGATCAGAACGCCCAGAAGCTCGAAAATTTTGATGACGTAAGATCCATCCAAAAACATCTTAAAGAACAAGGGGTCAACTTAATTCAGGAAGCGGATGAAAATGCTTCTGGTCCTGCTAACATCGTAGTGGTAGACCCTGATGGGAACGCTATCCTTATTGACCAACATGTTTAAGTCAAAAGTTTTATTAAATACTAGACTTTTGACGCTAGACTCTAGAAGTTAGACTAAAAATTCTAACT
>CAZHNG010000293.1:0-8489 GCA_964533785.1 uncultured Saprospiraceae bacterium | reverse complement strand
ACGTGACTTTGCCTTTGCTTCCAGCCGTAAGTTCATCTGGGATGCTATGGCTTTGGAGCAGAATGGTAAAACGATCATGTGTATGTCTGCCTATCCAAAAGAGGGGTATAATCTTTGGAGCAAGTTTTCTACTCGCGTAATTGCCCACACCATTGAGGTATACTCGAGAATGACATTTGACTATCCATATCCGGTAGCTTGGTCAATCGATGGTAGTATGGGGATGGAATATCCAATGGTGGCTTTCAACTACGGCCGCACCGAGCCTGATGGTACTTACTCCGAGCGTATGAAGTACGGACACATTGGTGTGATTATCCATGAGATCGGTCACAACTACTTCCCGATGATCGTTAACTCTGATGAGCGTCAGTGGACCTGGATGGATGAAGGGATCAACAGTTTCTTGGATGCTGTTGCTGGTCAGGAATGGGAAACGGATCACGACTGGGGAGCACAACCAGCAAAGATTGTCTCTTATATGAGCTTACCAAAAGAGGATCTTTCCCCAATTATGACCAACTCAGAATCGGTGAAAAACTTTGGTCCCAATGCATACACAAAGCCGGCAACCGCTTTATACATTTTGCGAGAGACGGTCATGGGGCGTGAGCTATTCGATATGGCTTTCAAAGAATATGCGAATCGCTGGATGTTTAAGCACCCGACACCTGCTGATTTCTTCCGTACTATGGAAGATGCTTCTGGTGTGGATTTAGATTGGTTCTGGAGAGGTTGGTTCTACTCTACAGATCACGTTGATATTGCCATCAATAAGGTAAAGTGGTTCCAGGTGGATACCAAAGATCCTGAGTTGGAGAAGACCTTGGCTAAAGCTAAGAGAGAACAATCCCCCAAGTACATTGGAGATCAGCGTTATGAAGCTATGGAGTCATTGGTGGAGCGCGATCCTACTATGAAGGATTTCTATAATACCTATGATCCGCTGGACGTCACACCGGAAGACAAAGCAGCTTATGAGCGCTACCTAAGTACATTATCTCCGGATGAAAAAGCATTTTTGGATGCAGGTTACCACTACTATTCAATCAACTTTGATAATATAGGTGGTCTGGTCATGCCTATCATTCTTGAATTCCAATTTGTTGACGGTACCTCCGAAATCGTAAGAGTACCCGTTCAGATCTGGCAAAAGGATAATGAAAATGTGAATAAGGTGTTTTTCTTTGAAAAAGAAGTAGAGAAAATCATTTTGGACCCGCTTTTAGAAACAGCTGATACTAACAGAGATAACAATTATTGGCCGGAAACCCAAGAGGCTTCTCGCTTTGAGTTGTTTAAGGGTAGTCAGAGACGCAGAGGTGGCAGTGGTGCCGGCAATCCAATGCAGCGCGCTTTACAACAGAAGAATAATAGTGATAACAACAATAGTAATAGTGGAAACTAGGCTATCTTGAAATCCTGTTCCCTTATTTTAGAATGCGGATAAAAAGGAGTCATCCCGGGTTTTGACAAGTTCAAGATTCGGGATGACTCCTTTTTAGAACGAGGGTATTTAGTAATAATGCGGTTAAGAGATAGCCTGTTAATTTTCAGGGATACCCTAATTTATTCCTTTAAAAGTGCACTGTATACGATTTGTTCAAGCCTGGAATTGATATCGCCTGTATTAGAGGTTGCCGTGGCCTGTCGTAGTTGGATGACTACCAATTCGTTTGCTGGATCAATCCAAAAGATAGTGCTGAATGCGCCACCCCAACTGTAAGTTCCTTCTGGTCTTCTTGGATGGTCTGCAGTAGTTACCTCAAAACCATAGCCAAATCTTGAGCCAGGTTTAGGAAAGGCTAGGGTATCAAGCTGATCCTTGTGCATAAGCTTTGCAGTTTCTGGTCTTAACAGTTGCACATCACCTAGTTTTCCGTCATTTAACATGGTCTGGCAGAAAAGAAAATAATCTCTTGCCGTACCTGTCATTCCACTACCACCAGGAAAGTGTTTTTTTGCACCTTCAACAGGAAAGTTAGCGATGTATAGAGCTTCTCTATCTGGAGTAGAAATAAACTGACTTATAAAGTACTGTTGGTGGGGAGGCTTGGACTTGTAATGCTCCATATCAGGTTTAGAAACAAAACGACCCGTTGAATCAGTAAAGAATAATTCTGTCAGGTTTTCTTTGGCACTTGGGTCGTCAAAATAGAAATCTAAGGTTTCTGCTCCAATTGGCCTGGTAATATGCTTTCTTATATAATCATCAAGTTCCATTCCTGAGGCCACTTCGATAATCCGACCCAAAACATCGGTATTTAGCCCATACATCCATTTCTCCCCTGGCTCATAGCTTAGCGGGAGCTTTCCTATTTTGTTTGTTGTTTGTTCATTGGTGAGGTCGTGATGTGTAATCAAGGCGGGAATTCCGAATTTATCCACCATAGCACCACCGTTGACGGAAGGATCTCCGAGTCCGCCTGTTATTCCTGCAGTATGGGTCAGCAACTGATGGATAGTTGGCTGGGTTTTGGCTGGGCTGCTTGTCCAAGTGGTGTCATTGGGATTGAACTCTACCAGAATTTCCATTGAATCGAAAGCAGGAATGTACTTGCTGACCGGGTCTTGAAGGCCTATCTTGTTGTTTTCGACCAATTGCATCGCGGCCACAGAAACCACGGGTTTTGTCATGCTCGCCAGTCTGAACAAATGGTTTTTACGGTAAGGCTCTGTCCGCGAAGAGTCGGACCACCTCACTTCGGATTCGTAAATGATCTTTCCATTTTTAGCGATCAATGTTACAGCTCCGGGAAATTTTCTGTCATTTACAAATTCCAAAACCATGGATTCAATTTTTTGCAGGCTATCAGAACTCATCCCTAATTCCTCAGAGGATGCAAATTGATATTTTTCAATAATTCTTTTTTTCTGGTTAGTGCAAGAAAAGAGCAAAATGGTGGATAATAAAAGGACACTCGTTGATAATTTCATTTTGGTTACTTCATTATTCATTGCTTTTGTAAAACCCAAAAGGCAATCGCAAACCAAACATAATATTCCTCCCTATCATGTTGAGCTCCAATGGTTTGGTGATTGACAAATGGTCAATATAAGCCTCATTGGTAAGATTGTTGCCCGTAATATAAAAATCCATCTCTTGTTTTCCGACTGAAATACTTGTTCCTATTCTGGCATTAAGCAAGGTGTAAGCTGGTGTAGCCGCTTCGTTTTGACCTGTGCGATTTTGTTCAAAGAAGTTCATCACCTCAATAGAAAAATAGGGCCTTTTAAGAACTCCTAATTGCTCCTGCTGTAATTTGATTTCTCCGGTCAATCGGTCTGTTGGCGTAAAAGTAGGGTGTTCAACGCCTTCTGCATCATCAGTAATATCGGCACGTACTATACTGTAACTTCCGTGAATACCAAGCCAAGAAACGGGGTGGACGTCCAAAGCCACTTCACCTCCCAAAAGGTCTGCATCATTTTGGACATATTGAAATATCTTCCCACTACCAATAGGCGCATCCTCATCGGTCATGACCACGTAAAGGAAATTATTTACGACATTATAAAAGGGGGATATGTTGAAGGTAGCCCAAGCGGTATGGAAGTGATAAGTAAAATCTATCTGATAATTACTTTGGGCATCCAAGTCTGGATTGCCTCTTTCATACCTGCCGGCATGTATACCGTTTTGG
Organism: uncultured Saprospiraceae bacterium; assembly: GCA_964533785.1. Taxonomy (GTDB): domain Bacteria; phylum Bacteroidota; class Bacteroidia; order Chitinophagales; family Saprospiraceae; genus JANQRV01. The sequence goes on along the minus strand of CAZHNG010000293.1, from coordinate 4,845 downwards.
GTCAGCTCCGGTAAATTGGGCGAGCGAAAACCGCGGGCCACATTAGCTTTTAAAAACTGATTTTCAGAAAAATTATAAGTAACGCCCAACGAACCGTTCACATTATTATAAGTGTTGTCAATCTTAAAACGGTCTGTATTGGCAGTAGCTACGGGAAATGACTCCATATTTCTGTAATCGTAACGCAATCCGGTAGTGAGTGTGAGTTTTTCTGCCAATAGAAAATCCCCAATAGCATATAGTCCAATGTCATTTATTTTGGCATCCGGCATTGGCACATTAGGTTTGGTCTCGTCCGCTTCATTGTCAATAATGGCACCGTTTATGCCAAAAACCAAGTTGTTATCACCTGAAGGTACATTTAGTTTTGCGTTGTAGGTAAAGGTGTTCAATTGCGTAGAAACGAGTTGGGGTTGCACTAATTGATCTTGGGGATTAATAACCCCGCCAATTAATTCACGGGTGTTAAGCTGGTACCCTAAATCGACATCAAGTGTATTTTTACCTAAAAAAACAGTATTGTTAGAAGATATCAGATGGTTTATCAGGTCTTGGTACCATACTTCATTCTGTCGTTCTTCGGTTAAAAGCCTTGAGGCTAATGGGCTGGCAAAGAGGTTAAGCTGAGGTCCGTTTTGAATGCCATATTCGGCATCGGTATAGTTGTAGTTTACAGAAAAAAGACCGTACCCTGTTCGAATTCCAGAATTTAGGGTCAGGTTGTTTTCGTTAAGGCGGGTATTATGTACCACATCATCATTACCATCTGAAAAATCTTTATGTGATTTTAAGCTGCCCCGCGCACCAAAAAAGAACTTGTCAAGGCTGCCTTTTACACCCAGGCTATTAAGATACCCACTTGTGTTGGTAAAGTATTGCGATATAAAATCGCCTTCAATACTATTCGTTCTTGCGGGACGCTCCCTGATCACGTTAATGACACCACCCACAGCATCAGAACCGTACTGTAATGAAGCCGGGCCTTTGATTATTTCAACGTGAGAAGTTGTGAATTCATCAATAAGGAAAGGGTGGTTAGAAGAAAATTGAAACACTTCCTGTTTAATGCCATTGTTGAGCAACACCAGGTTCGTGTTTGATAAACCACGAATAATAGGTTGGCCTCCCCCCGTTCCAAAACTAGAAAAATAAACGCCAGGTGTACGTGCAAGAGCTCGTGGGAAAGTAACTTCCCCTGAGCTTAGAATCTCTTTTTTCATCACCGTTTTAATGGGGAAAGGAACTGCATCTTGTTCTTTTACATAACCTGCTGAAACTGTGATTTCTTGTAATTCAAGTGGTGATTCAACAAGACTTACATCAAGCGTGTACACCTCATCAGCAGAAGTGTCTGTCAAGTCGATGGTTTTTGATTGGGCTCTATAGCCGATATACGTGAATTCCAGTGTAAGCACTTTGAGGTTCGAGGGAATAGGAAGCTGGTAGGTACCGTCTTCTTGGCTTATTGTACCTGTTTTATTCTGGTACAAACGTACACTAGCCCCTACGAGTGGTGTTCCATCTTGATCGCTCACTTTACCCTTCAAAAGGCTTTGAGCAGAAGTACTGCTAACTACCAATAGCAACAGCATCAGTAGCGAAAATTGCTTAGACATCTTTTAAATATTTTGGTTTGTAAATAGTGCTGCTTCGAGGAATAATATCCAATAAGCGCAACATTGTTGCAAAAGTAATTCAGGAATCATTTGTGCAATGTGATACCTGTCACATAGCACAGAAACTTTTATCATGGATAGTTGATTTGGAGGGAAAGATTGATCTGCCTCCTTTTGACTATTAATGTGCCGACTATCCGGTTAACGGGATTGGTGAATGCGGTTGCAAAAAGATAATAGATCTTATATTTGAGGACTTGCAGGTGTAAAAATAAAGTACAGAGTAGAAGGCTCATTGGGATTTGATTGCATTATATATCCCAATCTACCCTTTTACAGGTTTAATTTCTATTTCCACAATATATTAAATGCAATAATGTTGCAATCGATCTTGTTTTAACCTAATTTTACGGCTTGTTTGAATAGACATCTTCCTGAAAACAACGTTATCAACAAGATTATGGAAATTAAAAGCATAACAAAAAAAGATAAACTACCCGTAACGGTCCTAAGCGGATTTCTGGGGGCGGGAAAAACCACATTATTGAATCATATCCTACATAACAAAGAAGGCTTGAAAGTCGCGGTCATTGTCAATGACATGAGCGAAGTAAATGTAGATGCCGCATTGGTGAAGCATGAAAATACCCTCTCCCGAACTGAGGAGAAACTCGTAGAAATGAGTAACGGTTGTATATGCTGTACGCTTCGGGAAGATTTGATGATTGAAGTGGAACGGCTAGCCAAGGAAAATCGCTTTGATTATCTCCTGATAGAAAGCACCGGGATTAGTGAACCCGTACCAGTGGCTCAAACTTTTTCCTTTGTGGATGAAGCAAATGGAATTGACTTATCCCAGTTTAGCTATGTGGACACTATGGTTACCGTGGTTGATGCTTTCAACTTCTTCAAAGATTTCGGCAGTCCGGAGAAACTCATTGACCGGCAGCTAACGGATAAAGAAGACGGTTTTAGGACGATCGTCAACTTGTTGACCGATCAAATCGAGTTTGCTAATGTGATCATTTTGAACAAAACGGATTTGGTGAGTAACAAACATCTTGGATTGTTAAAAGCGGTCATTCACAAATTGAATCCAGGGGCAAAAATTATCGAATCCACCTTCAGTAAAGTGAACCCCAAGGCAATCCTCAATACCGGGCTTTTCAAATTTGAAGAAGCTGAACAGAATGCCGGCTGGATAGAAGAACTCAACAAAGCCGAACATACGCCCGAAACCGAAGAGTATGGCATCGGTTCATTCGTTTACCGCAGTTTAAGACCTTTCGACCCTAAGCGTTTTTGGTATTATGTACAACACCTTTTTCCAAGTACCATTATTCGTAGCAAAGGTTTATTTTGGTTGGCGTCCCGGCCAGCGCAAGCGTTAGTCTGGAGTCAGGCTGGTGGTTCATTACGTGCTGATAGCGCGGGCGTTTGGTGGTGTAGCATGCCCTATGAAAAGAGGATTCAATACGTCTCATTCGTAGAAAACCAAGGCCAGATTGAAGCCAGCTGGGATAGGACCTTTGGCGATCGAAAAAATGAAATCGTTTTTATTGGTCAGGACATGGACGAAGCGAGTATTAAGTCGGCACTTGACGCTTGTTTAGCAACTGAAGCAGAACTTGCTACTCAAAAATGGAAACAAGGGTATGATGATGAATGGCCCGTTCAAAGGGCTTATGCTGTAGGATAAAAAATTGAAATTTTTCCAACATAAATAATTTTATTTTTGCAACATTGATTCATAAATTATAGTTTTTACCATAGAATTGTTCGGTGGATCATGAAGGAGCGAAAGCGAGGCCAACCTGCCTAACGGCAGTCAGGTTAGCCGCTTGTGGCCGTTTGATGATCCCGTCGAACATGACTAATATATTCCAAAGCATCTGCCGACCTTCTGGTGGCAAAAAAGCGTAAATTTTAAATTCTGCTGAAAATGAGTGAACAATTGACCATGGTTATCGATCCCCACATTCACATGACTTCTCGTACGACTGATGATTACGAAGCGATGCGAGCGGCTGGAATCGTTGCAATTATTGAGCCTGCATTTTGGCTTGGGCAGCCTAGGACAACACTGGGTGCTTTCAAAGACTATTTTAGTAGCCTGGTTGGTTTTGAGCGATTTAGGGCCTCTCAGTTCGGCATACAGCACTACTGTACCATCGGCCTAAACTCTAAAGAGGCTAATAATGAAGCCTTGGCAGAAGGCGCAGGGAATGCCTTTGCTTAAGACAATGGGTTTTTTCGTTATTTTCGACCTGGTAAAAAAAGAAGCAAATGGCGAAAGCAAAAATTGGGATTATTAATGTATCAGATCGGGCGGCTCAAGGAATTTACGAAGATATTCCAGGGAAAGCAGTCGTAGCCACTATGGAAGAGTATCTGATTAGTGATTGGGAATATGCTTATGCCGTAATTCCAGATGAACAAGATCAAATTGCGGCAAAAATGATAGAAATGGCGGATGAAGAAGGTTGCTGCTTAATTGTTACAACCGGAGGCACAGGTCCTGCTGTTCGTGACGTGACACCAGAGGCAACGGAGCAGGTTTGCCAAAAAATGATGCCTGGGTTTGGTGAGCAAATGCGGCGGGTGAGTTTACAATATGTTCCTACGGCTATTCTTTCCAGGCAAACAGCCGGAATACGGAATAATACCTTAATCGTGAATTTACCCGGCAAGCCGAAGGCTATTCGCGAGTGCCTGGATGCTGTTTTTCCGGCTATCCCGTATTGTATTGATTTGATTGAAGGGCCTTATCTAGAGGCTAATGAGGAAGTGATAAAAGTATTTCGGCCCAAATCGGCTATTCGGAAGAAAGGATAGGGAGTAGTGGCGCAGTGACGAATAGCGCCACTGATCATTATATCGATTGTTGTGCAAGTTACTTAGTGGTCAATTTTTTATATAGTTATTTCCACCAACCATTTCGCTTTCTGATATAAATAATTTGTCCTGTATGATAGGCAGTATGAGCAGCCATATTTGAAATCTCGTTACTCCATTCTTTTATTTGATCATCAGTTGCGTTTTCAACAGTTCGCTCCCATTCAGTTTGAATACTATCTAATTTTATGACAGCATTGGTCCAATCTAGCACAATATCACTTGAAAAAGTTGCTTCATTATTGTTGTCGAATGCTAGGCTGTTCAGTCTGCCGGTAATAGGACACCAGCGTTTTTGAATGAAAAATGTGCCCGCACTTCGTAGTTTTAAGGT
>CAZHNG010000292.1:0-8565 GCA_964533785.1 uncultured Saprospiraceae bacterium | reverse complement strand
AGCAGCGGAAAAAGAGCCCATCAAAAAAGATAATTTAGTGTTGCTCTACTACTTATTTTGTTAAGCGGAACTATCTTACTGATAGTGCACACACAAATCACTCCACACCAATCCCATGCAGTCTAGCGTCTGGAGTCTAGAGTCTTTAGTCTTACTTACCTTACTTACTTCACGACTTCAAACTTCTTTATCAGTCGGCCTCCATTGCATTCAATATTCATAAAGTACAAGCCTGATTGGAGATCCGTAAGGTCAACGTCAAATCTATTCATGCCTTTAAACAGATGATAATCAAAGTGTTTTATGAATTTTCCGGTATAATCCAGGAGACTTAATGTAAGCTCTTGTTCAGTTGAGGATATCAGGGTTACCCTCACTTCATAATGAGCCGGCACAGGCGCCATGGCGGCAATTTCCAATAAGTTTTCCGAAGGATCTTTTTTGTAACCGCTGTAATTACGGCCAACGTATTCTTCCACGGCCCTTCCATTCACCGGGTGATTACCAGTTGGAATTACCGTCCCTGCACGTGGAACAGCACCAGTACCATTGGTAATAGATAACTGATCAATGGCGATATCACTGCGTGCTGCGCTACCATCACCGATCGTTGCAACCAACCGGATCCTGATAACCCGATTGGTATAAGCGGAAAGGTCGATAACGGCTGTTCTCCAACTATTTCCCTGATCGCCGTTCCTAATCCATAAGGTCTCCCAGTTAGGTCCACCATTTTCCCCAACTTCTACGGCCAGGCTACCCTGGGTTGCTCCGTACATGTGGTAAGCAAAATCAAGCTGGGCATCAGCTCCGGTGAGGTCGAGACAGGGGCTTAATAAAATCGCTTGTTCCTTTTGATTACCATCGGCTTCTGCGAAAGCATAATAATTATCTTCATAGGCACTATTGGGACCGGTACGGCGGCTAGGGGTACCTCCGGCGTTCCTTATCCAATTAAAATCTCCATTATTTTCCCAGTCACCAAAATTCACTTCAAAACCTTCATTAAGCGGCAACATCATCCCTTCATCATTACAAGAACCTGCCGCTCCGATAGCCACCGCAGCACTACCAGTAACCTCACATCCATTACGGTCCGTAACCGTAACGGAATATTCCCCTTCGGATAGACCACTGAGATCTTTCGTATTCGCCCCATTCGACCAGATAAATTCATAGCCCGGAGTGCCTCCGCTACAGGAAAGGATTATCGCACCGTCTCCTGTATTCGGAGCAGATTCATTTAAAACCATAAAATCTAAATCCAGCTCAGCAGGTTCTTCGATACGGGTGATTCCCGTTACCGTACATTCTGCAGCATCCGTTACCGTAATCTCGTAATTACCCGCCGGTACACCGCTGATGGTTGCGGTCGTTTTACCATTAGACCACAAATAACTATAAGGAGGCGTACCTTCGGAAACAAATACGGTAGCAGTGCCGCTAGATTCCCCGAAACAGGCGGCCGGCGTAGCAGAGAAATCTAATAAAGGAGGTTCACAGGCAGCCCCCACTTCAACCACAATGCCGTCAATAGCAATATCCGCCCGGTCGCTACTGCCACCTCCGGTCTGACTAATAAAGCGTATTTCTACATTCTTACCGGCAAATTCAGATAAATTTGCCTTACCTAGTTTCCAGAAAGCGCCCTGGCTCCCCGATAATCTCCATACTACCGATCGTTGTCCCGTGCTGATATCTTCTACCTCTATGGATAAAGAGCCAATATTACTCCCGTACATATTATAGGCAAAGGTTACTTCGGGGCCGGTCAAGCCGGTGAAATCGAAGCATCCCGTTAAAATTGCTTTCTTCCCTCCGGTATGGCCGGTAGCTTCCGCATAAGCATAATACAGACCTTTGTAAGCGGCAATGGGGCCAGTGCGATTGGTAGGGGTTTCCCCAATATTGATCTCCCAGTTATAATCGTCTTCCGTTCCTTGTCCAAAAACGCCTAAAGTTCCCGCCTCAAAATCTTCTTCAAAGGGAAATTCGTTAATAACAGACTGGCATCCGGATTGATGATTTACCGTAATCGAGTGCACTTCCGCACAGTCATTACCCGCTGTAATGGTAACGGAATAAGTACCCGCAGTAAGTCCGTTAATATCTTTAGTAGTCGCTCCATTCGACCAGATGAAACCATAGGGAGGATCCCCTCCGAAAACGGTGAGATCAATAGCACCGTCCTCGCCAAATACTTCTGGAGAAACTTCAGCAATGACTTCCGGACACAGCAATTCAGTGCAGGTTCCACTACAGGAGCTATTGTAAACGTAATCTCTGATTACGTCTCCCGGTTGTCCTCCAAAACCGTTTAATAAATTAATTCCCACATTATTAAGCAAATGACAGTAACTCATTACTGTCCCACCATCATCCGGAAGAACCGGGTTGTTCCGGTCATAACAATCCGCACCCTCCAGACGACCGGCGCTGTTTCCACAATCATCGATCTGCAGCCCGCCGTTCGGATAGTTAGGGCCCCAATAGCAACCATGCGTATGAAAAGCGCCCAGGTTATGCCCATTTTCGTGAGCAATAACATTGACGGTCCAGGAATAGGTAGGAAAAGGATTAAAGTTGCTTTGGATCCAGCTATAGGAGTGGGGAGTGGTTCCATTAACCCCTTCTAAAAGAGGACGCTCTTGGCAAAACCCTCCGATACCGTTTGCAAGACCGCCGCCAGTGGGAGCACCGCGGCTAATGAGATGAGCTACATTCGCATTACCCGGTAAAGGCGTACGCCGTTCGACAAATTGTGACAATGCTTCGCTGGTAGAACTTGTCGAATATCCATCCGGTTCAGACCATACGAAGATCTGGTCGATCTTATTCGGAATATATTCATTATCGTAAAGTATCTTGACTTGATTGTAAATAGCAGACATTTTATTCACGGTTGATTCAACGCTGCCATTTTCCAAAAACATATCGTATTCGCACTCAAAATACCACCTTACACAGTTTCCTGATCCTGACCCAGCATTTGCGGGAGCACCGGACCTGTTCAAAACCGGAAAAAGCGTACCCGGGTCGGGATCTTCCATTTCACATTCAAAGCCCGAGGTCACCAAAAAATCTTTATCATCAAAAATGACGTAAGCACTTGTCTTTAAACCATTATCTTGCATTTGACCGAGCACCAAATTACCGGTCTCATTGGTAGAAAAAATAGCAATCACTTCATCTTCGAAAATACTGACAGAACCTGATGACTGGTCTGCTCCTTTCACTATTCCTTTATAAAATATTCCTTTGACATAATTGTCATAATGACCAGCTTGGGTTTTTACCTTAAAATCTTTGGTGTAGATATCATGGCGAAGGGCGTAGATCTCAATTTCTTTTCCTTGCTCATACGGCACGACGAAACGAATGGCCGGATGGCCTGCCGAAAATACTTTTTGCAATTCCTTTTGATCGATATTCAGAAAAACGGCTTTTTTTAGGACTTTATCCGTTTTGGTGCGCAGTTCGGTGTTATAATTTCGATTGAATAGCTTTACTTCTTCAAAATGCGTATTTGCCTCGATGGCTTTTTCGAGTTGCATTTGAACTAATGGCAATTTTACTTGCCCGCTAATGTGAGTAACCGTAAAAATGTATAGTAAGAATAGAGGAATTTGTCTGCACATGGTTTTTATTTATTTGTTCCTGTTGACCGTAGCTAATACTACTTTGTCACTTTAAAGAAAAATTCTGAGAATCGATTTTTTTTAATTCATAATTGACCTGGTTATATGGGTTATATGGTTATGCGGTTATAGATGACGAAGCCTTCTTGTCACTATTCAATGAAATTTAGGTGGTGTTTTGATACCCGAATAACCACAGTTGTCGTGACAAAGACTGTTCGTCATCAATAACCCATATTTTCTTACCCATGAGATCCATTCAAGAATTTTCTTTTCTTCAAGATGACAAAGTAGTACTTAAGAATGGCACAGAAGTATTACTCAGAAAACTGAAGTATTTCTGTTAATCAAGGTCTACTTGGAAGTAATCAGAATGAACGGTAGTTAATTAGATCGTTTCCAATCTCTTTAACCTGGATAGAAATTAAAAGGCAGGTAAGAATAGCGCTCTGCGGTAAAAATAAGCATTTTTTAGTAAAAAAAACGGAAGCACCCCTGTAAGAATGCTTCCGTTGAAAAGATCTCTTTATAAGTAAATTGGAGTGATACCTTCCTATCAGTTCACTCACATTCTGAAATTAACTTACTTATTTGATCACTTCAAATTTCTTAATACTACGTGCACCATAGCTTTCAATGCTTATAAAATACAAGCCCGATTGCAGATCTGTAATATCGATATCAAACATATTCGCACCTTTCACTAAGTTTCTATCCAAGTGATTGACTTCGCGACCGGTATAGTCAAAGATCCGCAAAGTAGCCCTTTGTTCGCTTTGGCTCGACAATGTGACGTTCACATTGTACCTGGCAGGTACCGGAACCAATGCGGTAATTTCCAATCCCTTGTCGTCAGTATTTTTCTCAAAGCCAAAGAAACCACCGTAACTGCCGCCGAAGTATCCGCCAAAGGTACCGCCATTAGAAGGCTCTTCATCTTGGGTCGTTCCCGCTGTAGGGAGGACTGTTGTCGAACCGCTGCCTTCGATGATCTTAACGTCATCAATGGCGATATCGCTACGTCCCGCTGATCCGCCACCGATCGTTGCTACGAAACGTACCCTGGCGATGCGATCCGAATAGGAGGACAAATCAACGCTAGCTGTAAACCAGTTATCCCCTTGGTCACCACTTTCTATCCACAAGGTTTCCCAATTCGGACCACCATCTTCCGCTACCTGTACCGCAAGGCTTCCCATTGTTGAACCATATAGATGGTAAGCGAACTCTACGGTACCATTAACGCCCGTCAAATCCAGACAAGGGCTTAACAAAATCGCCTGATCCAATTGATTGCCATTAGCTTCGGCGTAGGCGTAAACACTGCCTTGGAAAGCACTTCTTGGCCCGGTACGGCGAGACGGTGTTGATCCCGAGTTTCTGATCCAGTCAAAGTCACCGCCATTTTCCCAGTCGCCAAAGCTGCTTTCAAAGTCCTGAGTCACCGGCAACCCGATACCCTCTCCATTACAAGTACCACCGCCACCAACTTCGACAGTAGCGCTTCCCGTTTCGGTACAGCCATTGTTATCTGTAACCGTTACAGCATAAGTACCTTCACTCAAGCCGTCAATATCCTGCGTAGTTGCGCCGGTCGACCAGACGTAGGTGTAACCAGGAGTTCCTCCGCTAACCGTTAGATCTATTGCACCATCACCTGCTCCCGGACCTGATTCGTTCAATACAAATAAGTCTAAAATGATCGGCGCCGGCTCCCCTACTAACACGGAACCACTAGCAGTGCATTCTTCAGCATCAGTGACTGTAACACTATAAGTTCCCGCAGACAGGTTGTTGATAGTTGCGGTAGTTCCACCATTCGACCAACCGTAGCTATACGGAGGTGTCCCACCGGTAGCCGTAACGGTTGCAGACCCGGAGGCTTCTCCGGCACAATCGGCAGAGGTGGAACTAAATTCCAGTATTGGAGAATCACAAGCTGCACCCACTTCTACTAAAATATCATCGATTGCAATATCGGCACGGTCACTACTACCAGCCCCCGTTTGGCTGATGAAGCGCAACTCTACATTTTTACCGGCAAAGGCTGCTAAATTAGCAGTAGCCGTTTGCCAGAAAGCTCCCTGGTTACTGGTTTCCGACCAAACGATAGCGCTTTGTCCGGTACTGACTTCCTGCACTTCGATCGAAAGTGAACCGATATTACTGCCGTACATGTGGTAGGCAAAAGAGATTTGCGGTCCGGTCAACCCTGTAAAGTCAAAACAACCTACCAATACGGCTTCTCTACCCCCGGTATTGCCGGTTGCTTCGGCATAGGCATAGAAACTACCTTCGTAAGCAGAAGAAGGACCGGTACGGCCGGTTGGGGTAGATCCAGTGTTTACGTCCCAATCAAAATCATCACCTATTCCCTGACCAAATACTCCCAACCCAGCTTCAAAGCCTTGGCTGTAAGGGAATTCATTAACAAGTCCCTGGCAACCGCCTTCGTTAGGCACGAAGAAGGATTCAGTGGCCTGGCAACCGTTATCATCAGTGACCGTTACTGTATAGTTACCGGAAGAGATACCAAAAATATCCTGTGTAGTTGCGCCGTTAGACCAGGCATAATTATAGCTTGGTGTACCACCACTCACCGTCAGATCGACTGCGCCATCATTCCCCGAAGACTCGGGTAAAATAGTTCCGCTGATAGCGATTTCAGTTGGCTCGTTGATGGTAAAAGTCCTTACTTGTTCGCAGTTACCGCTGTCGTCGATCACGGTTACAAAATATTCTCCGGCGGCCAAGTCACTAATATCTTCCGTTGTGGCTCCGGTTGACCAAGTATAACTGTAAGGCGGAGTACCTCCGTTTACGATCAGGTTGATCGAACCATTCGTATTCCCAAAGCAATCAATGCTGGTTACTTCACCATTTACATTAGGACAGGTTGCTGTGCCGCAAGGCGTAGTACAAGATCCGTTATGTACAAAATCGCGAATGACATTTCCTGGTTCAAGTCCGAAACCTTTTGATAAATTGATCCCAACTCCACCTACTAAATGGCAGTAACTCATTACCGTACCACCATTATCCGGCAAAATGGGATTACTGGAATCATAACATGCTGACCCTTCACTTGATCCGGCCTCACTGCCGCAATCGTCAATTTGCTGCCCTCCGTTGGGATAATTGGCTCCCCAGTAACAACCATGCGTATGGAAGGAGCCCAGGTTATGCCCGTTTTCGTGAGCAATTACATTAACAGTCCAGGAATAGGTAGGGAATGGGTTAAAATTACTTTGGATCCAGCTATAGGAATGTGGGGTAGCGCCGCTGGTGTATGGCCGGTCATAACAGAACCCGCCAATACCATTAGCGATACCTCCATTAGACGGTGCCCCCCGGCTGATGAGGTGCGCTACATTTGCATTACCAGGGATTGGTGTACGCCGACTAACGAATTCGTTTCTTGCTGCCGCCGTTGAATTCGTTGGATAACCGTCCGGCTCTGACCAAACAAAGATCTGATCGACAACATTGGCGATCGACTCATTGTCGTATATCGTTTTTACTTCATTATAAATAGCCGCCATTTTGTTTACGGTCGACTCCACGCTTCCATTTTCCAGGAACATATCGTATTCACATTCGAAGTACCAGTTTAAACAATTTGCCGGGTTGCCATCAACATTGCCTACGGCTTCGCGGCCTCCCGTATTAATTAATTCACTAAAATCCGGATCTTCTGTTTCACACTCAAAACCCGAATTGACCAAAAAATCTTTATCATCAAAAACCACATAAGGAGGCACTTTAGAGGATCCGGTAGCTTGCATTTGTCCTAAAACCATATTACCGGTCTTATCCGTAGAAAAAATAGCGATCACTTCATTCTTAAAAATACTCACTGTCGCTAAGGAACGATCGGCATTTTCTACCACTCCTTTATAAAAATGCCCTCTTGCATAATCCGTGAATTCACCATCTTGAGTAGACACTTTAAAGGTTTGTGATAGGATCTCATGTTTCAGGGCGTTGATCACAATGTCTTTTCCTCCTTCAAAGGGAATGACAAAACGAATGGCTTCGTGATCGGCATTAAATGCTTTTTGCAGCTCCTTCTGATCGATATCCAGAAAGACCGCTTTTGCCAATACCTTATCCATTTTGTTGCGGAATTCGGTACTATTGTTCCGCTCAAATAATTGGATCTCTTTAAATTGTGTGCCCTTTGTTAGGGCTTCTTGAAGTTCGCTCTCTACTATTGATAATTTGCCTTGCCCAATCGCAATTGAACAAGTAATCAAACAAAAAAGTAAAAGTAAAGTGAGCCTTTGCATAGAATGAATTTTGTTGTTAAAAAATAGAAATGACCGCGTATCATCCCGAGTTTTGTATTGTCTTCATTTGTTACTTATTTCCAGTACTTTCAGCACGAAATTTTGTTGGGAATTACTAGTTTCATCACTGTGTTTATCAAACCTTGATACTTTAATGTATTGAAAATATACCCTCTAAGATAGTCGACAGAGAGCATTCCTTTGGATGAATATAACCTCTTATGATAATTGAATAGCTATAAGAACTATTGCGGGGAGAATACAAAAACCGGCCACAAATTTAGCAGAATACTTTTTCCAAGCAAAATATAATTTGAAAAACCCTCTCAAAAGGGAATTATTGTGCTTCGTCTTAAGGAGGATTAGAGGAGAAAATGGAAGAAAGAACACCGTGTTCCTCGTGTGGTCTGTTGTAAAAAAGCCAGAAGTATTTGGGTTTATTCCAAATGCTTCTGGCTGTTAAATTAAAGATCGTAATGACGTGCCTCAGGCAGTCAAGAATGCCGGTTTACCGGCAAGTTTTACTATTTTGAATTTATGATAGCGTATCTTTTTACCCGCCATCTGAATTCAAAATGGTATAATAGACTTTTGACGCTAGACTCTAGAAGTTAGACTAAAAATTCTAACTAATTGAC
>CAZHNG010000291.1:0-8607 GCA_964533785.1 uncultured Saprospiraceae bacterium | reverse complement strand
TTAAGCTGACAAAGTAGTATTAAGTGACAAAGTAATATTATTTAATACTAAAACCGTAAATCCATAATTTATAAAAAAATGGACGCACTATACATCATACTAACAGCCAGTCTTTTTTCCATATCCTGCGGGATTTTGGGATGTTTCCTGATCTTACGACAAATGGCTATGGTCGGTGACGCCATATCACATGCGGTTTTGCCGGGTATTGTTATTGCCTTTTTGGTTACGGGCTCCAGAGACTCATTTGACATGATTCTGGGAGCGGCTTTGCTGGGCATTTTCACCACTTTTCTGATCGAATTTTTCCATAAAAAGGCAGGGCTGCAAACTGATGCGGCGATAGGGGTCACTTTTACCTGGCTGTTTGCGTTGGGTATTATCTTGATTTCCGTTTATGCCGGGCAGGTCGACCTTGATCAGGAATGTGTTTTGTACGGCGAGATAGCCTACGTTCCCATTGATCTTTGGATAACAGACTCCGGAAAAGTACTCGGCCCTAAAGCCTTATATGTTGCTTCGGGTATATTGTTGATCAATCTCATCTTCTTGTGGATTGGATTCCGGCAGCTGCATTTAACGACTTTTGATCCTGCTTTTGCTGCTTCAATCGGTATTTCAATCGGATTGTGGAATTACCTACTGATGGGAGCGGTTTCAATGACCACCGTAGCAGCCTTTGATTCCGTGGGGGCTATCCTGGTTGTTGCCTTATTTGTCGTTCCACCGGCAACCGCTTATTTATTGACGGATAAACTGAGACAAATGATCGCCTTAACGGTGGTTATTTCAATCCTGATCAGTATCCTTGGTTATTACCTTGCCGTAGCGTTGGATGGATCAATTGCCGGGGCTATTGTAACCGTGGCTGGTGTCGGATTTGGACTGGCCTTTTTATTTTCTCCTTCAAATGGCATATTAGTGAGAAAGAGGAGTAAGGAGTCCGCACCGTTGCAGTCAAAAACCTGATAAGAATAAAGAAAATCCGATTTGTTAAATTTTAGCAATTTATCCTATTTCTTGCCACCTTATGCTGTTCTTATCGTTTATTTAGCGTAATTGAAGGATGTGCAGACAGGAAAGCGGTTAAAAACTAAGGTAAATGTTAAGATTAATGCTAAACCCGAATTGGAACAGTAAATTTTTATTTTTCGGATTGGTTGTGCTATCAATCCTTTCCAATTGCAGGAATGACGAAGAGGTCAGTCTTGACTCCGGAGCTGTAACCGCAGAAAACGCCTTGGATTTCTACCTTAATAATGAAGATTCCGTTTATAACTGGGAAGTATTCGATACCTATAATATGAGCCAATCCATCGTTCATGTGCTACGGCTCACTTCCCAACGGTGGCGGGAACATACCTGGGTACATCAATTGACGGTTATCGTACCGCCGCAGATCGAACACGATGGGGCCATCCTCCTGATCAGTGGAGGTTCGTTAAGCGATGGAGAACCCAACTGGACCGGTCCCAATGATGAGTTCGCCTTTTTTTCCAGCCTGGTCGCCAATAAAAACAACGCCATCATTGCCATTCTTAGTCAGGTACCTAACCAACCTTTATACGGTGGCTTAAAGGAGGATGCGCTTATCTCCTACACCCTGCACAACTTCAAAGCTGATGGCGATTATTCCTGGCCGCTACTGTTTCCAATGGTAAAAAGTGTGAGTAAGGCAATGGATGCCGTAGAGGAATTCAGCCGGCAAAATTTGGATCTTGAGATTAACCGGTTCTTGCTCACCGGAGCTTCCAAGCGTGGATGGACGACCTGGTTGAGCGCCGCCGCAGATGAGCGGGTAGTAGCCATTGCGCCGGTGGTCATTGACGTACTGAATATGCCCGCCCATATCCCTTACCAATTAGAAGTCTGGAAAGACTACAGCCCTCAGATCGTTGATTACGTGAATCTGGGTATTGTCCAGGACCTGGAAAGCGGTGCCACCAATGAATTAGCCCAAATGATAGATCCTTATTCTTACCGTAATCAATTAACGATGCCCAAGTTGATCGTCATCGGCACGAATGACCAATACTGGCCGGTTGATGCCGTCAAACACTATATCGATGAGATCCCCGGTGAAAACTTCCTTCACTATGTACCCAATGCCGGGCACGATCTGAACAACGGTGAGCAATCGATTTTTGCGATCAGTGCCTTTTTTGACCATGCCCTCAATCGAACTTCATTTCCCGTGCTTGAATGGTCCATCAAACCAGAAACGCAACATATCAGCCTGAAAGTTAATGCTACTGCTGAGAAACTCGTAGATGCTATTTTGTGGACGGCAGAATCTGACGACCGGGATTTTCGGGATGCTGTTTTCCGACCAACTCCGTTGCAGGCCGCAAAAGTAAATCAGGTGGAGGCGACCATTGACTACCCCGATTCAGGATTCCGGGCGTTTTATATAGATTTGAAATACCTTGACCTGGACGGTGCGGAGTTTACCAAAAGCACCCGGGTTTTTGTAGCGGATGGTGATGAGGTGTTGTGAAAAAACTAAATAAGTCTACTATGTAATCAAGCCCTGGTTTTTTATTTCGCCTCAAAAAGTACAGTTATCGAAAATATATCGTGGCGTAATGTGCTCGGTTAAAGATCTAAATCTCACGACTTACCACTGTCTTGATCACTATGTTTGATGATTCAAAATGTGGTTTACCGGCTTTTGAAAAATGGGGCAATTTTGTTTTATGCCTATATTTTTCTGCCAACTGCTTATCTTTATCCAAATGAAGACAACGTTTATTGTTTTTATTTTCCTGGCCGGGTGTCCATTGCTTTTGTTCGGTCAGCGCGATACTGTTCTTTCCCCGATAGATCCGGTACGCGAAATAATAGAAGACTTTTTGCAGAACGCAGAAGGAGATATCGAATTCGACTACAACACTCTTTTTGAGGACCTGGAAACCTATCTTGACCGCCCGATTAATCTCAATGAAGCTACTGAAGAAGAACTGAAAGACCTTATTTTTCTCGATGATGTTCAGATCGTTAACCTGTTGCGGTACCGCAACGAACAGGGAAATTTGATTGCCCTACAGGAATTACAGGTCATTCCTGGTTTTGACCTGGCCACTATTCGCAGGATTTTACCCTTCGTAACTTTAAGGTCTAGCATAGATGATTACCAGTTGTCTATCCCGCAGATGCTAAGGGAGGGAAAAAATGAGTTTTTCCTGCGTTGGTCTCGTATTCTGGAAGAACAAAGAGGATATCAACCATTGCCGGAAGGTTCAACTGGAAGTCGGTACTTGGGAGATCCTAATAAACTGTATTTCCGTTACCGTCATTCTTACAGTAATAAATTGAGCTACGGGATCACCGCCGAAAAAGATCGTGGAGAAGAGTTTTTTACCGGCAGCAATACCCAGGGCTTTGATTTTTATTCGGCACATCTTTATTTGAGGAATTACAACCGGCGCATTAAAGCACTTGCACTGGGGGATTATGCCATCAGTATGGGGCAGGGATTGATTTTATTTTCCGGTTTTGGTGCAGGCAAAAGCTCGAGTCCTATGAGCATCAAAAGAACCGCCCGGCCGGTCAGGGCTTATTCGTCTGTTAACGAAGCGGATTTTTTAAGGGGTGCGGCTGCTAACCTGACTTTCGGCGAGTTAGACCTCACCGCTTTTGTTTCCACCAAAAAGGTAGACGGTAATCTGGTCATTCCTGATACGATTGAGTTTGACGATGGCATAATCCGGGAGTTCACTTCCCTGCGAATAGATGGCTTACACCGCACACCCAATGAAATTCAGGATGAAAATGTGATCAGTCAGTTTACTACTGGCGGGATCATTAAATACAAAAAACAAAATTGGCATATTGCCGGCAATCTATTGTATAATCAGCTGAATAAGTCGTTGCAAACTACTCTGAGGCCGTACAATCAATTTTATTTTAGAGGGGATCAATTATTGAATGCCAGTTTGGATTACAGCTTAATATGGTCAAACTTTAATTTTTTTGGTGAAACGGCCATTAGCGACAATGGGGCAATTGCTACGGTTAACGGATTGCTGATCGGATTAGATCGCAAAGCTGACCTTTCCCTACTTTTCCGGCATTATCCTAAAGATTATTGGGCCCTTAATGCCAATCCCTTTGCTGAAACTGCCGGTGCCAGAAATGAAACAGGCATTTATCTGGGCTTAGAAGTACGACCGCTTAAAAATTGGATCCTCAATGGATACTTTGATTCCTGGCGCCATCCCTGGATCCGGTTCAATGCTGATGCTCCCTACACCGGCTATGAATACCGGGCGCGCATTACACATTTTAAAAAAAGAACCTATCGTATTTATCTGGAAATTAGGGAGGAACGTAAATTTATCAATGCTCCCGAAAACGAAACCAAATTTAATTTCATCATTCCAACAACTTTATTGCAAACCCGGTTACATATTTCAAACCAACTGACAAATGCCTTAGAACTACGGAGCCGGGTTGATTTTGGTTATTTTGAAAATGAAGTCGAAGGCAGGCAAAAGGGCTTTTTAATTTTGCAGGACATCATCTTTAAGCCAATTGATTTTCCATTACATTTTACCACCCGTTATGCTATTTTTGATACACACAGCTACGATATCCGCTTTTATCATTATGAAAACAACTTACTTTATAATTTTTCCATACCGCCTTATTATAACAAAGGCACGAGGTTTTACTTGAATCTAAGATACCGTGGTATTAGGAATGTTGTCTTGGAATGTAGATACGCACAGACTTACTGGAAAAATCGCGATAATTTTGGGAGTGGCCTGGAGCAAATTGAAGGGCCCGCTCGTTCTGAGGTAGCAGCTCAGATCAAATATCAATTTTAGATGCTGGCTAATCAAATAAAATATTATTAATTCAGACTATTTAGCAATATCATTTCACCATATAGTTAGTGCTGAATATACTCTATCAAAAAAAGCTTATTGTGTAAAATTACTAACAATTCCTTTTATGATTGTGACTTTTTGCCTATTTTATTGTCAAATAATAAAAATCTAGCTTAATGAGAAACATATTCCCAAGACTTAACGTAAGTGGTTGGCTGCGAAGGAACAAGCAGGAGACTACAATTAAAACATCGGACAGCCAGGATAGAGTAGAGGCCATTGGTTATCCAGGCATTTTCTACAAATTTTTTATACTTTCTCCTATCCACTTAACGGATGAAGAATTATCAATGCCCGAAATTAGTCGTTTTGCTAAACATTTGGGTAAGACGAAAAGTGTTGAAGCCTGGAATACACTTGGTATTGATTTGACCGAAAACCAAACTTTCCAGTTTAGGTTTAAAAAGAAAAAAATCACGTTTTCCTTTCTGCCTGTACCGGATGAAAGGGCTAATAAAGAAACGGCTGATACACGATTGGATATTGTCCAAAAAGAAAATGCTACCATAGGCGAAAGAGCGGCCACGAATCATGCATAACAAACGATGATCTATGGCTGCTAACCACCTACAGCATACTGTTCAGTAGTTGATTTCTTTGGGTTTTCCTGAAAAGCGTTCTGTGTAGAGATTACCTCTTAATGCTCTGATAAACTTTAACTCAGTTCCTGAGGGGCCAGCCAATTATCCAAATCCAACTCTGCCGCCGAATGAACTACCAAGTCCGGACCAAAGGCAAATTTATGCAGCTCCTCTTTCTTTGAAACACCAGTTAAAGTAAGTATGGTCCGGTAACCTACTTGTATTCCCCCGAGTATATCGGTGGTCATAGTATCGCCAATAATGGTCGTTTCGGCGGTGGTCAGCCCTAATTTTTTACGAGCTACCCGCATCATGACCGGGCTGGGTTTACCTACCGAAAAGGCCTTAATTCCCGTTGCTTCTTCGATCATGGCTACTACTGCGCTAATGCCCAGGTTAGTCCAGCCTTTCTTCTTGGGGGAGGGGTCTAAGTTCGTTGCGACCAGCTTAGCACCCTCAAGGATCATATCAACGGCATTATTTACCATTTCTAAGGTGAAATTTCTACCTTCCCCGACTACTACGAAGTCCGGTTTTTGGGTTACCAATGAGTACCCATTTTCGTGTAAACTTGTCAATAAACCTCCTTCGCCAAGTACGTATGCCGTACCATGAGGCTTCTGCCGGGCTAAAAACCATCCGGTGGCCATCGCACTCGTGAATACATTTTCTTCTTCCGCCTCAATCCCTATTCCGGCAAGTTTATTTACCACGTCACGAGGACTACGTTGACTATTATTGGTTAAAAAGAGAAAGGGAATATTTCGATCTTTGAGATTTTGAACGAACTGGTCGGAACCTGGGATCAGGTCGTTGCCACTGTAAATGACGCCGTCCATATCAATTAGAAATCCTTGCGGCATAACTTTCGGGTTGTTTGGTGAGTTACGAATATAAGACCTATTCTACCGTTCAAACAAATTTTAGGATCAAATGTATTCTATAAATAAATAGCGCAAAAAATAGTATGAGTATATTCGATAAGATGTTCAGTGCTCACCAAGAGCAAATCCATAAGGACTGGAAACGATTGACCCGGCTGGAACAGTTGAATGATATTGACGAGGATTCAAAATCCAGAATTGTAGTCATTTTTAAACACAGCACCCGTTGCGGTATCAGCTCAATGGTAAAATACCAACTGGAAAGCAATTGGGATTTTAGCAGTGATGATATGGATTTTTATTACCTCGACTTGTTTTCTTACCGCCCTATCTCTAATGCTGTTGCAGATCACTATCAGGTTATTCATCAATCTCCACAAATTATCGTAATCAAAAACGGCCAATCCGTTTTTGATACTTCCCACCATATGGTCAGTACCGCTACGTTGAAAGAAGCCATTCAAAAATGATCCCATCAATGGAGCAAAACAGCACTTCAAACCTTTGTAAAATATTCAGGTAATCGCATTAATCAACTAGACGAGTGACCCCGAATTTTGATCAGCTTTTGCTTTAACACCGAGGTTTGTTGCGAGTTGAAGGTTTTTCAACCCGCAACATTTTCATGACCAGTGACAATACTTACAAATCCGCTAACTGGTTTTCCTAATTATTCCCCCGCTCATTATTCTTCTTTCGAGCAATATTTTTGCTGGCGTTATTCTGGCGTTTGTGTAGTCTGGCGCGTTCCTTTCTGGTAACCTTGCCATCCGCTTTGGCCGCTTTTTTGGAACGGTTGATGCGTTTTTGTTGCTTGGCAACATTTACCGTTTCTCTTTTGGTCAGTTCGCCGTCTTTGACACCATCCTTGATGCGGTTCTTTTGCTTAACTTGTCTTTTCGTTACTTTGGGGGTAGCCGTTTGTGCGTAACTAACACCAGCGAAACCGATAAGTAATACAGCTGCAATTAAAAATGCCTTGATTTTCATAATCTTCTTGATTTTAATTGTTATTTTGATGATTTTGCTGCTTTGACTTAAGGTTTATATCGACGTTTAAACGAAAAACTGTTAAAAAAGCGTTAAGTAAATCTGAAGGCCAGTCAGGAAATACCGGTTTGAGGAACTCCTCAAACCGGTATTTCCTGACATATCCCAAAAAAAATTATTTTTGTAAAACACAATTACAATTATCTATGAGATTTTCATTTTCTAATTTATTACAAGTTGCCACCTGTGCTCTTCTTTTCGCTAGCTGCGTTACCCAAAAACAATACGGTGAATTGGCGGAGGTAAGGGATTATTACAAATCCGAAGCGGAGGCAGTAGATTCAATTTCCATTGCGAATCAGGAGTTGATCGATAAAAACCGGGAGTTGGAGTTATTGCTCAAACAAACCACCCGGGAATTAGAGGAAATTGCGGTAGCTAATGAGAGTTTGATTAGAAATAATGAAGAAATTTTGGCGAAATACAATAGACTGATCTCTCAAAGAAGTAATGACTCCATTACCCGCTACTACGAAAAACTGAGTTTGCAATCTCAATTGTCCGCTCAGCAAGAAGCGCTGGAGAAACAAGAGAATGAAGTCGCTTTAATGGAATACGAACTCTACAAAAAAGAAACCCAACTCGGCAACATTCAATATGATTATAATGCCAGCTTGTCAGAAAGAGAAGAACAAATCCGGCAGTTGCGGCAAATGTTGCAGGCCAAAGATGCCAGCATGGAAAAGTTGAGAGCCAGCATCAGGGAAACTTTAATGGGCTTTTCTGATACTGATCTTACGGTAACTGAAAAGGACGGACGGATTTATTTATCCCTAAGTCAGGAATTATTGTTTGCTTCCGGAAGTGACCGAGTGGACCGCGAAGGTCAATCGGCCTTGCAAAAAGTAGCTGCAGTTATCGTTAACAACAAGGATGTTGATATTACGGTCGAAGGACATACGGATGCCGATGGTAGTGCTGCAACGAACTGGGACCTAAGCGTGAATCGCGCGACTTCAGTTGTAAAATTATTAACTCGCTACGGTGTCGATCCTACCAGACTTACTGCGGCGGGTAAAGGAGAATATGCTCCGGTAGCTTCCAACCGCACCAACAGAGGAAAAGCGCTTAACCGGCGTACGGAAATCATTCTGTCGCCTAAACTGGATGAATTATACTCGATAATGAATCAGCAGAATAAGTCTTAATTTGACGCTAGACGCTAGACGCTAGACGCTAGACGCTAGACGCTAGACGCTA
>CAZHNG010000290.1:0-8612 GCA_964533785.1 uncultured Saprospiraceae bacterium | reverse complement strand
CTGAAAAATTGATATCCATTGAATATCAGCGGTTTGTTGTCTAAAATCTAGCGTCCAGAGTCTAGCGTCAAAAGTCCAAGTATATTAAAAATAGTATTATTTACATTCCTCGTTAATACCCAGGACATAATTGTTCACAACGTCAATGAGCGGAGCAGCTTCAGCACCTGCGAACCCTTCAATCATTTCATTTTTTAAGGCTTGCCGGGCCATTTCCGTTAGGGGGCTGGCGATCGGCAGATAAGACCAATGCCATTTTTCTTCATTGTAGCCGTTTGGTCTTTTCGCACCTTTTGGGGTATATGGTTGGCAAAACCCGTATTTACTTGCATTGTCAAGGAGCCATTGGTATACTTTCAAGCCTTCACCTTCTTCAAAATACGCATTTTCTAAATCATTAAGATCGATGTCACTTCCCCAATGATGTCGGGAAGTTCCAGGCATAGAGCTGTATTCCAATATTTTCAAAGCACGCTCTTTGGGGTCGGGCATTTCCTTGGACAAGTCCATACCGCTTACTTTACGCTGTCCAGTCCACTTGGCTTCCCAGATGGATTTTTGGTCAAAAAAATTACGTGTTGCAGAAATGATTTTTAAATTGATGCCATCCGCTTTTGCGGCTTCGTACATTTTCAAAAAAGCGGAATAGGTCTCTTTGTGCAAAAACCTGCCTTCCCGGTCGGCATAAAGTAGATCAATCTTTATAAAATTGCTGTCCGCAGCAGGATCGAATTTTCCCATCAGGTAGTTCAAATCCTGTTCATTGTATTCTGTAATTTCTTCGGAAGATGAATCAGGTATTGCTATATCCTCCTGCATAGCGTTTTCGGTTGATTGCTGTGCAGCGTTCTGACAAGAAAAAAGAAGAACGATTATAAAAAACAGGAACATTTTACGCATTGAATTTACTATTTTAATGAAAGCTGATTCTTGTTAAATTAAGAAAAATGGTTCTCTTATTAGGTTGAGAATACGGGCCGTGGATTATCAATAAGCAGATTATCCGCAAAAGTAAAGAGTTCTACTTTTTCTATTTTTCCTTTTAGTTCAATGATTCCCATTCGAACTGTTGGATAATCATTCGGTGGTAGTTGTAATTTATTTAATAGTATTTTAGAAGTCAGCAACCTCACTCCGTATAAATTACAGAGTGATTCCATGCGAGCTGTTGTATTCACTACATCCCCGGAAAAGACAATGTCTTTTTTGATGATGCCAATTTCACCAACGGTAACCAGTCCACAATGTAACCCCGCCTTAAATTCTGGTACGAGGTTATACTTCAAATGGTAATCATCTGCATTGCGTTGAATGGCTTCCAGCATACTGTAAAAACAACGAATACAATTCGCTTTTCTCAGACCATTTGACATGGTCCAGGAGATAACGATCTCGTCACCAACATATTGATATATTTCGCCGTTAGTATTGATGATGGGATCGGTCAAATCACGAAAAAAATCATTCAATAAATTGAAGAATTGTACGTGTCCTAACTCTTCTGCGATAGTGGTAGACGATTTCAAATCGACGAACATAAAAATACGCTCTTCTTCACGTGGATAATGATAACGCCCCAACAGTAATTTAAGCAATACGCCGGGGCCGTATTTGTCATTGACGTGTAAAAAAACTATTGTCAAAATCGTAACGATAGTCCATAGAACCAGGCTTTTAAAGAAGAACGGGGTTCTACTATAATCAATAGCCAAAAGATAGTGATGGGCCAGAGCAATGATGCCAAAATTCAACAGTGAAATTACCAAACTATTGAGCAATAAGGCGAAGCCAAATGATTTACCTCTTAATTGATCTCTTAAAAAAAATAATAAAATGATGCTGGAGAAAATACCGGCAAATAAAGCGGTAATAATTTTCACGGACAGAAACCTTGGCCAATTGTAGTTGGTATTAGCTTCCAGCAGCACCCCTTCGGCAACTGCGTAGGTATTTAAAGCATCCAGGATTCCGATAAACAGCCAAACGCTCATTATCCAAATCATTTGCCGCAGCAGCATCCTCCTTTTTCCGTTTTCAAATAGTTTCATCATGAATTCAATGGACTAGGACCGACCTGAGATCAATACCTTTTTCTAATGCAAAAGAACTAAACGCCCCATTAACACAAAAGTATGCTCAGAATGGTGTATTTTCATGTTTTGCCAAAGCAAAATTACCTGTAAAACAAATAAGTGCTATTGAAATATTTTTTGAGCTGGTTCTTTTGGTGCCATATGAATGGCTCAAAACCGATGGGTTTACGGTTTTGTCAATACAACGGAGATAATAACTCCCAAAACAACTCTTAATCAAGAGAATTTTCTAACTTTAGAGCACAATAGCGTTTTAAAATGCAAGAAAGATTACTTAGTGTAGATACCGCTCTCCTAACGGCACGCACCGTAGTTCGCCGGTTCCGTGAAAATGATGGTGAAGTAGTTTTCGAATTATTGAACAATAACATCAGCTGGTTAAGCGATTATCACGCTGAAAAGGTAAAACATATCAAGACGATCAAAGATGCGGAATTTTTTGTTAGGAATAAGTTTGCTTCATGGTTATTACAGGTAGAATTCAGTTTTGGCGTTTGGGATAAAGAAACGGCTCAGCTAATTGGATTTATTCGTTTTTTTGATATTGACTGGAACCTGCCAAAAGCTCAAACGGAGTTCTTAATTGATAAATCTTTTAGCGGGCAGGGTATCATGACTGAGGCACTCTACACTACACTAGAATTTGCTTTTCAACAATTGCAAATGGAGAAAATTTTTTTCACCACCCTTTCAGATGATTATAACGGCCAAAGATTGGTACGAAAATGCGGCTTCAGGCGCGAAGGAGATCTCCGGTCTCACTACCGGCTCAAATCCGGAGATTTAGCCGATCTTATGCTGCTGGCATTAACCAGACCCGAATTCGTAAAAGTGTAATTTCGTATAACTCGACTTCATATTCGAAACTAAGTAACTCCCCAATTTTCCATCCGTAAAATTTCAATAAGGCCAGCCTAACCGATGGAAAAAGGTATTGCTACCCATTAGTTAAGCTGACGCATATAATATCATCAAAATAAAGCAAAAAAACCTAAGCATCTCATGGCTACATCAACCATCTCCGCTAATGCGATCCTTTTTGCCATTAATTCTTCAATCAGACTGGGAACGCGTTTCCGTAGAGCCTACGCCCAAAAACTGCAGAGTAAAGAACTCATTCTTCCATTACCTTCTTTTGATAGTAATGCCAATGAAACTAAAATTGCTTTCTTTTTTGAGGCAGCCGGCAAAAATTTCCTGAAATTTCAAGAAACAGAAAGACTTAAATTGCTACACGAAAAGGCCAAAAGAGAACGCTTAAGTGCAGAGGAACTGGAAGAATACCGGGAATATTATGATATATTCTTTGAATTGACGATTGATAATACCGGCGGACCAAATATTTCTGAAGAGGAAGCCTTGCAAATATTACACCTTAAACAATGGCAAAATGATCGGTATACCAGGACTTCAGCTTTACAACTAGTGGCAGGGTCTATTATTGAACTGGGAATCGATTATTTCCATCAAGTTCCCGGTGCCATTAATGTTCATTCGGCGCACGGTAGGGCCATCAAGCACTTTCTTTCAGCACTCGATGAAATTAATTTTGCCGAAGACGATAAACTAAAAAGAAGAATTTCTCATGTCCTGATGCCGCGTCTTTTTGCTGCTGCTGCAGAATCAGTTAATGAGCTGGCGCCGGAAATTGTGGGGGACGAGCAATTACAAAATTTAATCAAAGCTGCTGCCAAGGGAGTTGCAAACGATATATACGGCAAAATTGATGAAGGAATGATCCGTAGCCAGCGGGAGGAAATCATCAATTGGGGACAAATAATTCTGAGGGGACTTATCAAAAATGCCGGAGAGTACACCTTCACGAATACCAGGCAACTATTCGGTACCAATGAAGGCGCCAGTCAATTGGTTTCGAATACCGGCTTAGCCTTACTCGATACTATCCTGGAAGATGACCATTCGGGTATTAATTTAAAAGAGGTATTCACGATCGACGCTTTGGACGGTATCATCAAAAGTGCATTTACTACCCTTTCAGAGTATCCTCAATTAATCAGTAATCAAGATGGGATCAAAAATATTATAAAAGAGGTGAGCCTGGCCATGGCCCAATCCGGGATTGACCGCCCCGGGCTGGCACCAGAGTTTATTCGTCTTATCATTGAAAAAGCCTCTCTCAGTGTTGACTTATTCTGGAAAGAAACACCAGAAGGCGCTGAAAACCTGTTAGTCAATGCTCTGCAGCAAATCCTTGGTGTTCTTGCACAGAAAGATCCCGTCTCCGGGGAATGGATATTCAACCTTTCTAATACCCAGATTCTCGACATTGTTTATAGCCTTACTGATGACATAATCGCCCACCCCGAGTGGCTTGTGAAAACAGAAGACCAAAACACTTCCGTATTATCTACCGTTTTGGGGACAACTTTAAATGCACTGGGCAACATACCACAACAACAACGCTTTAGCCATGATACCCTCAACTGGCTATTAGAGCTAAACCTGCGCACCGTTGCTACCAGCAATCGTGTACTTAACCTGGTTAAATGGGGAGATGGGCAAACCGAAGTGGCTATCCTCGACAAAGCCCTTGACCTGATCTTCTCCTTCGTTTACAAAAATCCGGCCACTGCTGATAATAGTAAATTCGAACTACTCGCTGATATACTCGATTATGGCTTAGCCTCCGTGCTACGCGCAAATCCCAACAAAAAAGGGTTAATATTGATCCAGCTTTTGCTGTTTGAAGATTCGGGAATCGATTATTCTGCCGGTTTCAGCCGCACTTTAGCGGATCAGTTTATTGATTCAGCGATCGTAGTCCTTGATGAACATACCGAACTCATTGTTAAAGATGACTTCTTTGTGAAAATTATTTCAGACACCGCACATGCCCTCCGTACTACTTCCCTGGAAAGAAGTAATTTATTGCCGGAAATTATAAGGCTGGTACTCAAAAATACTTCTGGTAATCTTGACGTACTGATCGATGTAAAGGAAGAAGAGACTGAGCATTTGTTGGTTTTTGCTTTGCAACAAATACTGGAAGCTGTTTCACAACCGCCAAGCGTCGGTAAGTGGAAGCCTTCGTTGACGGATTACCAGTTGTTGGATATCATTGATCTTGTTTTTGAAAAGGTTATTTCTCATCCAGTTTGGGTTCGTAATGGAACCAAAGACGTATTTGAAGTCCTCCGATCCATTTTTGTTGCGCTGGAGTCTATTCCTAGCAGAGAAAAAATCCCTTACCTTGTCATCCGTTATCTTGTTGAAGAGGCGTTTCAGGCCACTTCTGTTAAAAAAGAATTGTCACTTTCCATCGAAACACAGCCTGGTTTGCAAAAACAATTGGTTATTGAATATTCGCTGGAATCATTCTTCATCATTCTCTACGATGAAAATCTCAAGGAAGAAACAAAGTGGAACCTTACCCAAGCAGATGTATTCAATGAATTGATCAGTTTTTTCCTCACTTCGCTTACCGAAACCAATGGTGAAAAATCAGCCGTCGATCAGGTACTAAAAAACCTGAAGTCTGCTATTGATCTATACGTAAGGAACGTAATAAATACGACCGAAGAGTTGCTAATAGCTTTGGAAAGTCAAAATGATTTTGTTTAACCTAGATGACAATAATAAACCTCAATTATGCTTAACCTCATTACAAGAACGTTAGTAGTAGCCTTGATAATTGCGCTACAAAGTTGTGCTTCGCTGGTTCCATTAGACCGGGCACAGGATCTATTCAGCAAAGGAGCAAATATTGAAAACAAATCTGTTTTTGATTTCAATAACTTTAATGCCATTTCTCCAAGTAGCTATTACAATCTGGCTTATGCGGAAGTAAAAGAAGCGCTAAAACAAAAAGGCCGGCTACGCAAAGATTCCGTACTTGCCAACGCCTACGCCCTTAAAGCACTTTGCGAATGGAAACTGAAACGCTATGCCAAAGCTGATAGCTCCGCTAACGCTGCTTTGCAACTATTCAGAAGTTATGAAAAGGCGGGTCTTTATATGCCCCGGGATAAAGCCGTTATGGTCGCTATGGAAGGGCTGATCTTAACTGACCAGGTCAATGATGAACTGTTTAACCGCAAAAGCCAGCTGAATGACGATACGGAAGAAGCCAAGCAATTCTTCATGACACAGATCCACAATCTAGAAGCAGAAAAATCTTCAAAAATTGAACAAGCCATGTTGGTTTTAGAAAATGCTAAGGCTGAAGTAAAACCTGCCGTGCCGGCAGTAGAGACCTATTTCCTGATGTGCCAGTTATCTGCGATGAAAGTATGGAGTGACGGTATTGATTATTTAATGAATGTCCTGCAAGAAGACGGATCTATGTCATTTGAAGAGAAAGCAGCGGTTAATCAATTTATTGAAAAGGAACAAAGCACTTTCTTAAGAGAGAAAGTCAAATACCTTGAAATGCTCAAAGACCAACTGCCTGGAAAAGAAAGTAACCCTACTTATTTGCATTGGGATAAAATTTTATAGATCAGTGGTGCCGTGACTTCCAGAAGGGGTGACCTGTATTTGTTGAAATAGCTTCAGATGAAAAACCATCGTGTTCTATTACTACTGTTCATTGTAATTGTATACATCAGTGGTTATGTCCTATTAGACCGTTGGAAAACAACCCTTTATTTTGGAGATTCTAATGGCTATTACCTGCACCTCGTTTCATTTTTTATTAATGGTGACACCGGTGATTACGATACAAGCATTTCTACATTGCTGGAAACTAGCCCTAAAACACAAGACCCGCGCGAAGATCCATACGGTATCAGGCTCACGCCAAAAGGTAAACGTTACATAAAATATACCCTGGGAGTGCCGGTAATGGAAGCTCCCTTTTTTCTAATTGCGCATGCTTACTCCCTTTGTTCAAAAACTTTTCCTGCCAACGGTTGGAGTAAGCCATACTTATTAGTCACGGGCTTATCAGCCATCTTTTACGTGCTTACTGGCTTCTTTCTATTGATAAGTATCCTTGAACGTTTTTTCTCAAAAAGGGTCACCGCTCTGGTTGTGCTCACCATTGCTTTGGCAACCAATCTTTTCTTTCAGTCTACCTACGTAACCATGGCTCACGGCTTTTTATTTTTTGACTATTGCCTTTTGTTGTTTTTTACCATCGCGTTTTATGAAAAACCAACCTGGATAAAAAGTCTTGCTATTGGCGGAACAGTAGGCTTGATTACCTTAACTCGCGTTCCGGAGCTTATCAGTGCACTTATTCCGCTACTGTGGGGAATAACCACCTGGTCTCAATTCAAGAATAGAATTCATTTTTTTGCCAAACAATACCTCTTATTGCTCCCAGCAATAATTGGTTTTTTACTGGTCTTTTCGGTACAATTTCTTTATTGGCAGTATGTCAGTGGAAAACTAGTATTCAATCCATATCAGGGAGAAGGCTTTAACTTTCTTCAGCCTAATATCTGGAAGGGATGGTTCCACTTTAGAAACGGTTGGCTTATTTATACGCCGGTTATGGCCTTTAGTATGATCGGTCTGTTCATGTTAGCAAGATATACTAAAGCAATAGTACTCCCTCTTTTATTATTTGTAGGATTGCACGTTTACATTCACTATTCCTATTATGCTTGGAGTTATTTTCCAGGCCTGGGCTCCCGTCCGATGGTAGAGACATATCCCTTACTTGCTTTTGGATTAGCCGCTTGCTACACAGAGTTACTCAAGCGTCGCTTTCTTGCCTGGCTACCCTTCTTTGCTTTTCTGTTTTTTACCGGGCTCAACCTATTCCAAACCTGGCAGATGCGTGAAGGTATTATTTGGTCAGAGCGTGGGAATCCTGGGTTTTATTACGAAACACTAGGGCTGGTGAAGCCTACGAAAAGGTCCCTGGTCGCCTATGATACCCAGGAAGTCCAAATTGATTCCGCTGAATTGACTTTTATAGATACTCTGTATTCCGAAAACTTCGAAGCTACTAACCACCAAATGGCTGTTGTTACCAACATAAAGCATTCAGGTAACTATGCTTACCTAACCCGTAATGAAGAAATTAGCTATTTCCCTCTTTTTCAACTAGGAGAAGATATTAGGAGCGGAGATTGGATAGAATTAAAAGTGGGTACTTACATGCACCCCTCTGACCAGTTTTGGCAACGTGACCGCTGTCTTCGCTTCGGCATTCAGTTTCTGGATAAAAAAGGAAAGGTAAGGAAGGAAAAAACCCTCAAAATTTCCAGCCACATCGGAAACGATAATTATTCGATCTGGACGGCAGGAAAAGCAGGCATTTGGGATACCGTCACCTTTAGAGTGAAAGTACCGAACAGGGTAAATAAATATTGGAAAGGACGTTTACTGATCAAAAACCAGCATGGCCAGAAACTGTACCTGGATGATATTTTAGTTAGTAATCTTCGAGTTAAAACTTATTCCGATTAAAGAGATTGACTAGAGAATTATTCTACTGATAATCCCAAATCACTCATCTCCAATCTCATGCAACCTGGCATCTGCAGTCCTAGTTATTAGACTTGTTCGGCGGGATCATCAAACGGCTACAAGCGGCAAATTTTATAC
>CAZHNG010000289.1:0-8665 GCA_964533785.1 uncultured Saprospiraceae bacterium | reverse complement strand
TACTAGACTTTTGACGCTAGACTCTAGAAGTTAGACTAAAAATTCTAACTACTTGACAATCAACGGAAATTTATTGATTCTGAAAAATGGATATCCATTGAATATGAGCGTTTTGTTTTCTAGAGTCTAGTGTCTAGGTCAAAAATCCAAATATCTAATAGCCTAAAATTATTTTTCAAATTATGATGACTAGAGAAGCTATCCAGGAGAAATTGCGAACCATTATGGAACCCTATGTTCAGGATCACGAAGCCTTTAATAATATCAATCCTGATACAGATTTATTAAGAGATTTAAAAGTCAATTCTGCCAACCTGGTGGATATTATTATCGACGTTGAAACGGAGTTCGATATCGAAATTGATGATGAACAAGCCGAAAAAATGCTTACGGTTAAAGATGCTATCGACGTAATTACGGAGCAAATCAAAGCCAAAGCATGATCGGCAATGATCTGATCTTCATCAAAGCACTCTTAAAATACGACAAGCTAAGGTTAAAAAAGTTTGCAGGTAAGGTATTGGATGTGAAAGAGACGGAGTGTTTTAAAAACCATGCGGCGCCTTTTCTTTATTTGTGGAGTGCCTGGGCAGCTAAAGAAAGTGCTTACAAAGCGGCCTATAAAGAAGAACCTATTCCTCCTTTTCGTCCAAAAGAATTTTCAGTAACTTTTGCTGATGCTTTAGATAGCAAGGCTCACCAATCATTTCAAGTTATCCATGGTGACCAAATCCTTTTTGGCCGGCTTCTAATTGATAACCGGTATATCTATGCTTTTGTCTCGGTTGACCCCGCCCTCCTGTCCAAAATGCAGCATTCTTTTTTGAAGTTCCCCAATGATCAACCACAACAACAAAGCCGGCTCTGCTATCAAACACTTGCTAACCGTCTTCATAAAAACAGTACCTGTAAAACCAATTCAATCCGTATTCTAAAGAAAAATGGAGTACCTGTTGCTTATTACAAGGAACAAAAATTACCCTTTCACCTTTCTATCACACACCACGGGCGGCAGGGAGCGGTTTGCTGGTGTGCCATCTGATGGAACGCGGATGACGCGGATAAGACGGATAGTCGCAGATCGTACTGGGGTATTAGAGGCAGAATACTTAATCTAGTTCAGGTTCATAAAAATACACCAGGATTGAACGCTGATGACGCAGATGGCGCGGATAGTCGCAGATCTGGGGGGTGAGTACTTAAAAGGTGGGAGCCTAACCCAGATTATTCATGAGTTAATCTACTACGAAGAACCCATGAATAATCCAGGCTAAAATCAAGTACAGATCAGCGAAAATCCGCCAAATCCGTGTTATCCGCGTTCCACCTCCCCCATCGCCATCCGATTACAATCCAACAGCACCTCCTGCAATTCATTGCCATTTGACTTCAGCGGATTGATGGCTTTAACCAACGCTGTTCTCATTTTAAACAAAGCTTTCTTATCTATTTTTTTGGCATCTCTAACCATCCTGATTTTCATCTTTGCCTCTTGCTGATTTTGTTTGGGGTTAAACCATCCATTTAATTCCGAGCATTGGTGGCAAATACCATTCTTATTAACCAATGCACAACGTTGATCGAATATTTCCGTCAGGCCTTCGATCCGCAGTACACATATTATTATCCGCAGGCCGAACTCCAAAATAAAGCAATCCATCTTTATCCAGGGAGAGTAAATCGTGGTCTTGATTACATTCTTCTACCGCAGCCCACAAAGCACAACCACTTTCGGAAATATCCTTTTCTATATCTTTGACAAGATTGCAGGTTGAAAAACCAAAAGCTTCAATAAGTTGAGGGTTATCTGTCTTTAGGGTAAGGAATTTTTTCTCTTCAAGAAATAATGCATTGAACGCATCAGTCACTTCGGTAAATTCATTTAATACCTCATAAGTGCCAAAGGTTCTAAATTCAAATACTTGTTGCTCAAGGTTTGGGTCAAGGGCAAGGGTAAACCTTAGTGTCCAAGTCCCTTTATCAAAGGTGAAGATCCTTTGCCCAAAGGCATTACCGTAAGCGTAGGGAGTTTTATCCATGTATGTTCCGGAAAGGTTCTGGAGAGCTTCCTTCCTATCTGTTTCCAGGTTTGGCACCTCTTCATCGGAACAAGCAAAAAGAAAAAATAACAGAAAAACAAAACTAAATAAATTCATGATTACAAAATTTTTCATTAAAAATTGTTTTACAAATGAGTCAATTACTGAATAGCTAAGCAGTCATTTGTCTCTCTGACAATTCAGCTTTGTAAAACGGATGAAGAATTTGTACCTTTTTTAATTTTTAAGTAATAGACTTGTCTAATAAGTATTGAAGTCTGGAGACTTCGACAATCACAATCAATATTTAATGTCCGTGCCTATAAACACACACAACTCACTCCCGATAGCAATCGGGATCAATCACACACGGTCTAGAGTCCCCGCCTGCCGTTACCAGTGGCCGGCAGGTAGCTTCTGGGCAGCCTGTAGAATCTGCAGTCTTACTTATTACCATTAAATTCGACATTATTTTCCTATTTTCGTCAGATGAGCATCAAACAATCCAAAGACAACAACTTAATTGAATACGATTTCAATTTGAGCAAAGAAATGGTTCACCGGGAGAAAGGCTTTCGTTTCCTCCACCGTGATATCAGCTGGTTATCGTTCAATTTTCGCGTATTACAAGAAGCGATGGACGTAACCGTTCCTCTTTTTGAGCGGATCAAATTCCTTGCTATCTATTCCTCAAACCTGGATGAGTTTTTCCGGGTAAGAATGGCAAACCACCGCAACCTTCTAAGGGCTAAGAACAAAGCAGAGCGAGAATTGGAGTTTTCGGCTGAAGCTACGGTCAAAGAAGTTCAGCGAATCGTCAATGAACAACAGGTAATCTTCAATAGGATCTTTGATGAACAGATCATTCCTGAATTGAGAGATCACAATATATATTTCAATCGGTGGCGTGACCTCAATGAGATACAACAAGAGTTTGTTAGTAATTATTTCCAGGAAAGGATGCTTCCTTACGTACAACCGGTTTTATTGGTAAAAAACAAGGTGCGTCCGTTTTTGAGTAATGCTTCTCTTTACTTGAGTATATTATTGAAGGATAAAAAATCCTCGAAAAATGGTATTCAATACGCTATTGTAAAGATCCCATCCGACGTCTTGCCTCGCTTTATTACCCTGCCTTCTACCGATGGACGGAATGATCTTATCATGTTGGACGATATCGTGAGGTACAATCTCAATTGGATGTTCCCCGGATACGAGATCATTGATTCTTTTTCAGTAAAACTAACGAGAGATGCTGAATTGTACATTGATGATGAATTTTCGGGTGATCTGATCCAAAAAATTAAGTCCAGCTTGTCAAAGCGGCATGTCGGTCCGGCATCTCGTTTCGTCTACGACCGAACGATGCCATCTGAACTGCTGGATTACTTGAAAGAAGCTCTGGGGTTAGAAGACTATGATATTTTACAGGAAGGCCGCTACCACAATAATTTTGACTTCGTCAATTTCCCGACCTTCAACCACAGTGAACTCAAATACCCCGATTGGCAACATCTTCCTTACCAACCCATTGAAGAAGCAGATGATATTTTTAAAGCTATTCAGGCGCGGGATCATTTATTACATTTTCCCTACCACGATTACAAATCGGTTATAGAGTTTTTCAGAAATGCTTCCGGTGACCCTCTGGTTACCCATATCAAGATCATCCAGTACCGAGTTGCAAGGCATTCACAGATCATGGAAGCTTTAAAAAGAGCAGTTCGGAAAGGTAAGCAGGTAAGTGTATTCATTGAGGTCAAGGCTCGTTTTGACGAACAAGCCAACCTGGAATGGGGAGAACACCTCAAAGCAGCCGGTGTTAATGTCCATTACAGTTTCCCCGGTGTTAAAGTACATTCCAAACTGGCACTGATCAGGCGATCGGAAATTCTGGGTCCCAAGATGTACAGCTATCTGTCAACGGGAAATTTCCACGAAGAAACGGTCAAAATTTACAGCGATCTAGGATTGTTTACGGCGGATGAACGAATCGTAAATGAAGTAGCTAGAGTGTTTTCCTTTCTGGAAACGGTCAACGTGCCGCACTATGGTTTCCAACATTTACTGGTTGGACAGTTTAATTTACGGTCCAAATTGGAAGAACTGATCGATTTCGAAATCGCCCAGGCCCAAATGGGTAAACCGGCTAAGATCATTTTAAAACTCAACAGCCTCCAGGACAAAACCATGATCGAAAAACTGTACGATGCCAGCCGCGCGGGTGTCGAAGTCCAGTTGATCATTCGCGGCATCTGTTGTCTGGTCCCGGGTAAAAAAGGGATGAGCGAAAACATCAAAGCCAGCAGCATTGTTGACCGTTTTCTCGAACATTCCCGCATATTTTATTTTCTGAATGCCGGCAAAGAATGTATTTTTCTATCCTCCGCCGATTGGATGGTTCGAAATTTGAGTTTCAGGGTGGAAACAGCTTTCCCAATCTATGATCCCAGGTTGAAAAATGAAATAAAGGACATTCTAAATATTCAGTTGACGGACAATGTCAAAGCCAGGGTCATCGACGAAAATTTAAGCAATAAACACCTGACCGGCGGATCGGATATTGCCATCCGGGCACAGATGGAAACGTATTATTACTTGAAACGAAAAAGCTGATGCGATGGAACGGAAGCAGGAGGGAACGAATCAAAAGCCTACGGAAATAAGATCGCCACTCGAGATTTTACAGCAAAACTGGGGATATCCGGCCTTCCGCCCTTTACAAAAAGAAATTATTGATTCGGTACTGGAGGGAAAAGACACCCTGGCTTTGATGCCCACTGGCGGAGGAAAATCCATTTGCTTTCAGGTTCCGGCACTTTGTAAGCCGGGTATTTGCATCGTAGTCTCTCCGCTTATCGCCTTGATGAAAGATCAGGTCCAGCAGTTAAGCCGGCGTAACATTCCGGCTGTCGCCATTTATTCGGGTATGCACTACCGCGATATTGACCGGATATTGGATAATTGTATTTACGGGAACATCCGTTTTTTGTATCTATCGCCCGAACGATTGGTAACGGACCTGGCCCGCGAAAGAATTGCCCAAATGAAGGTCAATTTACTGGCGGTTGACGAAGCTCATTGTATTTCGCAGTGGGGATACGACTTTCGCCCTCCTTATTTGCAGATCGCCGAAGTAAGGAAACTTATCCCTGACACCCCCGTACTTGCCCTCACCGCTACCGCAACGCCCGAAGTAGTAGTGGACATTCAGGAAAAACTGGAGTTTAAAAGTGAGAACCTATTCCAAAAGAGTTTTTTGCGGGCCAACCTATCCTATTCCGTATTGGCCGAAGAAGCTAAACCCGAAAAACTCTACGAAATATTTCACAAGGTAAAAGGTTCGGGAGTCGTCTACGTGCGCAGTCGTCGCAAAACAAAAGAAACCGCCCTATACCTGCAACAACGAGGTATTTCTGCTGATTACTACCACGCCGGCCTCGACGCGGCCGTCCGCAGCCAGAAACAGGAAAACTGGATGAATAATAAAACCCGGGTCATCGTCAGCACCAATGCTTTTGGTATGGGCATTGACAAACCTGATGTTCGCGTAGTTGTTCACCTCGATCTACCGGATAGCCTTGAAGCTTATTTCCAGGAAGCCGGCCGTGCGGGCCGAGACGGAGAAAAATCTTACGCCGTTTTACTTTACAATAAAGCAGATAAGCAGCGGTTGATCAGACAATACGAACTATCCTTCCCAGCCGTAGATGAAATGCGACAGGTATACCGGGCATTAAGCAGTTACTTTCAGTTAGCAAGCGGCAGCGGTAAAGGCGAAAGTTATGATTTTGACATTGGTCATTTCTGCAAAACTTTCCATCTGGAACCCGTCAAAACCTTCCATTGCCTGAAGCACCTGGAAAAGGCCGACTGGATCGCCCTCAGCGAGGCTATTTATGTTCCCTCTTCCATTCAAATCAAAGTCAATAAAGACCAATTGTACGATTATCAATTAAAAAACCCAAAACTGGATAAACTGCTAAAAACCATTTTACGAACTTATCAGGGAGCGTTCCAACATCCTGTTTTCATCCACGAAAACCGTTTGGCTCAATTCCTGAAAATCAAACCATCAGAGGTTAAACAGCAACTCCTACATTTGAACAAAGAAAATATCCTCAAATACATTCCCCAAAAAGACAAACCTCAACTTACCTTTTTGCAGGAAAGGGTAACTGCAGACCACCTTTCGATCGACCAAAAAGCTTACAATTTGCGAAAACGCAGGCAATATGACCGCATTCAAAAGGCTATCGCCTACGTCGAACAACCCCTTTGCCGAAGTCAGCAATTACTAGCCTACTTTGGAGAAGAGACCAGTAGCCCTTGCGGTATTTGCGACGTTTGCCTGGGCAGAACAAAGACCAGTATCGACGAAACGACCTTTACCAAATTAAAAAATAAGATCCGCCTCCTGCTGAAAAGAGATGCCCTCCAACTGGATGCAATTGTTGAATCCTTTTCACCGAAATGGCAAAATCAAGTATTGAAAACCGTAGAATACCTTGTTGACGAGGGTTTTATGGAGCAGAATGAGGAGGGGGAATTTGGGTGGAAGAAGAATGGGGGGTGAAACAGAACACGGATTAGGCAGATTACTCGGATGGCACGGATTTGAGTGTATTGAGGGCTTTAAAAAAAATCCGTGAAATCCGTGCAATCCCTATAATCCGTGTTTCAATCCTTTATCCGTGAAATCTGCGCAATCCCTATAATCCGTGTTCTATTCACGACGCGTCCCCATAAACACATTTACCCCAGGATAGATCGGATTGCCAGCCGCCCTACGAAAAGCAACGATTTGCCCGACATGGTTAATCGCATCGGCAATTTGGCCATTGATCAAATTCCAGAGCGGGACTTCTGAGGTGCGCTCTCCCCGTTGAAATACGATCTGTAATTGTCCGACTTCTTCTGGGGACATTTGCTTAAAGGATTGACTGGCGGATTGAATAGCCATCAAGGTTTCTCTTCTTAGCGTAGTAAAGTCCTCCGGAGTTTCGGGTCCAGGTCTTTTGATCACGTCGCCGTTAGCGGTTATTTTGATCGCTGCGGCCAAAACAAAAATATGGTCCAGGGTTTCCGAAACAGAACGGCCATCCTCACTGGGCCGGTACTCCAGGTCTTCGGCCCGCAACCCTTCTGTTGCCCAATAATAGCGGAATCCCAGTCCGTCGACCATTCGCCCCAGGATATTCCCCGGAGTATAGGTTGCGGGGTATTCCGGTATTTCAGCGTAAGGCAGATCATCGACATTTTGGGCTTGAGTATTCATAACGGATAATAGAACTGGAAAAAATGCAAAAAATAGATTGATCTTCATTATGCATCTGTGATTATTGAGCAGTGAAAGTAATACATATTAGGCCATCACCTGTTTAAGGGCGGTACAAAATGCCTTGGTATCCTCCATCGTACCGGTGCTGATCCTGCACCATTTGGTAAGTGGAGGGAATGGTCTGCCTACGCGGACTCCTTTTTCCAACATCGTGTCAATAACTTTCTGGATCGGGCGGCCGGTCTTAAAGAAGACAAAATTGGTGTGCGATTTATAATAAGGTAAATCCAGGTCCTCCAGTGCTGCGTAGATCATTTCCCTGGCCTCTTTATTTTTTTGCAAGCTCAACTGGTGGAATTCTTTTTCCTGGTAGGCGGTCATAGCAGCATAAATAGCCAGCATATTGGTATTGGCCATCAAGCGTTTGTTTAATCTTTCCGCAATATCCGGACGGGTCATAAGGTAGCCAATCCTGATGCCTGCCAGTCCGTACACTTTAGAGAAAGTGCGGGATACGATAACATTATGTCCCTCTTTCACAAAAACAGAACCCGAGGGATAATCCTCTTCTTCGATGTAATCGTAATAGGCTTCATCTAAAAAGACGATAGTCCGGTTGGAAACGCTTTCTACAAAATCCTTTAAGCGATCAAATGGCAATAAAGTACCCGTTGGATTATTCGGATTACAAACGAATACCAGACCAGTATTGGCCGTTATGCGTTGTTCCATAGCCTCCAGGTCGTGGTTTAAATCATCATCCAGACCAACACGATGAATATATGCGCCAAACTCTTCGGCATATCTCATCAATCCCTGGTAAGTAGGGTCGGCAGCGATAATTTCCTGATTGTTTAACCCAAAAGTAAGGCCGGAAACATTCAATCCTTCACGTGATCCGCCGGTAATGACGATATGATCAGGTGTCAATCCTTCCCGTTCGGCGATCATTTCCTTTAAGGGTTTTTCGTGACCGTAAGTGTAGCGACACCCTAAGTCAAAAGCTTTAACCATGGCCTCTCTGACTTTAGGAGAAGGACCGAAAGGGTTTTCGTTGGAACTTAACCGGATGGGATTATCAGCATTATAAGTATTTACGGGCTGAAGGTTTCTAATGATGGGTTCTGCTACGGCAGCTTTACCTCCAATGAGAGAGAACAAGCCGGTAGCACCAGCAACCTTTAGCCACTGGCGTCTGTCGATGTTTTTCATAACTAATTTTTTATTTGTGCTAAAAATACTAGACTTTTACGCTAGACTCTAGAAGTTAGACTAAAAATTCTAACTAATCGACAATCAACGGAAATTTTATTTATTCTGAAAAATTGATATCCATTGAATATCA
>CAZHNG010000288.1:0-8708 GCA_964533785.1 uncultured Saprospiraceae bacterium | reverse complement strand
TCATTGTTCATTGTTCATTGTTCATTGTTCATTGTTCATTGTTCATTGCTCATTGCAACTGCTCATTACAATTCCAGATATTTCCTATCTTTATTTCAACTGACC
Organism: uncultured Saprospiraceae bacterium; assembly: GCA_964533785.1. Taxonomy (GTDB): domain Bacteria; phylum Bacteroidota; class Bacteroidia; order Chitinophagales; family Saprospiraceae; genus JANQRV01. The sequence continues at coordinate 8,603 of CAZHNG010000288.1, read as the reverse complement.
AAACTGCTACGCCATGCGTTTATTTTTGCCACTTTGTTTCTCGTTGATCATAATATTAGGATGTACCACTCCCGAAGAAAATGAAGACCCGGAAACGGTTGAACAGGGCAGTCCGATGGAATTGTACGGTGATTTATTGATTGCGGTACAAATGGAGCGGATATTTCCGGACGGAAAGACCTTCGTGGATTCTAGTCCTAAACAACCTCCTTCGGAGATAATGAAAGCTTATGAAAGTCAGAAAGATGAACCTGATTTTGATTTGAAGGCTTTCGTGTTAGAAAATTTTGAATTGCCTCAGCAATATGCTACCGGTTTCAAAAGCGACACTGCACGGTCCGTTGAGGAACATATTGCGGAATTGTGGACTATTCTGGAAAGAGAGCCGGATCCCTTAGAAGCGGGAACCAGGATCCCGCTTCCTTATTCTTACGTAGTGCCCGGGGGGAGATTTGGAGAGATCTATTACTGGGATAGTTATTTTACGATGTTGGGTTTACAATCTGCTGGTTTAGTGGATCAGATCCAAAATATGGTAGATAATTTTGCCCATCTGATTGACGAATACGGATTTATTCCGAATGGTAGCCGCACCTATTTCTTGGGAAGATCACAGCCGCCTTTTTTCGCGCTTATGCTGGCAATTTTAGCGGAAGAAGAAGGTTCGGAAGTATACGGAAAGTATTTGCCGCAACTAGAAAGGGAATACGCCTTTTGGATGGAAGGGGCTGATCAATTGACGAGTCAAAGCTCTGCGTATAAAAGGGTGGTCTTGTTGGAAGACGGCCAGGTGCTGAGTCGCTACTGGGACAACCGGGATTACCCCAGAACGGAAATGTACGCCGATGATGTTGAAACGGCGGAACGTAGTGAACGTCCGGTGGCAGAAATGTATAAACACCTGCGTGCGGGAGCGGAATCTGGGTGGGATTTTTCTTCCCGTTGGTTAGCGGATGGGCAAAACCTGGAAACCATCCATACCACTGATATTATTCCGGTAGACCTGAACGCACTGTTGTACCACCTCGAAAGATCGATCGCCTTTGCATACGGTGAACAGGACAATACGGAAAAACAGCAATTCTACGTAGGAAAGGCCGATAACCGCAAGGCCGGCATCCAAAAATATTGTTGGAATGAAGATATGGGTTTTTATACGGATTATGATTTTGTAGCCGGCCAATCCACGGGAAGGTATACCTTAGCGGGTGTTTTTCCCATGAGTTTTAAGTTGGCTACCCAGGAGCAGGCCGACAAGTGTGCACAAACCATTCAGGAAAAATTTCTGAAGCCGGGCGGTGTAGTGACCACCTTGCGGAATACCGGTCAGCAATGGGATGCCCCCAACGGATGGGCGCCTTTGCAATGGATGACCATTTGGGCATTAAACAACTACGGAAAGGATGAATTAGCCAATACTATCAAAGACCGTTGGGTAGATCTAAACGAAAAAGTATACCAGCAAACGGGGAAAATGGTCGAAAAATACAACGTCGAAAACCTGGGCTTAGAAGGAGGGGGAGGGGAATACCCGGTACAGGACGGTTTTGGTTGGACGAACGGCGTATTGGCCAAACTACTTTCGACGGAGAGTGAAAATTTAGTGCAGAAATTACCCTACGAATAGTAGATCGGAATTCATTCCGATCTATAAATTCCTATTAAAATGTGATAAAAAAACTGATAAGTACATGAAAAACCAGCTATCCAGAAGAACATTCCTATTCACAACCATACCGGCAGGAGTTGTATTACCATTTGCAATAAATATTTTATCATCGACTGAAGAAAAGGAAAGGAAAAAACCGGCGCTGCAAGTTCATGTCTTTTCCAAACATTTACAGTTTCTTGATTACGAAGAGGCGGCAGCTACCGCTGCTCAAATCGGCTTCGATGGAGTAGAACTGACGGTCAGGCCCAATGGGCACGTTTTACCGGAAAATGTACAGCGGGATTTGCCGAAAGCAGTAGAGGCCGTTCGTGCCGCCGGTCTGCTTTGTGAAATGATGGTGACCAACATCAACGAAGTGGAGAGCGACTGGAGTAAACGCGTTTTGGAAACGGCTGCAGACCTGGGGATTAAGTATTACCGTTTGGGGTATTATAGGTATTCGGAAGAGCCGAATATGCCGGAGGAACTTAAGAGTTTTAACCGCAAGGCTAAGCAACTAGCAGCGTACAGTGCCAAATTAGGGCTGAAAGGAAGTTACCAGAATCATGCCGGCCACTACGTAGGGGCTTCTATGTGGGAGATATGGCAGTTGCTTGACGGCGTAAATCGCCAAGGTTTGGGAAGTCAATATGATATTCGACACGCTGTAGCGGAGAGTGGAACTTCCTGGAAAAACGGCCTGCAACTGGTGCACCCACTGATCAATACCATTGTTATTAAAGATTTTAAGTGGACGGAGAAGAATGGCCGCTGGCGCCTGGAAAATATGCCCCTGGGAGAGGGGATGGTGGACTTCGATGCTTATTTCAAATTGTTGAAACAATACGGTATTCAAGTGCCGGTTTCTATGCATTACGAATACCCTTTGGGAGGGGCCAACAGCGGAAAAAGAACCTTGACGATGGAAAAGCCAAAGGTCATCGCGGCGATGAAAAAGGATCTGGACTGGTTGCGTGAGGCCTGGGAGAAGGCGTAATGGAATGTATATCAGAGGTTAGATGTACTGCCGGGTAAACTTGGGGGGCAAAGGCTTTTACTCACCGCAAAGGGCACGAAGAACCGCTAAGAAAAAAGAACTTCGCGTTCTTTTTGGTAATTGAAATTGCCTCAAGTAAGTGGATGGACAATGATGAGTTAAGTTTTATGACCACGGCTATTTTTTCGCTAGACGAGGCGGAAAACGCAGGCATAGCCCAGTTCTGGCGAGTATTTCTAACGAAGTATAGCGGAAAAAGAGCCAGTCATAAGTTTAAGTTATTATTGTCCATCCACTTATAGAGGTAAATACAGTTAGATTCTAAATGAGGTAGCTTAAGAGCGTGCCGGACAAAACTAATTTACACAGACAATGAAACCATTGCCAATACTATTTTTCATTATCGTTATCTCTGGTTGCGAAACAAAAATGCAAGACCAGGATATTAGCAGTTGGTTAGTACCGAGGGTTATCCGCTCCGTATTGGATCAGAGGCCGCGAATGGCAACGGTCCGGGTGGGAGATGATGTATATTTGGCCTACGATACGGAAAAATGTAGCCTGTACAAACTTTGGAGGGGAGGGGTCCACTGGGACGGTGCGGCCTTTAACAACGTCAAAACCGTTCAGCCCGAAAGCTGGGGGAATACTTATTTGGAGGAAAACCCGGATCATCCAGCCTGGAAGGTTATCAAAGGGGGAGAAAGTGTATTGGTCAAAGTTCAATTCAAAGGATATTCCTTACAAAAAGATCCTATTGTAATACATTGTGAATTAGTACTGGCGGATGGAACTACGGTAAAAGTTAGTGAACAACCCCTGTTTAACATTGAACAAACCTTATTTCGCCGGATTTTTGAGGTGAAAGCAATGGCAGGTGACCTGGAAGTTTTTTACCGGGATCATCAACTGGCTAATAATGAAACCACTACGATCGATTATGAACTGGACTTGGTGCCAATGCCCAAATTCGTCGATCGAATACCGGAGAACAATGCCAATCTACTGTGGCTGGATCGCAGCGGTTGCAATACCTGTCACGAAATGCAGGAATACACTATCGGGCCCGCCTACCAACAAATAGCAGCCAGATACGAGAAAAATGAAGATAATTTGGATTACTTGGTCCAAAAAGTGAAAAGTGGAGGATCAGGCGTTTGGGGGGAAACGGTGATGAACCCTCATCCGCAGCTTACGGAAGGCAATTTACAGCGGATGGTAAATTACATTTTATCCTTAAAACCCCGCCCAGCTTTCAAAAAGAAATCAGCTAAGCGGAAAGCAGCACCAGAAGCAGAACGACCTTCAACAAAACCAGGTTTCGGAGCTGCTTTGGAAGGCCTGCATCCGAGTTTGCAATTGAGTACTATTCGGCCAAGCTGGTTTAAGCCCAGGGTAGGGGGGATGGACTTCTTACCCGATGGTTCCCTCTTGGTCTCTACCTGGGATTCTATCGGAGCGGTCTACCGGCTTTCGGGAGTAGAAACGGGCGATACCAATCAAGTCGCCATTCAAAGAATTGCCGCCGGCCTTTCCGAACCCCTTGGTTTAAAAGTCGTTGAAGAAGATATTTTTGTATTGCAAAAGCACGAACTGACGCAATTGATAGATCTGGACGGGGACTATCTTATCGATGAGTATCGGACCATCTGTAATGGGTTTGATGTGTCGGCCGATTTTCACGAATTCTCCTACGGATTGGCTTACCAGGATGGGGCATTCTATGCCACTTTGGGTCTGGCTATGCGCCTAATGGAGCACGAAGTTCAATTGCCTGACCGGGGCACAGCGATCGAAATGAGGCTTGATGGCAGCTATCGCATAATAGCGGATGGAGTACGGCAACCCAACGGAATAGGTTTTAGTCCGCAGGGTGATCTTTTTATTACGGAAAACCAGGGGCAATGGGTGCCCGCCTGTAAGATCATCCACGTTCAGGAAGGGCATTACTACGGTTGCCAATACGGTACGGGAGATCGTTACGAAGGCAAGGTTATATCACCGCCGGCGGTTTGGATGCCGCAGGATGAAATCGGGAATTCGCCGGGGCAACCGGTATTCGTTACCAATGGAACCTATCAGGGTCAAATGCTGTACGGAGAGGTAACGCACGGCGGCCTCAAACGTGCTTTCCTCGAAAAGATAAACGGGCAGTGGCAAGGTTGTGTATTTCGCTTTACGCAGGGGCTGGAAGCCGGGATCAACCGGCTGGCCTGGGGGCCGGACGGCGCTTTATACGTGGGTGGTGTAGGGATGAACGGTAATTGGGGCTGGCGGGGCAATCAATACGGATTGCAGCGCCTGGCATTTGCCGATGAAAGTGCTTTTGAAATGTTAGCCGTGAGGGTGCAAAGCAATGGTTTTGAAATAGAATTGACGGAGGCCTTGCATCCAGATCTGGAAATCAGTGCTGCTGGCTTTCAGGTTCAGCAATGGCGTTACGAGCCTACCCGGCATTACGGCGGGCCGAAGTTGGATCTGGAAGAATTGGAAATTCAGGAGATCAAACTCTCTTCGGATCGTAAAAAAGTGGCTTTGGTAATCCCTGGATTGAAAGAAGGGTTTGTGGTTTATTTTCGGTTGAGCGAACAGTTGGTAAACAGGGATGGGGAAAGGTTGTGGTCCGGGGAAGTTTGGTATACTTTAAATAAAAAGGTGTGAGCTGATGTATCAAGTCTCACGACTTGATGTAAGTATCCCATGGTCTCCGACCATCGAAAATGGTCGGAGACCATGGGATATTGTTTTGCAGTCTGGAGACTGCAAAGATCGTAAGTGGTTATAAAGTTATGTGGGGATAAATCTTGGGCGTATTTTGTATAACCCTATAACCCTATAACCCTATAACCCTATAACCAAATAACCATAGCCCAAAGCTATACTTGACGCGAAGTGCTTTTTTTAATTGATTATCAAATACTTATAATGTTAAGTCAAAAATCCAAATGAAAAACTACGTCCAAAAAATAAGAGCAAAAATAGGTAAGGAAAAATTCATCCTTCCGGCAGCACGAATAATCGTTGAGAATGAGCACAACGAGATACTGGTCGTAGAAAAGAATAACAACGGTAAAATAGGTCTTCCCGCAGGTGGTATTGAAGAAGGTGAGACGATTGAAGATTGTATAAAAAGGGAAGTGCTGGAAGAAACGGGAATACAATTACTTCAATTAGAAGTGATAGGGATAAGCACGGATCCAGATAAAGAAACCATTACCTATCCCAATGGTGATATTGTTCAATCGTTTACGGTTGAGTTTTATTCAAACCAGTGGACGGGAGAGATACAGGTTCAGGATACAGCGGAAATCAAAAGAGCCAGGTTTGCGGATACCTCTGTTATTCACCAGTTGCCGATCAATGAATTATCCGCCTTTGAAAGTTTGGCGTATTACCGAAAGTACCAGCGGATAATGTTGAAGTAAGAAAGACTGCAGATGCCAGATACCAGACGATAGACTGTAAAGGGTTGGTTGTGAATGTATTGTGTGGCGGCTACCAGTGGTCTAAATCTGCTCGACTAAGTAAATCTACTTTGTCATCTTGAAGAAAAGGAAATTATTGAATTTGTCTCATGGGTAAGAAAATGTAGGTTAGGGATGACGAAAAGTCTTTGTCACCACAACCGTGATTATTCGTTTACTTGATTATCAAAACACCACCTGAATTCAATAAATTCATAACCAACTCAATAATGGAATGAAATATTATTTTCTGAGTGTTTTCCATCAAAGTAACAAAGTAGTATTAGTCAATACAATAGTTCGTTAATTTGGCTGAAGCCACAGCAAAAACAAAAATAAAATGGAGACCAACAACATCAATCGTCGATCCTTTATTCAAAACAGTATTGCTGCAACCTTTCCTTTTATTATTCCTGGATTATCCTTTGACAATAAGCCTATGTTAAGCAAAAAAATAGCCATTCAAAAAGTGGATGCCAACTTTGAACGCGAACCCTTAATCCGGCCTTTCGGCTTTAAGGGGAGTGCGATGACCAACGTTTGGCAGACGATCGCCTACCTTCAAAGCGAAAGCGGGATCCATAAGATCGGTTTGGGCACGCAGAATGTACTCTGGTCAGATGCTTCTGTTTTTGCCAACCATACGGAAGAAGGGGGAAATGCTTTGATGTACGCCATTAGTGAGCGGGCTTTGCAAATGGCAAAAGGGCAATCCTTTACCAGTCCGATTGAACTATTAGACGGCATGCTGGACGAAGTATATGCTTATGGGAAACGCATTACGAACAATCCCAACTTACGCAAAACCTTTGCTTTGAACGCAATGGTGGGGCTGGACAATGCCGCCTGGTTGCTCTATGCCGCCGAAAATGGCCTGAATACCTTCGATGAAATGATCCCGGAAAACTACCGTTCTGGGCTATCCGCCAGGCATCAAAAAGTCGCCAGTATTCCCGCACTGGGTTACGGTACTCCCATCTCCGAAATCAAAAAACTGGCGGATGCCGGTTATTTTATTATGAAAATAAAGATCGGTGCTCCCGGTACGCAGTCGGAAATGCTGGAAAAAGACAAAGCTTTCCTAAAAGCCATTCACGAAACTATCGGCCATTACAAAACACCTCATACGCCAGATGGGAAGATTCCCTATTATTTTGATGCGAATGGCCGGTATGATAAGAAAGAAACTTTGCTGCAATTTTTGGATTACGCTGAAAAGATCGGTGCTTTGGAACAAATTGCAGTGCTGGAAGAACCGTTCGGTGAGCGCAACCAGTTTTCGGTAGATGAGATAACGGCAAGAGATTTGCGGGTAGCGGCCGATGAGAGCGCCCATACGGATGAAGATGCACTGCAAAGGATACAGCAGGGGTACAATTCTATTGCCGTCAAGGCCATTGCCAAGACGATGAGTATGACGCTGAAAATAGCAAAAGTAGCCTACGAGCACCAGGTGCCTTGCTTTTGTGCCGATTTAACCGTAAACCCTATATTGGTAGACTGGAATAAATGTGTGGCCGCACGATTACCTGCATTTCCTGGTTTGGACTTTGGATTGCAGGAGACCAATGGCTGGCAGAATTACAAGAATTGGGCGACCATGAAAAGTTATCACCCTGCAAAAGATAAGTCTTGGGTAGCAACGAAAAGTGGAGTGTATGAAACGGAGGAAGAATTTTACGAGCGGAGCGGGGGGATTTTTATGCCCTCCTCGCATTATGAAAGTATATTTAAGAAAAAATAAAAATAGAAAAACGCTAAGAAAAAAGAACTTCGAGTTATTAGCGGTGATTGAAATTGCCCCCAAGTTTAGAGGTCAATAGGGCTAGACGGTAGATGGGTAATAGCAACGCTCTGATAATCAGCAGAAATTCTTAAATAAAATGACTGCATTTTAAATGTATTATTTGTAAATTATCAAATTATTAGGATGTTGTATTATAAGTCGAATTACAATAAATCAAATACAATATGAAAAAACTCTTTCCAGCTCTTCTCATCCTCATTCTTCCATTTTTAAGCCGGGCACAATCGACCTCCGATGATCCCTCCCGGTTAACCTTAGACCGGATCTTCTCTGGTGAATTCCGGATGGACTATTTAGGTCCCTTCCAATGGTTAGAAGATGGAAACGCCTATACCAAATTGGAAAGATCCACCGGTATGGGGATATCTGGCAGTGATATTGTGAAGTACGACATAGCAATACAGGAGCGCTCGGTCCTAGTAATGGCGTCGGAATTAGTACCTGAAGGGAGGACCAATCCCTTGGCGGTAGAAGGCTATTCCTGGTCCGGGGATATGGACAAATTGCTGGTCTTTACTAACTCTCAACGCGTCTGGCGCACGAATACCCGCGGGGACTACTGGCTCTTTGATATGAATACCAAAAAACTGACTTTATTAGGAGCAACCAGACCGGAGTCTACATTAGACTTAGGGTGTTCAGTCTGCCGGTAAAAGGACACCAGCGTTTTTGAATGAAAAATGT
>CAZHNG010000287.1:0-8769 GCA_964533785.1 uncultured Saprospiraceae bacterium | reverse complement strand
TTCGATAAAAATTTTGAGAGACGAAGTCTCGAAAAATCAAAGATTTCAAGCGTTCCTTAACTCGATACCATAAAGAAACTCTTAACCTGCCCAGACCCTACGGGCCCTACGTGGCGGCCCTACGTGAACGGCTATGGTCGGCCAGGCAGGTATTTACCTATCCGCCGGCGGTAGACCCTACTTGGTATGTTCGATTTTAAGTCTCTTTCTTCCAATTTGAAATTGCTCCCCATCAAATTTGAACTAAAAGTAGGAAAAATAATAATATTAGCTGTCAATAAGCTAAAAATTAGCTTGGGGAAGAGGGAAGAACTAATGGATTTTTCTAGGGTGTTTGCCAACAATTATGCTTTAAGTCTCTTTTTGATGCTTCAAGTCTCCCGACTTGAAGCCAATATCACATGGTCTCCGACCATCGATTACCGTTGTGGCCGAAGGCCAACTAAATAGACCACCGCAAAAGAAACGCCAAGAAGAAAATGTCTTTGCTTGCTATACCGCCTATGGCATATATACGTCTTCTGTTTATAATGGACAGACACATCTTGATGTCTTGATGCTTTAAGTCTCCCGACTTGAAGCAAATATCATTTGGTCTCCGACCATTTTCGATTTCGATGGTCGGAGACCAGGTAATATTGCTTGGCAATCTGGAAACTCCCAAGATCAGACCGTTAGAACATTTTTTTTCGCGGAATAAAATTCCGCTCTACTATTATTCCCGCAAATACAATAGCACCCTCCCATTTACAACCCTTTTCTCCCCATTATCAAAACTAAGTTGTAAAGTATAAAAATAGGTATCCGTCGGCCAATACCTATTGCGTTTGCCTTTGCCATCCCAGGGAATGTAATCGTCCGCAGAAGTGCGGTAAACATTTTTACCCCAGCGATCCCGTACATGCAAGTCCGCTTCCGTGATCATTACCCCGCAGTTGATATTGGCTACAAAACCCAAAGGATCGAAGACATCGCCCCGCAACGGATTAAAACCATCAGGAATGTCAGCATCGACCTGAAATTGGCATTCTACATTAATCGACAACTGAGCCGTGTCACAAACTACGGTGGGACAGCCAACGTCGCAGATCTCGTACTCGAAACCGTAAGTGCCGGCCGCAATGGAACCGGAAAAACTAAAATCACCCGTAAATTCATCTAATAGAATCCCACTGGACGGTTGGGAGATGTACTGAAAACTATAATCTTCCGAGAAAAGGTCATTGTCGAAAATATTACCCGCTTCGATGCCTTCATTCGCCTCAATATTGTAAACATCGTCCACCAATTGCGGAGGAGCAGCCATATTGACAATGACCGTATCTAATGCAGGCTCACCACAACCCTCCGTCCTTAATTCCCACACAAATTGATGAATGCCTACGTTTAAACCCCTAACTAAAGTTTGAGGATCCAGCTCATTGTCGATCATCGCCGGACCATCGTAAAGCCACAGGCCATTGGCGCTATCCGGTAAATTGGCATTTAATTGGATGGCATCCACCACCTCGCAGAAAAATTGATCAGATCCCGCATCCGCAGCAACCATCATCCCCGCATCTCCTAATGCTTTGTACCGCACTACCAACTGGGAACAGCCCGCTAGAGCCGTCTCTACAGTACTGTCGACCCCTACTTCCGCAACGTCACAGACCGTAATGGTATCCGTGATGGTAGGAATGGGTTCCAAGAAGCGATTGGTGATCACTAAACTATCGCAGCCGACCGCATTGGTTAAGGTAAGCGTATCGGCCTCCAACTCTGAAATGCGGCAAGTCGTTTCGGTAAAAACCGTCACGCTTGGCTCCAAACGCTCCACTTTTATACCGATGCGTTGGTTGCTGCCACAATCCTCCGCCGGCAGAAAAGTTTCGGCATAATAAATGCCCGGAGCGTCCGGTCGGTAGGTTTTCGTTTCGGCGGCCAGTAAGTTGCCTCCGTCCGGAGCATCGAACCAATTGGCGGTAGCCTCCTGCGGCGTGCCGACCCTGAGCACTGGAAGTTCATCTCCTTCACAATAAACATAAAGTTGCTCCTCCGCAATGGGAGCGGTGATGTTGGCGCAAGTGCATTCGGGTTTAGAAGTGGTGAACTCCGCATTACAACCCGTTCTTTCATTACGCGCAATGACCCGCACCTCTTCATTAATAGGAATGCCGGTGATGGTATAGGTGTTGTCCAGTCCTCTTTCCAGGTTACCGGCGCTGTTGAGTAGCTGATCTTCTCCTTCAATGCCCAGGACGACGGTATAGCTGGTACCATCATCATTGCAAAAACGGTCGTACTCTTTGATGAAGGGTGCATCGGACTGGAAGACGAAGAAAGCAGTTCTTTCGTTACTGCGGCAACGCTCCACGGGATCATAGGTCTCGGCGTAATAAATGCCCTGGGACGGTGGCTGAAAGCGCAGGGTATTGCCGGCCAGCGCTTCTCCTCCCACGGAAGTATTGTACCAGCGCACGGTCAGTCCATCGGGTACCTCGGCGATTAGTTCGGGAATGTTATCGATCTCAACGGGACAATAATCGGCTTCTCCTACTACCGCAACGGGCGGGGCAATATCGCTTAACGCACAATCACAATTGGGAGCAGGTTGGCTGAAGTTCTTGACACAATCCCCATTGTAAGCCCGTACGACCACACTTTTTTGCTGCGAAAAATAAAGCAGGCTGTAGACATTTTCGTTTTGAACGAGCGAATCGGCATTGGTCCAGACGCTATCGGCATCCAAAATGGTAAGCGAGGCGATGTAGCCCGTTTCCAGGCAATCGGGCTGGCGGTTGAGGCCGATGGTGGGAGTAGCGCGTTGGCTGAGGGTGACGGGGGTGCGGGTGTTGCTGGTGCAGGTGGGGTTGTTGGTAAGTACGGCTTCGGCGTAGTAAGTCCCGGGATTGGTGGGTTGGAAATTGTTACCGGTATGGATGGGAGTAGCAGCCGTTTCGCTGGTGTACCAATTTGCGGTTTCTCCTACATTGACGTTGACGGATAAGGTCGGGAGGGGATCGCCTTCGCAGTAAAATTGATTTCCGGTACTGGCGGGAGTAGCGATGGTAACCTGCCCGCAAGCATCACAATCGTCACTTTCAATATCGATGGTCACTGCTTTAGTGGCGGTACAACCATTACCATCCGTGACGGTTACTTCGTAATTGCCGGGGGATAGGTTATTCCGGTCAGCCTGGGTATTGCCATCTGACCATTGGTAGGTATATTGGTCACCTGATCCGCCGGTGACGGAGAGGGTTAGGGTTCCATCCGCTGCTTCCGGGCAAGTCGCCGGTGTTGATTGGATAATGATTTCAATAGAATTGGGTTCGTTAATGTCAACATCATCTGTAATATCACAGCCATTGGCATCCGTCACCGTTACGGTATAAGTACCCGCCAATAAGTCTGTTATGGTTGGCGTCGTTGATCCGTTTGACCAGGCATAGGTATAAGGAGCAGTTCCTCCACCGACTTGTAACGAGACCTGTCCGTCATTTCCTCCGGGACAAGTCACCTCATTTTGGGTGGTCTCAAGGTTGAATGCTTCAGGTTCTTCAATAGTCGTAGAAAAAGTTCGTTGTTGGCCGCTTCCTGAATCGGTAACGGTGACTTCGTAAGGACCGGCAGGTAGCTGATCTAGATCTTCGGTAGTTTGATTTTGGTAATTCCAAGCAAAAGCGTAGTTTTCTGTTCCGCCGGTTACCGATAAATCTATAGCGCCATCCTGCCCGCCGGAGCAGGAAACATCCGTTTCATTGGCGAAGATTTGGAGGGGTTCTGTTTGCTCTCCACAATCGTATTGCCACACCTTTCCACCGGCTCCGACCGCCCAACCCGGAGCGGATAAATCCGTAACGGTATTGGTTTGCCCAGTGGGTTGATCCTCCCAGGAATTGCCATCATCACTGGTGTAGGCCGTAGCCCCACTGCTGCCTCCGACCAACCATTGGCCGCTGCCGAGAGCGGCGACGCTGTACCAGGTGGTGGTGGGTTGGTTCAAATTGGTGACCGCCGACCAATTTTGGCCTCCGTCGGTGGATCGCCATACCGTTGCCCCGACGGCAATGGCCGTAGAACCTTCCATTGCTACCCCAAATAAACCGGAAGTATTTCCGGGATTCACGAGGGACCAGTTTTCACCGCCATCCGTTGTGCGCAAGATCGAGGTATTGCTGGTGGTAATGATACCTTGTTGTCCCGACAAGGCGATGGCGGTCAGATTGGCATCGACCAATCCGTTATCCGGGTGTAAAGTCCAATTGGTACCGCCATTACTGGTGGATAATAGCGTACCGCAGACACCAATTGCCCAGCCATTACTGGTATCGCTAAAATAAAGATCTTCTAATGCTTCGGAAGTGGGACTAGATTGGTTGGTCCAGGAATTCCCCCCATTGGTAGTATGCAGTACATCCCCCTGACTGGTAACCGCCCATCCGGTATTGGCATCTAGGAAGTACAAACCATTGATGGATGCCATCGTGCCGGTTGATTGGCGGTTCCAGGTGCTGCCGCCGTTTGTGGTATGCAGTAACGTGCCGTTGACGCCGGCCGCCCAGCCCCGCTGGGCATCAATGAAGTGGACATCGGACAGATAGGCGGTAGTGCCACTGTTTTGATCGATCCAGCACTGTCCGAACAGGTTTGAACTCCATGAGAATAGGATCATTAAAAGCGTTAAAATGGGTTGTTTTGTTCTCATAATGCAGCGTTTGAAAGGATGTATGTGCTACGAACCTTTTAAAGTAAAAAAAACAAAGTGGTCGCAACCACTTTGTAGAGTGTGTTTGACCCGACGGGTGCAGGAATGCAACATGGGCAACAACCCTGCGTGGTGATGCTATCCTTGAACGACATCAATCTAGCTATGGGTTGCCTTTGAGAGACGAAAACCATTGTTGTTGTTCCGGTTGTCCGGGTTGTTGTTGTTGCGATTAGCGACTCGGCAGTTCCTGGCCGAGTTGTTCCAACTACCGCCCCGAAGCACACGGTTATCGCCGTTATCCGTTGCATCCCTTGCTCCTCTGTTTCCTTAAAGCAGTAGTATTATAGGCACACATATGTCCTTGGATACTGTCTACACATTGCAAAAGTTTATCTTCATCCAGGTCGCCGGATAGGTATTGCTTTTCCCGAAGTTTGATCTTACGAAAGCTGCGTTTGAGATTGTCAGGGTGAATGCGGATGGTTTTTGGAAACACCCTGGTGCCCAAAAATCGTAAACCATTCATTCTTTGATTAAAAAAAGTAGCTTTCGGGTTGAGGATCAATTTCAAAAAAACAGCCAAAAATTGCTCAATTTGCTTACGCCATTCTTTTAATTGAGCCTTATCGTTGGAAAATAATACAAAATCATCCATGTATCGAATATAGTATTTACACCCAAGCTGTTGTTTAACAAAAAAGTCCAATTCATGAAGGTACACATTGGCAAAAAACTGACTGGTTAAGTTGCCAATTGGTAATCCCTTCCCGTTCTTTCCTCCATTTTCCACGATGATTTCAGCTAAGGAAATAAGCCTGGGATCAAAAGGTACCCGCCTCAAGCATAAAAAAAGGATTTCATGGTCGATCATATCAAAAAAGCTGGCCACATCACTCTTAAAAAACCATTTGTTCTTGCGAAGAAAGTACTGTGCGCGGTAAACAGCACGATGAGTTCCTTTTCCTATTTGGCATGCGTAAGAATCATAAATAAACCGTTTATTATATTTTTCCTCCAGCAGCGAAACCAAAGCATGGTGAACTACCCGGTCACGAAAAGGGGCAACAGATATTTTTCGCGGCTTAGGATCTGTTATATTGAAATAACGATAAGGCCCCGGTTGATAGGTATAGGTCTGAAGTTTGAGGGAAAGCTTGATCAATTCTTTTTCAAGGTTAAAATAAAATTGCTGTACCTCCTGCGTCTGCTGATTACCTTTCTTGGCACGGTAAGCCGCATTACTTAGATGTTTAAAACAGTAAATTTGATCATAACTGGGTGGTAAATCCTTCATTTTGCTATGCTTTTGAGCCAGCCACCGATCATTTTTCCGGTGTGGTTGATTGCTTTAACTAAATGTTCATATTGTTTTGGTGACAACAAACCCTTTTTTTCGCACAATCGACATAGGAGCCGCATTTTTTCCAGGTTCAAATTGATTTGTCGTAAAATATTTGCACGCTGTTTCTGGTAAATGGCCTCGATAATTTGTTCTAAAGTATCCAATGCTAGGTTGATCATACGGTTGCTGAAGGTAAACCGTACCGATTTTGGGAAACCATTGCACCGATCGACAATTTCCAAAGTGGTTTTCTCCCAAGCCTCGTAGACTGCATAGTTAGGTGTCGCCATGTAATGTTTTTGTTTCTTGAATGATTTGAATGATCTGTTTACCATATTTCTCACCCTTTTTGCCACCCATGCCTTTAATTTCAAATATGCTTTTCAAATTGACTTCCTCCAGGCTGGCAATATTTTCGAGAACTTTATTTTTACAAATGGTATAGGGCGGGAGTCCCTCTTGCTCAGCGAGGTCATTTCGCCAGGCGCGCAGCGCCTCGTACACCTGAAGCTGTGCTTCCGTTAGATTGTGTTCCGGCTTTGAGGTAGCAGCACCCATAAATTCCACAAAAGCAGTCCAGTAAGTACGCCCCTGGTGCTGAAAAAATGAAACTTCGCAACGCTTTACGATGATCCGGTTCGTGAACTTCTCAAATGCATCCGTTTCAAATTGCTCGGCTGCTTCATCGAAAGGAAGGACAAAAAATTTATATGCCATTTAAAAAAATTTTGAGGGGCTACGCCCACTTCCAAAAAGTAAAAAAGTAAGAATAAAAAAAGTTAACGGGCCCTTGAGAGACGAAAACCATTGAAGTTGATCCGGTTGCCCGGGTCGATGAAGAGGCGATCAGCGACTCGGCAGTCCCTGGCCGAGAAGCTCCAACTACCGCCCCGAAGCACACGGAAATCGCCGCTATTCGGCCCCTGGGGCTGGCAGGTGACCCTTTCATTGTAGTAGTCCCCATCATACCAGTCCCAGCACCATTCCCAGACATTGCCGGACAGGTCATAGAGTCCCAGTTCATTGGCTGCCTTCCCCCCAACTGGTTGGGTTTGATCGCCTGAATTTTCGCTATACCAGGCCACCGCATCAATAGCATCGCCACCGGCATATTTATACCCTTGGGACTGAACGCCTCCCCGCGCCGCAAATTCCCATTCCGCTTCCGTGGGCAGGCGATAGCCGTTGGCCGTCGTCAGCCAATACACTTCACCCGCATTGGGCAGGCTCCAGGTCTGCCCCGTTTTGCCGTAGACGGTGCTAAAACTTTGGTCGCTGTAGTAGCAGGGTGTTAGGCCCTCTTGTTCACTTAAGCGATTACAATAAACGATTACATCGTACCAGCTCACGTCCTCCACCGGGCAGTTGCTGCCACAGTCACTAAAATTACTCGGATTGTCCCCCATCAGGCTTTCCCATTCGCCTTGCCTTACTTCGTATTTACCCAGGAAAAAGCTGGCGACGGTTACTTCGTGGGCCGGCCTTTCCCAGGAGAAACAATCCGGTTCTTGTTCACTGGTGCAGCCCATGGTGAAGGTGCCGCCCTGGATGTATACCATTTCGGGGGCTTGGGGCATGGTATTGGGTTGCGTTGGGTTTTCCGGCAACTGTGGTGGTGGCCAGTTTAGGATGGTCGTTAGTAGGAATAGGATGTACATAGTCTTACTTTATATTGGTGCCTAAGAACACCTAATTTATGAATTGTGTTCGAAATTAAGGAGGATACTTAAAGAATCCTCCTTAAATCCCAAGAGCAATGCCGTAAGTCGGTTTCTTCGAGTAACCGACTTTCTTTTTTTGATGCTTTTGATGCTTTAAGTCTCACGACTTGAAGCCAATATCATTTGGTCTCCGACCATTTTCGATTTCGATGGTCGGAGACCAGGTAATATTGCTTGGCAGTCTGGAGACTGCCAAGATCAGAACGTTAGAACATTTTTTTTGCGGAATGAAATTCCGCTCTACTATTGTTGCTTGCGAGAGACTCCGTCTCGACGCAGCATAACTTGCCAAACTCCGTTTGGTCGCTTTAAGCCTCTTGATGCTTTAAGTCTGATGCTTTAAGTCTCCCGACTTGAAGCCAATATCCTATGGTCTCCGACCATCAATGACCGTTCTGACCGAAGCCCATCCAAATAGACCACCGCAAAAGAAACGCCAAGAAGGGAATATCTTTACCCGCGATGCCGCATAAGGTTGCATAGCCAAATCTATATGGTCCCTGCCTGCTCGGCCGATTGGCATTAGGCCAATCGGCCGAGCAGGCAGGTATGCTTCTAACCAGACGTGCCCTACGTGGCGGGCCCCACGTGGCGGGCCCTACGTGGTATTTTTTAAAATGCTGTTATTTTTCTCATTGCTTTATTTGTGAACCAGCCTCGATTGTCGTTGTTTTTTCGCGGAATGAAATTCCGCGCTACTATTACTATTAGTCCTGTAAATACAGCAACACCTCACCCTTCAGCACCTTCTTGTCGCCGTTGTCGAACTCCAGTTCCAGCATGTAGAAATAGGTGTCCGAAGGGAAATAGTATTGGCTTTCCCCTTTACCATCCCAGGGTGTATAATCTTCTACCGTAGTATGGTAGACCATCATGCCCCAGCGATTCATGATGTGTAGTTCTGCGCCGGTAGTAGCAGCATCGCAGTTTTCGCTGACGACGTAGCTCAGCGGATCGAAGACGTCGCCCCGCATGGGATTAAAACCATTGGGGATATCCGCTTCAATGCTCAT
>CAZHNG010000286.1:0-8786 GCA_964533785.1 uncultured Saprospiraceae bacterium | reverse complement strand
AAACGATCCGTTGTTCATGGAAGCTTCGCGCACTTTGGCAGTAGAACTAATGGAGAAAGAAGGTAGTCTGGACAAACAAATTGAAAAGGCGTTCCGGAGTATCGTAAGCCGTGCCCCAAAAGTGCAAGAATTAGAATTGTTATCAGACCTTTATCGCTCCGAAAAAGATCGGTTTGAAGCAGCGCCAGAAGAGGCGACAAAATTGTTGGAAGTGGGGGCTTCACCGTATAATCGTAAGTTACAACGATCTGATTTAGCTGCGTTATCGGTTGTTATAAACACGATATTTAATTTGGATGAGGCGAAGTACAAGTAATATAAGAGATTACGAAAGAATCCGATTTAAAGGAGGGTGCAAGTCAGTTGCTAAAGAGGGAGGGATATACTACGTATTGTTATGATTTGTTTTAGCGATTAACTTTAAAAAGTAAATAGATTCACATTCGGTCGCCGGTCAAGATTGACCGCCGCCGGGGGAGTTACCTTTATTGTAGTAAAGTATGGGTGGGGTATAAAATGCCCGCCCTATCCCGATAACAATCGGAACCACCACTCATACACGGGCAGGAGTTTAACATTGAATCCCTTTTAAACAAAAAATTCGGTACCGAAATCAAAATGTTTCATTCTTAAGACAACAATACAAATATAAACATTTTTATTAAAAACAAAAACAAACCACAAAATATTTTAAAATGCCGCAGGACGAATTCTTCCACCAACTCAACCGCCGCCATTTCTTATCCAAAATGAGCGTTGGTATCGGATCACTGGCGCTGGGATCTCTGCTGGGATGTGATACCAGCGAAAACATCAACCAACTTTCGGGCGATCCACTAGACGGCATCCTCGGAGCACCTCATTTTGCCCCCAAGGCCAAACGCATCATCTATTTGTTCCAAAGCGGCGGACCTTCTCAATTGGAACTATTCGACTACAAACCCTTACTCAGTGAGCGACAGGGAGAAGACCTTCCCGCTTCGGTCAGAATGGGACAACGGCTGACGGGAATGACCGCCTACCAGTCTACTAAACCAATGGTTGGCTCTCTTTATGAATTTCAGCGCCACGGGCAAAGCGGTGCCTGGGTAAGTGAACTAATGCCTCATACCGCTAAAATTGCGGATGAACTGTGTTTCATTAAATCGATGCATACCGAAGCCATTAACCACGACCCCGCCATCACCTTCTTCCAAACGGGCTCCCAGCAGCCGGGTCGCCCATCGATTGGAGCCTGGATGAGTTATGGCCTGGGGAGCCTTAACAAAAATCTACCCAATTTTGTGGTATTGCTTTCGAGAGGAGCCATTCGCCCTCAGCCTATTTATTCCCGCCTGTGGGGAAATGGATTTTTAGCTTCCTTGCACCAAGGCGTGCAGTTCAGATCCGGTAAAGATCCGGTATTGTATTTGCAGAATCCCGATGGTATTACCCAATCATCCCGCAGAAAAGTACTGGACCAGCTTGCTAAAATGAATGAACTCAGAATGCAGGAATTTGGTGATCCTGAGATACAATCCAGGATCTCCCAGTACGAAATGGCCTACCGTATGCAAACCTCCGTACCCGAAGCCATGAACCTATCCGAAGAACCGGAAGAGGTTTTTGAGCTTTACGGCGAAGATGCACGTAAACCGGGGACTTTTGCTGCTAATTGCCTTTTAGCAAGACGTTTGGCCGAAAGAGATGTCCGCTTTATTCAGCTCTACCACTTAGGATGGGATCAACACGTAGACCTGCCGAAAGATATCGAATTCCAATGCAAGTCGACCGATCAGGCATCGGCAGCACTGGTAACGGATCTTAAAAGACGTGGATTATTGGACGACACCCTGGTGGTTTGGGGAGGAGAATTTGGCCGTACCAACTACAGCCAGGGTAGATTAACAGACACCAATTACGGCCGTGATCACCATCCTCGTTGTTTCACCATCTGGATGGCGGGTGCGGGTATAAAAGCTGGGCTTTCTTATGGCGAAACGGATGAATTTGGGTATAACATTGTTAAAGACCCGGTGCACGTCCATGATTTTCAGGCTACTTTACTCCACCTGTTTGGCATTGACCACGAAAGGTTGACTTATAAGCATCAGGGTAGACGGTTTAGATTAACGGATGTGCATGGTAAAATTGTGCATGATATTTTAGCCTAATAATTGAAAAGTTCGTAGCTTTTTTAAAGCTTTTGATATCAAATTCATAGGAAGTAGTCTTTTGGACATGCTCGCCGCATTAGCTTTGTTCAAAGTTCCAAGCTAATTCCACTGGATAGATTATACCGCGTCTGTCGAACCGTCTGAGGAGGATTACTGTCAAAGATCAAGGTAAAACTGGTAAGGAAGGAAAGTCTTTTGTCAATCCTGACTCTGAAAGTTGTTTCGGAATTGATGCGATAATCAATAAATTCGGTTAAGCGTGGTTGGTAGTAGGTAATATGATTGATCAGAATGTTATGGAAAGTAAACCCGGCGGAAAGATAACTGCTCATTCGATGATCCCGGTTGCGCTCCGAAAAATCTGCCGGTCCCGTATTTTCAAATTCATACATGTACAACAATCCAAAAAACAATTGACTGCTATCCGTTTGCAAAAACTGGATCCGCGGTCCCGCTCCGGCCAACAGGCGAATGTCTATTTCGTGAATTTCATCCCATTGCTCTTGTATAAACGATTCTAAGGTTAACCGTTCATTCAAATCCCGGTTGTAGCGTAGGTGTACATATTGGGTATTATTAAAGTTTTTGGGAGCCGCATCGGGCGTGTCGATATCTAAAAACTGGGTTAAGGCATATCCAGTATGGAACATCCACTTGTTTTTATTGGCGTTATACTGTAAGCGACCGTTAGCCCCTAGGACCAGAGTTTGTCCAGCTTTAGTACGATTCAAACCAAAATTAAAATCAAAGTTCCCGAGCCAGGCTTTTTGAGAAGGTGCAAAGCGAATTCTTTCCGTATTGACTACTTGTCCTTCTAAGTAATTCAACAGCAGCATTGCAAGGACTGCAATGACCATTCGTTTTCTCATAATAACAGTTCCTTTTAACTATGCTCCAGGCAACCACACATTTTTACAAAACGCTCAATTTCTTGCTCTATTGAAGACACAGGAATTACTTTTCCCGGTTGATAACCGATGATATAATGGTGGTACCCTTCATAAGTCCAATTGGGTTCATCACCCACATAATCTAAAAAATATTCATTCAGATCAATTTTTATCATCTCCCGGTCCTCCGCATTAATTTCGTACCTTCTGTTGAATTCGGGTGTAGTAGCGAACAGCATTTCCGGGACAATGAAAAGTTCTCTGAAACGGCTGAAGGAGCCTTTGGGAGTAATGCTGAATTGGCTAAACCTCTTTTTCGGATTCGAATATTCAAAGACAGTAGTAATTTTTTTCATATTAACCTGACTATAGTTGACATAGTCATAAACCCTGAATTTCCCCTTTATTCCAGGAGATTCAAAACTCAACACAGCCGTCAACCTTTTATCCTTCTGACCTCCAAATAGCTCGAAGCGGCTCATTTCCAGCGGTTCCCATTTAAATCTTTTTCGGTCAGTAAATCGCCAGTCATTGTTTCGGGCAATTACTCTTACCGCTGAGGCTCTAGGGTCCTGTCTAAAGTTACTGATGATGTCGTCGATAAATGCGCGCATGTTTTGAAAATATTCCTAAATCTCAGGAAAGTTATGGCTCATAAGTATTGCTAATTAATCCCTTCTTAACTGTACTTTTCAAAAGTAGGTAATTTTTTAGGGATAATTGAATTATGGATCATCCAAGGGCTTCTACTAAAATAAAATTCGGCAACTCTTCAAGTATTATTCTTTTATTTTTATAAATTTGATTAAACACATTACAAAATAGCTTATAACAAACTATAAATGACAAAAAATTTTGAAAGCTACAAACATTAAGGATCCTGAATACTTCCACAAAGTCATTGATTGTCAATACGCTTGCCCTGCCCATACACCGGTACCGGAATATATCCGGCTTATTGCGGCCGAAAGGTATACTGAAGCGTACATGATCAACTGGGAATCCAATGTATTTCCCGGTATTTTGGGCAGAACTTGCGACCGGCCCTGTGAACCAGCCTGTCGCCGTGGCCGGCTGGACAATGAAGAGCCGGTAGCCATTTGCCGGTTAAAAAGAGTTGCCGCCGATCATAAAGGAGAAGTCAAAAGCAAAATGCCCAAAGCGCCTTTGCAGGGCAACGGTAAAAAGATCGCCCTGATCGGTGGGGGGCCAGCGTCGTTGACGGTAGCGCGTGATCTGGCTCCGCTAGGTTATGAAATTCACTTATACGACGAATGGCATAAGGGCGGTGGCATGATGCGCACGCAGATCCCTGCTTTTCGCTTACCCGAATCCGTACTCGATGAGGAAGTCAATTATATCATCGATATGGGTATCCATACCCACTTCAACCACTACGTTTCCAGTATGCGGGACATATTGAACAAAGACTACGACGCGATCTTTGTGGGTACGGGTGCCCCCAGAGGAAGAAACCTGAAGATCCCCGGACGGGAAGAAGGAGAGGCCAATATTCACATCGGCATTGATTTTTTAGCCAATGTGGCCTTCGAACACAGAGATAAAATAGGGAAAAAAGTGATCATCCTTGGGGGCGGAAATACGGCTATGGATTGTTGTAGAACTTCAAGGCGGTTGGGAGGTGAAGATGTTCGTGTAGTTGTAAGAAGCCCTTTCAAAGATATGAAAGCTTCCCCCTGGGAAATTGAAGATGCCATGGCTGAAGACATTCCGATATACAATAATATGCCTCCAAAAGAATTCGTCCTTGAAAATGGTAAACTGAAAGGGGTATTATTCGGCAGGGTAAGAGCTGAATACGAAAACGGGCGTCGTAAATTGATTCCCACTGGCGAGCCCGATGTATTCATGGAAGCCGATGATGTGATCATTGCCATCGGTCAGGACAATGCTTTTCCCTGGATCGAAAGAAACCTGGGCATCGAATTTGGTAAGTGGGACCTTCCCGTGTTAGATAAAACCACTTTTCAATCAACCCTTCCCAAAGTATTTTTTGGAGGGGATGCCGCTTTTGGTCCGGAAAACATCATTACTGCCGTCGCACATGGCCATCAGGCAGCAATTTCCATAGATCTTTTTTGTCACGGTAAAGACCTGCACGATCGTCCTGCTCCAACTACCAACCTGGTCCGACAAAAAATGGGGATTCACGAATGGATCTACGACAGTACAGTCGTTGATGATCTTCGTTTTAAAGTGCCACACGAAGATAAAGCCATCACGTTAAAAGACCGAAAAGTAGAGGTTGAGCTAGGATTCGATGAGAAAATTGGCTTTAAAGAAGCGCAGCGCTGTTTGAATTGTGATGCACAAACGGTGTTCAACACCGATCGGTGTATCGAATGCGATGCCTGCGTTGATATTTGTCCGACTTCCTGCATTACCTTTACTCAGAACGGAGAAGAAGAAGACCTTCGTGAACAGTTAAATGCACCAGCAAATAATACTTCCCAGGATCTATATGTATCTGATATTCTGCCCACCCAAAGGGTTATGATCAAAGATGAGGATGTTTGTTTACACTGCGGTTTGTGCGCCGAGCGTTGTCCTACCGCCGCCTGGGATATGCAAAAATATTTGTATAACGTTACAAAAGCTCATCCGATATTATGAATGAAGGTATTGTAAATGATATGGTTATCCGCTTTGCTAATGTTAACGGTACAGGATCAGCCAGTGCCAATAACATGTTCGCCAAAGCTATTTTCCGGATGGGCATACCGGTTTCGCCTAAAAATATTTTCCCTTCCAATATACAGGGTTTACCTACCTGGTTCGAAGTCCGTATTAATGAAAAGGGCTATCTGGGGCGCCGCGATGGTATCGACTTATGCGTCGGAGTGAATCCGCAAAGCATGCAGAAAGACATTGCCGGCGTAAAAACCGGCGGCTATTTCGTATATGACAGCACCAAAAAACTTCACGCAGAATTCATCCGGGAAGATCTTCAATACATTGGCATTCCGATGATGAAACTAGCCATGGAAAACTACAGCAATCCCCGCCACCAACAATTGTTCAAAAACATTATCTACGTCGGAGCACTGGCTGCTTTACTCAACATAGAAGTAGCCGTCCTTCAACAAATAATCGAGGAACAATTCAGCCGGAAACCCAAGTTGATCCCTGCCAATTTCCAAGCCTTAGAATTGGGTATTCAATACGTCAAGAACCACTATGCGTATCCTTTGGACATACGGCTGGAAAGACGTGATAATATCGGCGATCAAATTATGATAGAAGGTAACGCTGCTACTGCATTGGGGGCTATCTACGCCGGAGCGACCGTCATGGCCTGGTATCCCATTACGCCTTCCACTTCTATTGCCAAAGCTTTTGATGCTTATGCTAAAAAACTGCGTGTCGATCCTTCTACGGGTAAGAAAAAATATGCCAGTGTGCAGGCCGAAGACGAACTAGCCGCCATGGGTATGGTCATCGGAGCGACCTGGAACGGCGCCCGTGCTTTCACTGCTACCAGTGGCCCCGGTGTCTCTTTGATGAGTGAATTTATTGGCTTGGCTTACTACGCCGAAATACCCGTCGTGTTGATCAATGTCCAACGAGGAGGACCTTCCACCGGCATGCCGACCCGTTCCCAACAACCGGATATTCTTTCTTCCGCTTATGCTTCACATGGCGACACCAAACACGTTCTATTATTCCCGGCTACCCCGACGGAGTGTTTTGAGCATACTACCCAGGCATTCGACCTGGCCGATCGTCTGCAAACACCTGTTATTGTAATGTCCGATCTGGACCTTGGTATGAATTCCCATCTGACAGAGCCTTTACAATGGAACGACAAGCGCGCCTACGACCGGGGCAAAGTCCTTTCAAAAGAACAATTGGAGAAGATAGAAAATTATGGCCGCTACGTAGACTATGATGGAGATGGTATTTGCTACCGCACCATTCCCGGTACCCATCCCACTAAAGGGGCTTTCTTCACTCGCGGAACATCCCACGATGAATATGCCAAATACAGTGAGGACGGAGATACATACGTTCGAAAAGCCAATCGCCTCCTCCAAAAATGGGAAACGGCAAAAGAATTAGTTCCTTCTCCCCTACTCTATCAACAAACCATTCGAAGCCAACTTGGTGTCATCTTTTTTGGTACGACAACCTATTCGGCCTTGGAAGCACTGGACTTATTACAAGAAGAAGGGATCACCCTCGATGCTATACGCATCAAAGCTTTTCCTTTTAACGAAACGGTAAAAGAATTTATTAAGCAGCATGAACGAGTTTTTGTTATCGAACAAAACAGAGATGCCCAGTTTAGGTCTTTATTGATTAATGAGTTGGAAATCTATCCCAAAAAACTAATACCAATCTTGAACTATGACGGCAAACCCATTACCGCCGATACGATCACGAAACAAATCCAGCAACAAATCTCAGCCGCTGTTCTAATGATTTAATATTGCATTTTACCATTCAAACAAAATCTTATTCATAACTTAATCGTTCAATCTCCATCCATGACCTACATAAAACCCACTTTTCGCCACCCAGGCCACCAAAAGAATAAAGTCGGTTACTACAAATCCGATTACGAAGGTGCTATTTCCACTTTATGCGCCGGTTGCGGCCATGATTCTATCAGTGCCGCTATAGTGGAAGCTTGCTACGAAATATCGCTGGAACCGCATAAACTGGCTAAACTCTCGGGCATTGGTTGTTCCTCGAAAACACCAACTTATTTTTTAAGTAATTCCCATGGGTTCAATGCAGTACACGGGCGAATGCCCTCCATTACTACCGGCGCCAATCTTGCCAATAAAGATTTGATCTACCTGGGGGTTTCCGGGGACGGTGATACCGCATCCATTGGTATGGGACAATTTGTGCACGCCATACGACGCAATCTCAACATGGTATACATTGTCATGAATAATGGATGCTATGGCTTGACTAAAGGGCAGGACTCCGCTACTGCTGATTTTGGTTCCATCAGTAAAGCAGGATCAAAAACGGTTTTTCAGGGCATTGACCTGGCAGGGATGGCAATGGAGTTGGGCGCTACTTTCGTGGCCCGCAGTTTCTCCGGAGATAAATCGCAGCTTGTTCCTCTTATCATGACGGCGATGTCACATCCCGGATTTGCTTTTCTCGACGTGCTTTCTCCTTGTGTTACCTTTAATAACAACCAAGGATCAACCAAATCTTACGAATTTGTCAGGGATCATATGATAGCAACTGCCACCATGGACTTTGTGCCGGAAAGAGAAGAAATTACTGTTGCCTACCAAGAAGGTACGACGACGACCGTCACTTTACACGACGGCTCATTGATCCATTTACACAAATTGGCGCACAAGTGGGATCCCACTGATCGCTATTCCGCCATGGACCGGATCCAAGCGGCGAAGCAAAGTGGTGAAATTTTGACGGGCTTAATCTATATCGACCCAAAAAGCCAGGATCTACATTCCTTGAAGAAAACTGTTGAAACTCCTCTTAATCAACTAAAGGAGGAAGACCTCTGTCCTGGATCCCAGGTATTGGAATCCATTAACCAACAACATCGGTGATGGAAGGGATGCCAGATGTTAGATACCAGATGTTAGAAGTACTGCCCCTTCAACTTAGGAATAGTTTTACTCGATTTAATATTTAATAGCTTGGGAGCTATGGTTATGTGGTTATGTGGTTATGTGGTTATGTGGTTATGTGGTTTACAAAATAGCTCCAATATTTATACCCATATAAC
>CAZHNG010000285.1:0-8808 GCA_964533785.1 uncultured Saprospiraceae bacterium | reverse complement strand
GCGGTTTGTTGTCTAAAATCTAGCGTCTAGTGTCTAGCGTCAAAAGTCCAAATTATAGTAGTTTATAATTTTATGCATCCTTCAATTATGAATGAAATGAGACAGCATCGCCCCCTCTTTGTTGTTTAAGAGATACATCGCAACTTTTGCATAAACTAAAATAAACTCACGTATCCAAAATGCACTTTCGGAGCTCCAAAATCGAAGGCTCCTTGTTGTCGGCCAAAAGCAAGGCTGAGGCCAAATACGCCGACCTGAGTTTCAAAGGTAATACCCGCTCCGAAACCGATTGGTTGATCTTCTTCGTCGGAAGTAGTCGTCACATTTTGAGTATACCCAAAGTCTCCAAAAGCATAGAGATAAGAATTTTGACCGATCAGAAAACGGTATTCAGCCGTAAAAATACCGTAACGGGTAACGAAAAGGGATTCTTCATCATATCCTCTCATTAAGCGGTTTCCCCCGATGCGGTACTGCTCGTTCCTGTAAATAGGTGTTTCGGCAAAGATCCCGCCGGCAACGGCACCCAACTTCAAGGTACTGCGTTGAAACAAGGGTAGATAAGCCGCTAAAATAAGGTCCAATTGGTACTGGAATGTTCGTAAAGTAAGCGTGTCGTATAAATTCAATTCCAGAGCTTCAATATCCTGATTGGGAAGGATTTTTTTAATGCCGGCGCTGCCCCTGAAAAAAAAGGACCATCCGCGCCTGGGGTTATACCGGTAGTCTAGTTTTTCTTTTAAAATCGCCAGGCCAAAGGAAGATTGATTGTAATCCAGATCCCGGGGCAATTCTTTACGACTCTGTATGCGTTGCTCATTTATAGACAGTAACCTGGAAGATTGGTTGTTCCAGAAAGCTTTAATGTAATTTCCGCCTTCCAGCAGGTATTGAATACCAAAATCAAACAGAACGTCCAGGTAAGTAGAATCTCTTTTGTATAAATTGAAGTTCACATCTGTCCCGAAAGGGAAATTCAACAAATAGGGATAATTGAACTGTAGATCCAATTGCTGGGTTTCCGGCCGCAACCGCTCGAACGACGCGTAGATGCGTTCGCCCTGCCCAAACTGATTGTACAATTCTCCTTTAAAGGTACCGGTGATCTGTAGTTGCCTGGTTTCGGTATTGCCAGTGCTATTGGGGAGGACCCCAATAATGAAGTCGAACTTACTGGATCGACGTTTTTGCAGTGGTACATTGACGCGAGCACGATTTCCCAGGAAAGTCACCGTAGGATCTTTTCCGGCATCTAAAAATGGTAATTCTTTCAACCGGTCTTTGATTCGTAGGATTTTGGATTGATCATAGGGCGTTCCTTCTTTGATCCCCAAGTAATTTTGCAGGTAATAATTGCTCAATTTTACCTCTCCTTGAGTATTGATTTCCTGTATCAATACCAGGCTATCTTTTTCGACCAATAGATCAGCTGCAAAGGCCCCATTGCGCAAAGTGAGGTTTTGCAGTGAAATTTCAGCGAAGGGATATCCATTGTTTTCTGCTTCTAGCAGCAATTTTTCTTTTAAGCTCAAAAATTGAGGTAGGGAAAATGGTTTATTCTCGTACAGCCGGCTCCGGAAACCAGCCTTATTCGCCCATTCGCGGGGGACGTTCCCTAACCCTAATTGCAACCATTGATATTGCTTGCCTACGTGGATCTCAGCATTATAGTGCAAACTATCCAACTGTATCAGATCATCGACAGAAGCTTCCAGGTAAGCAGCTTCGTGCAGTTGTTGGATTAATTCCTCCAGGCCTTTTTCCATTTGATCCGTATCTGCATAATCCGCCTTAAAGCCCCATTCTTCTTCGAACCATTCGGTTGATTGCGAAGCGGAAGAGACCTTTACTTCAACCTGTGCACTTGCGGGTAATGCGACCACTAGCAGTAGAAGTATGGGAATCCCCTTTCTCCATATATGATCCTTTATTTTCAATTTAATCATCATTCCCAAACAAATTGCCCCTTCAATTCTCTATAAAAATCAGGAAGCATAATAGATTTTATTTTTTTCTGAAAGTTCAGACACGAAGTGGGAATACCCACTTAAGCCGCCGCCCTCAGCAACCGGTCATTGATCGCTCTTCCCAAATCCTGGTCAGGCACCAATTCCGTAACGATAAGATCAAGGTCTTGCTCATCCAAACGCCGCATGCCCGCAAAAAGATTACGCGCAGCCTCTTTAAAATCACCGGTCTTGGTCAGAACCACCTGGTTGGCTTGTGGAATGTCCTGGTACCACTGCTGAAAAGAAATAACTCCAATTTTCTTGTCTTTATTGGCTGCTAACAGCTCTTCAATATTTCCGATCACCAATGGCACCCTGGGTGCGTAGTGACTTTTAAGCATTCCCGGTGCGTTGGGATTGGAAGTAGAATGGGCTTTCACCTCAACCGGGCCAACGATGGCTTCTATTGCTTCAGTCGCGATCCCCCCCTTACGGTGTACGACGGGACGTTGTCCGTCGTAGATTCCGACGATCGTACTTTCGAGACCGATGGTACAGGGCCCGCCATCTAAGATATAGGGGATTTGATCGCCCAATTGCGCTTCTACATGTTGCGCCGTAGTGGGGCTGATGTAGCCAAATGGATTAGCACTGGGAGCTGCAAGCGGGAAATCAAGCCTATTTAACAACTCCAAAGTCAAGGGGTGGTTGGGGATACGAATGGCCACCATGGACAAGCCCGCCGTTACGATGTCGGGAATAATCGGTCGCTTGGGTAATAGAAGGGTTAGTGGCCCAGGCATAAAGGCTTCTGCCAGTCGTTTTGCCATGGACGGCACCTTTTGACAATATTCAGTAATCATTTCCGGTCGGCCAATATGAACGATCAATGGATCGAAAGAAGGCCTGTTCTTGACCGCAAAAATAGATGCCACCGCTTCTTCGCTCAACGCATTACCCGCCAACCCATACACCGTTTCGGTTGGAATGGCAACCAACTTTTTGGTATTCAAATAATTTACAGCAATTGACACGTCCTTACCGATCATACCTTAATATTAAGCATTAGAGCGTATTTCTCCCACCCATGAGTCTCCATTCCATTCATCACCGATTTTAAGAAATTGGCCTATAAGTTTGTTTTTCAATACCAATAGATATTCGATTATACACAATATTCTCTATATTTAAGCTTGCGGAGAAAGCAAAAAAAATCAGCTGCTCACACATTTATTGATATGTATTGGATCGTTCCATCCGTATTGCTAATATTAACGATTGCCTATTTTCTTCATTTTCGCAACCAGAAGAAAAAGGATATTGAATTGCTATCCCTTAAATTCAACCAAGCAAAATTACAAGCCTACCAAATAGAATCCGCCAAAAGACAGCTAGAAAATACTTTACAAGAGAAAATCCTCAACCACAAACTTCAATTCATTGAAAATAAAAATACTTTTCTACGCTCTGTTTACGAAAGACTGGCAAAACTGGAAAACCCAAATAATAAAAATAAGAATGATCTCCTCACCCTTGTCAATATGGTTGAAAGTGAGCTGAATAACCGGAAGGCATGGAAGAATTTTTTACAGGAATTCCAGCAGGCTCATCCTCATTTACACCAAAAACTCATTCAAAAACACAAAGACCTTTCCTTCAATGATTGGCGACTGATAGCCTTAAGTCGTTATGGTTTTTCAACACGAGATATTGCTAGTTTGCTGAATATTTCTATTGAAGGGGTCAAGAAAGCTCGCTACCGTTTGCGCAAAAAATTGGATATCGCTGCCGAGAAAGATTTGAACCAATATTTTTCAGAGGTGGAGTGAACCAAGTAAAAAGTGGTAGTACTGACCCAAATTCACACCCGCTTCGGCGTATACTGCTTTCTTACGAACATCAGGTATAAAAAAGCATTGATCAAAATCATGCTGGTCAAAACGTAGGCGATCAAACCAGGGGTATTGACTCTTGTGGTATGGAAGCCGAAAGGATCTTCGTAAAAATATTCTTCACTAAAATAAGTTAACGCAACCAGAAAAATAGGTAAAGCTATTGCTATCAATACCAATAATACCTGGTATAAGGGCTTATCCCTGGGAATAAAAAGCATAACCAATGGTATTAGAATAAAGCCAGCAATGATTCCAGCGTAAAAAACTGATTCTTCACCTACAGAACTCAAAATAAACCCGATTCCGGAAAGCGTTACAATACTAATGATGACTTGCTCCAGGCGGCCTATCGTCAGCAAAAACATCAATACGGCAATAAATGGAAAGGAAAACAAAAGCAAAAAGGAAAATCTTTCAAGGTTGTCTCCCTGTTTTAGAGTCGAGAGGGTATTCAGTGGTTCGGCAACGGTTTTGTGAGAGCTAGTATAATAAAAATCATAATTGTAAGAAAATATCTGAGGAAACAAAGCATCTTTATCATTGCTCAATTCTTTATCAAAATACCAATTTTGGTCTTCCCGCACGTTTGTTTTCCTCCAGGGATAATTTTCCTTCTTCTCTTCTTCCATCATACTGACCAGTTTTTCAACTTTGACGGGAGTAGTACCTTCGTAATTATACCTGACTTTTGTCGCCAAAAAGTTCAAAAATTCTACATCCGGAAATATATCACGACCTGGTTGGTACATTTTTAAGTATTCGTCAAAAAAATTCAGATCTTCTTCATCTTCAGCCATAAAAAAATAAGCTCTTGAATTAAACTTATCCTTATCTAGTTCAACCTTCGCTGTATCTACTTTTATTCCCTTCTCAACATCTATATAAAATCCCGGCGTCTTGGAAAAAATGACGGCTTCACTGGTAAGCGAAGAGTCTCCAATCGTTACGGCAGCATTCCGGTTGAATACTTTATAGTAGCGTTCTAACTGGGCTTCAACGACTTCTTCCGGAACGCTACTTAAAACCCGGTTTTGGTAAAGATTCATAAAAAGGTAGCCCGATAAAAACAAAAAGAAAAGGGGAATCAAACCTGCATTCAATTTGATCAGAGAAAAATTACGAACGCTGAATCTTTGCTGGTAAAAAAGCAGTATTAGGATACTCACCCCAAGGAATAGGGTTAAGGCCGTCTGAATATTCTGAACTTCATCGACGTTGGGCAGATTACTTGCTTTTACGGAAATGCCGATAAAGCCTAAAAAGACGATAAACAATCCAACGATTAAGATATAAAAAGAAAAGCTGTGCACCCGGGTACTCCAGATCTTCGGGTGACTGACCAGTAAATAATGATCCAACCGCCGCATAAACCCGGGCCACAAGATCGTTTTCCAATTCATATAAAATACTTTTTAATCGAATGGCTGATATCACGGAAATAAGTGACCGGTATGGCCGCTTTGGCCAACTTTTCAATGATTTGGGTGGAAGTTACCCGTTCCGGAATATAGATCACGTACTGGTGATACTTTTGCTCAATACGCACTTGCGGAATGAGATTCAGGGCCATTTCCAGATCGTGAATAGAGCAATCCGCCTCCACTTCGAAAACCTTGATCTGAGAATCATATTTTATGTTTTCGAGTTTGTCATTAAAGAACACCTGGTTTTCCCGCAGGATGATAATATTGTCGGTAATCTTTTCCAACTCGTGAATATGCTGAGAACTCAATACGATCGACAATGGATAACGGATTCCATCTGCCATTCTTCGTAAGTCGTCCAATACAACTTGCTGTGCTTTGACATCCAGATAAGCCAGCGGTTCGTCCAAGACCAAAAGATTCGGATACCAAACCAAGGCTTTGGCCAGCGAAAAGCGCAACTTATATCCACCCGACAACTGCGACCAACTTTTCTTTTCGTGTTCTGCCAACCCCAACCGGTGGATGATGTAATCCGTTGCTTCGTCATTTTCCGGCCCGCGAATGCCGTGCATTGCCGCTTCGTACTGGATATTTTCCCGCAGAGAACCGTACCAGCGCGGTAATTCTTGCGGTAGAAAAGCGATCTTCCGTTTGATCTTTTTCCAGTTTTTCTTACCGGTTTCCCCTTTTTGCAAATAAGGATAGGCATATTCGCCGGAAGTGGGCAATAACTCGCCGGCGATCATCCGCAGTACCGTAGATTTACCGGTGGCATTTTCACCCACGATACCGGTAATCTCCCCCAGGCGCAATTCCAGGTTGATGCCTCCAAGGTCAAACTGAGTGCTGGGGTAGGTCTTCCTCAAATGGGTGCACTGAAAGATGACCGGCTGATCCACGGATACGTCCTCCATTACGCTCTGCTCCGGTTTCGGCAAAATGGCCGACTTTTCCTCCGCAGGGGAAATTTCCTCGAGAATGGCCATCGCTTGTTGCCGTACCGCTTTCATTTTTTCCTGCCGATCTTGTTGGTCCAGTGCTTTCAAGGTTTCTAGAACCTCTACCTTATTTTCAGATCCTTTCAAATTGTTTACAAACTCCTGAATGCGTTCAAAAGAAATCAACAGGTGTTCAGCCAATAATCGCTGTTGTTGTTTGGGATACTCCAGTTGCAGCAGCCGGTCCGTCAGATTAGCGTAATTGGGTGAGGAGGCGATCTCGGAAAAGTCCATACGCAAAAGCAAGACATGCTTCAGCAGATCACCGGGATCGTGATCCTGTACAAAGGCCTCCAGATTACGCAGTCCTTTTTCCGGATCCAATTCCAGCGTTTCGCCAATACTGTTTTTATGTTGATAAAAATCCATACTCATAGTACTTAGCCGAGCCTATTTATTTTATTTTATGTTCACATCCCCCCTGACGTTTACAGTCAGGACGATGACGTCCTGATCACAAACATCAGTACCCTTCATTCTCAAATCCCGCAGTTAACGCGGGGCAGTCTGGCATTTACTCTTTTACTTATTAAGCCTGGGCCAGCGCGACACGATCGTTCAGCAGATCAATATAATCCAGCATTCGTTTGGCAATTCTATTCTTCGAAATGCGAAAATCGTCGCGGGCGATCAGGTTGCCCAGGTACTCTTCTTTCAGATCGTAATACTCCATACTCAACAGGATAGCCGTCTTCTGCTGATCTTCGGCTACGTTTTTCACCAGATCGATCAATAATTTGAGGGCATCTTCCAGGCGGGCGGTAGCAACCAGGTTGCAGATCTCTATTTTTCGTTCTCCAATTAATTGTAATGGGCTAACCATCCAGCCAAGTTCCTTTTGCAGTTAATAGATCGGTTGGGTTAAAGATAGGGAAATTCGTAGAATGTAGGTGCAGCAGATTTTTATGCAATAGAATGGGATATGGAAAAAATTAACTAGGTTTAGGATAATCAATAATAATTCAATGAGTTTCCTACAAGCAGAATGGAGAAAACTGGCTATTGCCAACTACGTCATTGACCCCCAATTATTGCAGCAATATGTCCCTCATGGAACCCAACTGGATCTATATAACGATAAGTGTTACGTAAGCCTGGTTGGGTTTATGTTCCTCAATACCCGGCTTTTGGGGATCAAAGTCCCTTTTCACGTTAACTTCGAGGAAGTGAATCTGCGTTTCTACGTCATCAGGCAAGAAGGGGAAAACACCAAAAGAGGAGTGGTTTTCATCAAAGAAATTGTCCCTAAACCGGCCTTAACCCTCGTAGCCAATACCGTCTACAACGAAAACTACGAAACCTTACCCATGAAACATCGGTGGGAAGAAAAAGAACAACAAAGAACGGTGAGCTACCAATGGAAGAAGAATGACAGGTGGCACCATATCACCATCCACGCAGCATGGCTACCCTCCCAAATCGAACCCGCCAGCGAAACGGAATTCATCACGGAGCACTACTGGGGCTACGCCAGGGTAAATGATCGAAAAACCAATGAATACGAGGTGACCCACCCGAAATGGCAGCAATACGAAGTGCTGGATTATGAGCTGGAAATCGATTTCGGTGGGGTTTACGGACCGGCATTTTCTTTCTTAAATGACCAGGCGCCAGATTCGGTGATGCTAGCGGAAGGGTCTGAGATTACGGTAGAGCATAAAAAAGCATTGATTGGCAGTTGAAGAATTAAGGATATAACTAAAAGAGCCTCTAAGAACGCAAAGTTCTTTTTCTTAGCGTTTCTCTGTGGTCTTTGCGGTGAGTAAAACCTTTGACTCCAAGTTAACCCGGCAGTGCATCTAGCATCTGACGTCTGGCATCTGGTATCTCAAATCTGGCATCCAAACCCCAGCGTCTTCACCCATTCACCACATTCCGCGGTGCTCCCTGCAAAAACGCTTCGATATTCCCCACCGTGGCATCCATCAACCGTTGCCGCGACTCGCGGCTGGCCCAGGCGATGTGCGGGGTGATAATGCAATTGTCAATACCGTAAAGCGGATGATCCGCCGGTGGTGGCTCCGAACTCAGTACGTCCAGACCTGCACCAGCCAATTGTCCATTGAGTAAAGCTTCCCTCAAGTCTGGTTCATTAATCAGCCCTCCCCTACCGGTATTGATCAAATAGGCTGTTTTCTTCATGGTAGACAGCAACTCGTAGTTGACCATACCGGCATTTTGGTCCGTTAGCGGAGCGTGCAGGGAAACCACGTCGCTTTGTGCAAATAATTCCGGCAACTCTACAAAACGAACACCCGGCCGGGCATCTCTCTCCGGATGTTTGTGTTTAGCCAGTACCTGCATGCCGAATGCCTGGGCAATGGTTCCTACCGCCTGGCCGATACGTCCAAAACCGTAAATGCCGAATACTTTTCCCGATAACTCCGTAATGGGCGAAAGCCAATAACAAAAATCGGGCTGATTGCTCCAATCCCCTCGGTTCACGCTATTGCTGTGCAATTCCGTTCGGCTGGTCAAAGCCAACAGCAATGCGAAAACGTGCTGTGCTACCGAATCCGTGCTGTAGCCCACTACATTG
>CAZHNG010000284.1:0-8809 GCA_964533785.1 uncultured Saprospiraceae bacterium | reverse complement strand
GGCAAAAAGACGGCTTCAAAATGCAAAGAAATTTGTGTTACAGTGTACTAAGTATAAAATTAACCAAAGGTTTAAAGTTTCCGGAATTTCAGGCATCTCAAATATGGCATTTAGTATCTAATAATTAAAGAAAAGCCGGTGCCCATAACACCAAAGCCATTTCTCGCCCGGTTCGGCTGAAATGACTACCGGGTGTCCCGTTTCCTTGAAATGTTGAGTAGCATGTTTATTAGGTGAAGAATCACAGAAGGGTTACGCCGCAGGTTTGGCAGGTGCGCAGGTGTACCCATCGATCGCCTTGTTTTACGCATATTTCACATTCGTAAGCTTTAGGCATTAGCAAATTTTCTTCAGATGGCATGTGATTACAGCGTTTGGGTCGTAGTGGCATAGGTGGTTTTCGGACCAAGATAAGGAAATACGTTTGACTACTTACCTTACAGATAGGGAGGCAAGTATAATTTTTTATCTTTAGTGCTCAGACGCTTCATGAGCACAGATAAAGATCTTAATAAGCCAGCAGAACTAAATTTTAAAAAATGAAAAACCTCTCTTATCTGATCACACTATCCTTATTTTTTACCGCCTGCCAAACGGAAGAAGAAGAGCATACCGAACAACCGTTAAACATTTTATTTATTCTTGCTGATGATCTGGGATACCATGACCTCAGTTGTATGGGAAGTGATTATTACGAGACGCCCAACATTGACCGCATTGCCAACGAAGGGATGATCTTTACTAATGGCTATGCGACCTGCCAGGTGTGTAGTCCTTCCCGCGCAAGCATTATGTCCGGAAGGTTTCCCGCCCGGCACGGCATTACCGATTGGATAGGTGCCAAAACGGGAACGGAATGGCGTCAGCAAGGCCGGTTTAACAAATTACTACCACCAGAATACGTACATAATTTACCTCATGATTACATTACGCTGCCCGAAGCAGTAAAGGCTGCGGGCTATACCACTTTTTTTGCTGGTAAATGGCATTTGGGCAGCAAGGGCTCCTGGCCGACTGACCATGGTTTCGACATCAACAAAGGAGGCTGGGACGTTGGAAGTCCGTGGGGTGGTTATTTTTCTCCCTGGGAAAACCCCAATCTCGAAAACCGGCGGAATGGCGAAAATTTATCCATGCGGCTTGCACAAGAAACTGCCGATTTTATCAAGGCTCATCAGGATTCGACTTTTTTCGCATTTTTGTCTTTTTACGCAGTGCACGGTCCTATACAGACCACCCAGGAAAAATGGCGCAAATACCGGGATAAGGCCCAACGGCAAGGTGTCGCTGAAAATGGTTTCGAAATGGGTAAATATTTACCCATTCGTCAAGTGCAGGATAATCCCGTTTATGCAGGATTAGTGGAAGCGATGGATGATGCAGTTGGATTGGTGCTGAATACGCTGGATGATTTAGGCTTAGACGAAAATACCATCGTTGTTTTTACTTCCGATAACGGAGGAGTAGCCGCCGGTGATGCTTTTGCTACTTCCAACTCGCCGTTGCGGGCCGGAAAAGGCTATCAATTTGAAGGGGGGATCCGGGAACCTTATTTTATGAAAGTGCCAGGTATTACTTCAGGAGGAGAGAGGTGTGAAACACCGGTTACCGGAACAGACTTTTATCCTACTTTACTGGAATTGATCGGAATGGATCCCTTGCCGGATGAACACCGGGATGGGGTTAGTTTGGTGCCCCTATTGCGCGGCGATTCCATTGCCCAGCGGTCATTGATCTGGCATTATCCCCATTATGGTAATCAGGGAGGAGAACCTTCTTCTATTATCCGCAAAGGCAATTGGAAATTGATTCATTACTACGAAGATGGCCGTGATGAATTATATGACCTGGAAACTGATCTCGAAGAAACAACGGATGTTTCTGCTGAGCATCCCGTAATGGTTGAAGCATTGCGCAATGACTTGTTTACTTTCTTGAGTGAAGTAAAGGCAAAATTTCCCGAACAGGATCCGGAGTACGATCCAGCTAAAGAAAAAGCTTACCTGGAAACGGTAAGAACGGAACGTCTGCCTAAATTGGAAGCGCAGCGATTAGGGTTCTTATCCGAAGGTTACGATCCTGGCAATGGTTGGTGGGGTAGTGTGGGGGCGATGAACAATGAGCAATGAGCGATGAGCAATGTGCAATGAGCAATGAGCAATAAACAATGAGCAATAAACAATGAGCGATGAACAATGAGCGATGAGCAATGAGCAATGAGCAATGAGCAATGAGCGATGAACAATGAGCAATGGTTGTCGAATTTCAATCTCGTTGCCTTTCTTTGTTCATAGCGATGATTTTGTCCAGATCGTAATAAAAAGTTTCGATATATAATAACAATTCATCGCGGGTGTTGAGACCAAGTAACTTGAAGTTACTGATGAGTTCTTCAATAGCTGTGCGTTTTACTTCGTAGTAATTAACGTTCACTTTTAATCGCTTTGGGTCAACGTGCCAGCCTAATAGTGCCCGTTCGGTGACGGATTGCATGTTGAGGTCTGAATTAGGCAAAGCGTATGGCGCATTTACAAAACCAGAAAAATCAAAATCGTACGGAACGGGGATCATTGCGCTGCCATCTACGGGCTTTGCTAATTTTAGGTTGCGTAGCATTTTGATGTTCCAATCTTCATTCCCGATTAGATATTGAAAAAGGGCGACCAGGTTTTCGTCTTTTTTGGAGATGATATCCCGTGGTGGATTGACGCATTCGCACTCCTCTCCTCCGAGCCGGTAAGCCATTTCTTTGGTTCCTTCAATCATAAAAGCATAACGCGTAAGTTTGTCCTTAGGGTCATTGCTATTGATGTAGTTGATCTTTACCAATTGTACTTTATAGCTGTTACTAGAAATAAGGTTGAATATGCGGTAAGCCAAATATTCTCTGAGAACATTATTTTCACCGGCCACTTTGTCTTTTAAACAATGGGTAACTAATTTAACCGAGTTGAACAACGCATATCCATTTGCCACTAATTGTTGCTCTGAAAACTTCATTTTCAAAGGTGGAAAATCGCATACCCGTCTACGAAATTTGCCTCGCGGTCGCAACTTGACATCGTAGGTTACGGTTCGGCCATTTTGATCAACAAAAGAGAAAACACCGGGCTGGTAGGTTTCGGTTTTGATATTGGCCATTAACTGATCCAAATCGGTAGTTAAGCTGGCTTCCAGTAATTCCGAATGATTTAGGGTGGTGAAAATGCTATTTAAGCTTAATGGTTCATTAGTAGAAAGAGTACCGTAGGATTGGGTTTTTACCGATAATGGCGTAAAGGAAATAATTAGCAAACTAAGCAAAAGTCGGTTGATCATTGGACATAATTTTTGTTGTGATCGAAGAAATACTTAGTGAGCTATTTTTATTTTTGGACTTTTGACGCTAGATTTTAGACAACAAAACGCTGATATTCGATGGATATCAATTTTTTAGAATAAATAATTTTCCCTTGATTGTCAATTAGTTAGATTTTTTAGTCTAACTTCTAGAGTCTAGCGTCAAAAGTCTAGTTTTAATTAAAGAGGGCAAAAAATGTCATGGGTTGCTTCTCATAAGAGAATTCAGCTGATTTAACGGTTCATTATCCTTCTTCGCCATTTTGTGCTACGCTTCGCCTCTTTCTTTGCTTAGCTTTACAGCAAATAAAACTCATTAATAATGCAAAGAATTAGCCCGATTATTTTTTTGTTCATGTCATTGACATTGAAGGCTCAGATCAATATTGAATCGATTGATTCCATAGTAAGCCATCATATTGATCAAAACCACTTCGAAGGAACCGTTTTGATCGCCGATCAGGGGCAAATAGTTTATCAGCATACGTATGGATTAGCGGACCGTGAGCAAAAGACGGCTATTTCAGACCACACTAAATTTAGCATAGCTTCCATAACGAAAATGCTCACGGCCACAGTCATTTTACAATTGGTTGAGGCTG
The DNA here is from genome assembly GCA_964533785.1 of uncultured Saprospiraceae bacterium. Classification (GTDB taxonomy): domain Bacteria; phylum Bacteroidota; class Bacteroidia; order Chitinophagales; family Saprospiraceae; genus JANQRV01. Next base: position 4,868 of record CAZHNG010000284.1, on the reverse strand, counting down.
AACAACTATCATTAGAAGACAACCTAAAGACTTTGCTACCCGAGGTAGAAGTTCCTAAAGCAAATAAAATTACGGTTCATGATCTGCTGTTACATATTTCTGGTCTGCCCAACGAACCCAAGGAAGCTTACCTAAAGCCTAATTCCCCAAAAGAAATGATAGAAAAAGCGCTGGATAGTAAAAACAAAGGGTTTAAATACGGTAAATTCAATTATAATAATGTCGATTATTTTTTGCTGGGTTTGATCATTGAAAAGATCACGGGGAAAAGTTGGTCTGTGGTAATTGAAGAAAGAATTATCCGGAAACTTGGGTTGAGCGCAACTGGTTTTTTACGGAAGAGTAATTATCCTGAAAGTTTCGCCTATACCTATCAGATCAATAAAATGGAGCGATTTGTCAAAGACCCGGCATTTCACATTGAGAATTTCTACGCCGCAGGTTGCATGTATGCTACCGCTAAAGATCTTCTGCTCATTGATCAGGCGATGTACGGGGAATTGTTATTATCTGATTCGATGCGGGAAAAGATGTTTACTTCTTATCCGGAGTACAATTACGCTGGATATGCTGTTTGGACTTATACCTATCCATTTGCCGCCACAAAGCCGAAAGTAATGGAACGGCGCGGCGGTATTATGGGCGCTAATGTTGTGCTGATGCGCTTACTCGACCGTAATCAAACGATCATTATTCTCAGTAATAATGATGCCTTCAATCCGGATTCTTTTGGGGATTACAATAATTTGCGGGAGGCATTGTTGCGGGAGATTGCGAAGTAGGAAATAATCAAAGATTTTCTCCAGATTACGGAGTAGATTTGAGAGCATTCAATTTACGATAAGAGAGCGGAGCAATTGAAAAAATTTTGTGTTAAAATTTGAATTTTTATTTTTTTTAAAATATATTGTAGTAAGTAAGGAGGCTACTTCAAGTAGCCTCCTTACTTACTACAATTCTTTACCCTAAACTCTTTCTCAATACCCAATCAATGGATTTCTATTCGAATCAACTTTTCCATATCTATAACCAAGGCAACAACAAGCAACAGATCTTCTTTTGCGAAGAAAATTACCAATATTTTTTATGGAAAATGAGGGTTTATCTACTGCCTTTCGGTGATTTTGTAGCTTACTGCTTAATGCCCAATCATTTTCATTGGCAATTTTTTGTAAAAAAAGTTGAAGTTAAGCGAAGTGTTTTGCGAACACATATGGATAAAACAGAATGGCAGTGGCGAAAATGGAAATTTGGACAAAAAGCCCGGCCATTTGGGAAAGCTCAAACCAGAGTGGCAAAAGGAGGTAGCTTGGTAAGCTTAAATGAGGCAATAGGGATGCTTCAGAAAGCATACACACGGGCTATCCATGAGTCAAAAGGATCTTCTGGAAGTCTTTTTCGTAAACCGTGTAAAGCCAAAGATGGTTGGATTGATGAATTTATTACCCTTAAGAAAGCAAATGGAAAATTGGATTATCGCTTTTGTCCTGGTAATGATTATGCTTATCAGTGCTTTTGTTACATTCATAATAACCCAAAGGAAGCTGGTTTGGTGGATCAGGTTACGGACTGGAGATATTCTTCCGCTAAAGATTACGCTGGATTAAGGAATGGGACCTTGTGCAATTTGGAGATGGGGAGGGAGTTGAAGAATTGCATATAGTAAGTAAGGAGGCTACTTTGAAGTAGCCTCCTTACTTACTATATATAACTCGTTCACCCCGTTCATTTACCGCTCACCAAAAAATCCTTTCTCTCACCTGATTTCCCCCTTAGTTTTGAAGCAAAAAACAGAGAAATCATGAAAAGGAATTTGTTATTGGGAAATTATTGGATGCCTATTTTAGTAGAAATTTTGTTTGCTTTACTACCGACACTGCAAGCGCAAGATTACAGTTTTCGGGTGGAAATTTCGGGAGAAGGAGATCCTGTTCTACTCATACCCGGCCTGACTTGTGATGGTAGCGTATGGGATGGCACCGTGGAAACTTTAGCAGCTGATTATGAGTGTCATGTTTTAACATTACCGGGCTTTGCCGGGCAACCGGCAATTGCTATGGAAAATGCCTATCTTCCCATTGTTGCGGAGGAGATCATACAGTACATAAAAGCAAAACAATTGACAAAGCCAACGATTATCGGCCATAGCTTGGGAGGGTTTCTGGCCCTGTACATCGCTTCGAAAAAACCAGACTTATTGGAGAAGATGGTGATCGTAGATGCTTACCCGTTCCTGGCGGCTATTCAGAATCCGGCAGCAACATCGGAAAGTATGAAACCCATGGCAGAAAAAATGAAGGAGAATTACATCAATCAAAATGATGAATTATACAAAAGCCAGCTAATGGTTGCCTTGAACTCGATGATCGCCACTCAGGATAGTATTCCCGTGGCAATGGAATGGGGAATGAAAAGTGATCGGCCTACAGCCGCTCAGGCGATGTACGATCTATACACTTTAGATCTGCGTGAGGAAATCGCCAAGGTCAAATCGCCGGCTTTAGTGCTGGGAGCTTGGATTGCCTACGAACAATACGGCGTTACCAGGGAAATGACTCTGAATAATTTAAAATCACAGTACCATAAACTAGCTAACGTACAAATTAAGTTATCAGACAAAGGCAAGCATTTTCTGATGTGGGATGATCCAAAGTTTACGAACAAAGAAATTCTACGTTTTTTGAAAGGGGAAAGTGCTGCTTCCGGAGAATAATTGAATAGACTTGTTCGGCGGGTCATGAACGAGCGAAAGTGAAGCAAATTTTATGCTGAACGAGGCAAAAAATGCAGGCGATGCCAAAGCATCGGCGTCCCGCAGGATTGCGGGATTTAACGAAGTACAGTATAAAATTTGCCACTTGTAGCCGTTTGATGATCCCGCCGAACAAGTCTAATAGTTGATGAGGCTCACCTAAAACAATACCGTTTTAGGTGAGCCTCAACCATTGATAACAGCCTAACACATAAAAGATGAAAAGGAGAGCATTTGCCTATTGGTCGGCACAAGTAGTAGGATGGGGAGTATACACGGTTTTTATGATGTTGCCGGCGTATATGTTTAGCAACTCAGAACCTCATTTTAATAAGTTGATTGGACTAAATTTGACGATCGGGTTATCCTGTTTTTGGATTTCCCACTTATTTCGCAGCTACATTAAAAGGCACCAGTGGGTAGAACTTCCATTCAGGCAATTATTGCCTAGGGTAATTTTAATGAACCTATTAGGTGCTATACTGGCCCAGGTTATTATTCACAGTGTAATGCTGACCATTTTGGATTGGACGGCCTTCAAACCAATCGTTTGGGGAGAAATACCAATCTATACCTTTAATGTCTTTCTGATCTTTATGATTTGGTCCATCTTTTATTTTGGCTATCATTATTTTGAGCAGTCACGACGTTCGAAGATGGAAAAGCTAAAGGCGGAAAATGCTTTGAAAGACGCCGAATTGATTGCATTAAAAGCTCAGATCAATCCCCATTTTTTATTCAATGCCTTGAATAACATAAGGGCCATGGTATTGGAAGATCAGATGAAAGCCAGGGATATGATCTCTAATTTGTCAGATCTGTTGCGGTATTCCATACAGTTCAATGAACACGAACAAGTAGCATTACGCGATGAGATCAATATAGTAAGGGACTATTTGCAATTAGAAACCGTTCAGTATGAAAACCGGTTGGATTACAAATTGGAAGTGGATTCGGCAACATTAGAAAAGAAAATCCCGCCCATGGTTATCCAACTCCTGGTAGAGAATGCTGTCAAACACGGGGTTTCTCAACTGCCTGGCGGGGGCCAGATCCGTGTTAGAACCTTTCTACAGGATAATGACCTGATCATCCAGGTGGAAAATACAGGCACCTTAAAATCAAAGGAAAAAAGCAGCGGTATCGGGATAAAAAATGCCATTGAAAGGATCCGGATCCTGTTTGCTATTGAGCCTTACTTCGATCTTTCCGAATCTAATGGTAAGGTGCTGGCTACCATCAAAGTCCCAGCCGTCACATAAACGCTCGCTGAGTAAATTTCACGACACTCAATTCTTGCTTAAATTCTTAATTTTTCATCTATGAACGCCATATTAATTGACGATACAAGACTGGCCAGACAAGAACTCCGGTATTTGTTGTCGAGATTTCCGGAAGTCAAGATCGTTGCTGAAGCAGAAAACGTACCGGATGCTAAGCAAAAGATTGAAGAATACCAGCCGGATCTGCTCTTTCTTGATATTCAGATGCCCGGCAAGAATGGGTTTGAATTGCTGGAGTCGCTGGATGAGGTGCCGGAAGTTATCTTTACGACGGCTTACGATGAATACGCCATTAAGGCTTTCGAATACAATGCCTTAGACTATTTGCAAAAGCCTGTTGCCAAAGACCGGCTGAAGGCTGCAATAGGCAAGGTAAAGGAAAAGCTAAAAAACAACAAAAAGAGTGAAAAGAAGCAATTGTCTGAAAACAACCAGGTTTTCGTGAAAGATGGCGAAAAGTGTTGGTTCGTCACCTTGGCTGATATCCGGTTATTTGAAGTCATGGACAACTATACACGTATTTATTTTGAGGATGCCAGGCCAATGATCCCCAAAACCCTCAATTACCTGGAAAGTCGTCTGGATCCAGATTTGTTTTTCCGGGCTAATCGCCAACAGATCATCAATATGAAATGGATTGACCGGGTACAACCCTGGTTTAGCGGAACGATCAAGATCTACCTCAAAGACGGAACGGAAGTAGAAGTCTCCAGAAGACAGACGGCACGATTCAAAGAATTAATGAGTTTTTAGCAAGTTTAACTATAATTGGACTTTTGACGCTAGACGCTAGACGCTAGACGCTAGACGCTAGACGCTAGACGCTAGATTTT
>CAZHNG010000283.1:0-8880 GCA_964533785.1 uncultured Saprospiraceae bacterium | reverse complement strand
TCAATTAGTTAGAATTTTTTGTCTAACTTCTAGAGTCTAGCGTCAAAAGTCTAGATAAATAAAAATAGCGAATTTATACTTATGAAAGACGAAAAGCTAAAACTAGCCCAAAAAAGAGTGGAAGAAAAGAAAGGGTTTTTCGTTCACTTGAGTATTTTCCTTTCCACTGGTGCCTTTTTTTAATAATGAATCTCCTTAACTGGGAAGGGATGCTGTGGTTTTTCTACCCCTTATTACCCTGGGGAATTGGGTTGATGATCCATTACCTGGTGGTATTTGGTTTGCCTTTCACTAAAATCCTGACCGCAGAGTGGGAACAACAGGAATTACAAAAAGAACTGGAACGGCTCGAAAAAGTTTCACCCAATGAGGACGAAAATGAAGATGCCGATGAATTGAAATTGAAGTCATTGGAAAAACGAAAAGCGAAAGGGTGGAGTGACGGAGATTTGGTTTAGCGAGTTGTATGGGTTGCACTCCATGCCCTCTATGTTTCCATAAAAAAACTGAGGCCGTTCCATAAGCAATCGTTACGAATAAATTTGCTAGATCTCACCAGCAATTACAAACCAAAGCTTATGACACCGCCTCATTACAACTTTTCAGGAAGTTATCCTTCTGCTAACTTTCTTTTACAAAGCCCAAGCCGTCTTTACCTCCTCATTCGGATAGTCCATACACCCATCGTATTCTCCGGGTACAGAGCTATAGGCTAACACTTCTTCTCCAACTTTTTCGGAAGTGAAGTACCCGGCAATCGTTAATTGCTTGAACTGAACGAAGAACGGGTTCGGGTCGATGATGCCCTCTTTTATCATATTCATCCGTTCTTCAGCAGATAATTCTTTCATTTTAGCCATATCCGTCTTTATTTGCTCATCCATACCGGCAACTAAGTTATGGCGATCGTCAGCACTCAAAGCATATAAGGCTTTACCATGCGTGTTCTGAGCCGACTGATTGGCTTCGTCCAGCCCTTTCAGGAATTTTTCCTGATCATCAGGTTCAAAACATTCCTTTATCAATTTATCCATGAACTCTACCACGTGCACTTCTTTTGCGCCGGGAGAACCTGCGGTTTTCGGTAGAATGGCCTCAGCCATTTCCGCCGCTACTTTGGCTTGCTCCTGACTCATAAGTTCGGGCATCCATTCCGGATCACCTTCCGCCTGGCACCCGGATAATATACCGCTTACCATGGGAGTGGACAGGGCCATTCCCGTAAACCAAGCGGTTCTTTTGATTACTTCTCTGCGATTCATAATCTATATTTTTTATGGTTTCCAGCGAAACCTCATTTTACAAATTCATTTTCTTTAATTCTTCCACAGCATGATTAGCCGCACGAGCCGTCAGAGCCATATAAGTTAAAGACGGGTTCACACAAGCAGCAGAAGTCATGCAGGCACCATCCGTAACGAATACGTTCGGTACGTCATGCATTTGATTCCACTTATTAAGAACGGAAGTCTTCGGGTCTCTTCCCATTCGGGCCGTCCCCATTTCGTGGATACCTAATCCTGGCCAGGAACCTGCATCGTAGGTCTCTACGTCTTTAAAGCCGGCGGCTTCCAGCATTTCTGCCGCTGCCTCCATCATGTGCGGACGCATGGCTTTTTCATTTTCTTTGAATTCACAATCAAAGGTCAAAGTCGGCTGCCCCCATTTATCCAATACATCCTCATTCAGCATAACCTTATTTTCGTAATATGGTAAGGTTTCGGCAAAAGCAGTAAGACCCAACTGCCACGGTCCTGGCTGGATCAATTTCTCCTTAAATTCCGCACCAATGGTCATATCGAGTTCTCTCACACCACGCATCCAGTCAGAACGGCTTCCACCTCCCTGATAACCAAAGCCTCTGATGTAATCTTTGCGCATACTGGCTTTGTCTACGTTTTGGAATCGCGGGATATAAAGACCGCCCGGACGACGTCCTTTGTAATACTTATCCGCAAATCCATCGTGTTTTCCACGAGCACCACAGCGGAAGTGATGGTCCATTAAATTATGGCCTAACTGACCACTGGAATTCCCCAAACCATCCGGGAATTCATCACTTTTAGAATTCATGAGAATAAAAGTGGTTCCTAAAGCGGAGGCATTGCAGAAAATAATCTTTGCATAAAATTCTTTTACCTCATTAGTTTCCGCATCGATTATCCTCACGCCGGAAGCTCTTTTCTTTTCCTTATCGTAAATGATGGAATTGACGATGGAGTTCGGACGCAAAGTCATATTCCCAGTAGCTTCCGCTGCGGGAATAGTAGCCGAATTACTACTGAAATAAGCACCATAAGGACAACCACGGATACAGCGGTTACGGTATTGACAACTAGCACGGTTCTTGTGAATATTAGGATCCGGACTAGTCAGGTGGGCGATCCTTCCTTGCGTAACTACCCTGCCCCCAAAGTTTTCGGCTACCTTATTTCTCAAATGGTCTTCAATACAGTTCAATCCCATTGCAGGTTGAAAATCACTGTCCGGTAGCTGAGGCAGGTTTTCTTTCATACCGGTTATACCGGCAAATTTTTCAACGTACGCGTACCAGGGCTCAATGTCTTTGTAGCGAATCGGCCAGTCAACAGCAATACCGTCTTTGGCATTCGCTTCAAAATCCAAATCGCTCCACCGGTAGGAATGACGGCCCCACATAATCGAACGACCACCAACGTGATAACCGCGCATCCAATCGAAACGCTTAATCTCGCTATAAGGATTCTCATCATCCTTAACAAACCAGTGTTTGTGTGCTTCACGGATCGTATACCCCGTTCTGCTTTGTTTTTGGTAATGCTTTTCGATCTCTTCACGAGGCACCCTCCCACGATTGGGCATATCCCAGGGGTCTAGATGCGCCGTGGGATAATCCCCGTGTTTTACCATCCGGCCACGCTCCAAAACCAACGTTTTTAAGCCTTTTTCGCTTAGTTCTTTAGCAGCCCATCCCCCGCTGATGCCCGAACCTATTACAATAGCATCGTAGGTGACTTCCTGCTTACCATCTGAATTGAAATACATATTTTCCCTTATTGTAATTTAAGATTTTAAAACAATATTTTGTCCGCCTGTAAAATAGCATTTTTTTTCATCTGCTCCGTTCAATAAAATGTCACATTCTTTCAAAAAACAGTTGTTCAGCTTACAACTAGCATCTGTCGCCTGGCATCTAACATCTACCCTAATAGATAATTTATGCATTACTACTTAAAATTTTGCCGCATATTAAAACTTTCCTTCTAACTTTGAATACCGAAACTAATTGTAACTTCGGAATATGAAAGAGATAAAGGTTTTACAAATCGGTATTGGCCCTCTAGGACAAAAAATAGCGAGCTATATTGCCGGGCGCCCGGGCATTCATACGGCGGCGGCAGTAGATAAGAAGTCACATTTGGCCGGTATGGATTTAGCCCAAACTTACGGTGCTACCCCCGGTGGGGTGATCATTCAAGAAGATCTGGAAGAGGCTTTGGCGGATAACCCGGTTGATGTAGCGATTATCTCTACGGTTTCGGACATGAAGGGAATTACCCCGCAAATCGAAGCAGTAGCCAAATTGGGCATTCCGGTTGTTTCTACTTGTGAAGAATTATTTTTCCCATGGGATGAAGCTCCGGAACTAGCCAATCACATTGACGCAGTCGCTAAAGAGAATGGAATTCCCGTGGTTGGTACCGGCGTTAATCCTGGTTTTTTGATGGATGCTTTACCTACCGTGTTAACGACCTTATGTCAACGAGTGGATAGTATCGAGGTGAATCGCTTCCAGGATGCACAATACCGTAGAATTCCTTTTCAGCGAAAAATCGGGGCAGGGCTTAGCATAACTGATTTTGAGACCAAAAAAGAACAAGGAAGTATCCGTCACGTAGGCTTGACGGAGTCTATGCAGTTTATCGCCCACCGGATGAGATGGCAACTCGACCATATTGAAGAAACCTTAAATCCGGTCATTGCCGAAAGGGATATTGAAACTAGTGCCTTGAAAATAAATAAAGGACAGGTAACCGGTGTAAGCCAAATTGGCAGAGCCTACGCTAAAGACCAATTAAAGATTACCCTAATTTTTCAGGCTACGGTTGGCGAACCTGTTTCTTACGATGAGATTTTCATAAAGGGAGAACCTAATATTAATTCTAAAATACAAGGAGGAGTCAATGGTGATATCGCCACGGCCGCAACTATCCTTAATGTAGTCCCTCAACTATTAAACGCAACGCCGGGCCTGAAAACAATGGGAGATATACCAATTACCTCCTTCTTTTAAGAATACAAGCGTCCTTAAGTAAGTGGACAGACAATAACAGTTTATGCTTTTTACACCCCCAACTCACTCCCGATAGCAATCGGGATCAATCACACACGGTCTGGCGTCTTACCATCTCACTAGCCAAATAAAAAAGTCGCACTGCTAAAGTGCGACTCACAAATTGAATTAGTATGAAAAAACTCGAAAAGCTATAATTTTTAACTGGTTTTTTGTTCAGATGTTTTATTATGATCCTATATTCCGACAAAAACCGCTGAATTTCTGTTCAAATTCGTGAATTGACCGATTTATGCCAATAATTAAAAACTATTATTCTACATTGCTGCTCTTTTCATTGTGCTTTCTTGCCGCCTGTCTACCCGAAAATAAAGGTCAACAGGAAGCCTTTTCTGAGGAAGAACTTTCCAATATTCAGAAAAATACTCCCCCTGACATGGTTTTCATTCCCGGTGGCGTTTTAAACATGGGGGGGGATAATGAACAAGCCGATCAAGATGAATTTCCAAAACATGAGGTAAAAATTGATCCATTTTACATGGATGAAGCCGAGGTGACCAATGCTCAATTTGCTGCCTTTGTCGAAGCTACTAATTACGTTACGGTTGCCGAGCGTCCTATTGACTGGGAAGAAATGAAAAAACAATTACCTCCCGGCGTTCCAAAACCTCCGGACAGCTTACTTGAAGCCGGCTCTTTGGTCTTTCGGGCTACCAAGCAACCCGTCTCCCTTAATGATCCCTCTCAGTGGTGGGTTTGGACCACAGGAGCGAATTGGCGCCACCCGCAAGGCCCGGAAAGCAATATCGAAGGTAAAGAAAACCACCCTGTTGTTCATATTTCCTGGGAGGATGCACAGGCTTATGCCGAATGGGCGGGAAAAAGATTACCTACCGAAGCCGAGTGGGAATGGGCGGCCCGGGGTGGCAAACAAGATCTTATTTATCCCTGGGGAAATGAAGATATCAATGACAATCCTAAACTTGCCAATTTTTGGCAGGGGGTATTTCCATTTGAAAACCAATTGAAAGATGGTTTCGCCACTACGGCACCAGTGAAGTCTTTCCCCAAAAATGGTTATGGTTTATACGATATGGCTGGCAACGTCTGGGAATGGTGTGTTGACTGGTATCGATATGATTATTACCAAAATACCACCAAGCCTGAAGAAATCATCCAAAATCCTCGTGGGCCCCAATACAGTTTCGATCCTCAGGAACCTACTATTCCCAAGAAAGTGATGAGAGGAGGGTCTTTTCTTTGCAATGATTCTTATTGTTCCGGCTACCGGGTAGCCAGAAGAATGAAATCAAGTCCTGATTCCGGATTTAACCATACGGGATTCCGTTGCGTCAAGGATATTGAGTCCTGACGATAACCGTCAGGATTCAACATTAATATCCATCAACCCGATACTTTCGATTGGTCCCGGCCTCATAAGCGATTAATGCCTTAACCATAACTCTGCCGTTGCGATAAAGCAATTCCAGGTCATCGTATTCTACATTTTCGTAGTTTGTTTTAAATTCCGGAGCATGTTTTATGGGTACATTCAATTTCAGTTCCCCGAAATTTGGAGAGGTGATAATGTAAAATTCTCCGTCGGCATTATATTCTCCCAGCCTGATATTATTTTTCCAGTTGACGTTTTCCACGTAAAAGTCCAACATTTGCTTAACAATATCCGCTTTTATGTCATTGAGGTACTTCGTTCTTTCTTTCATCCGCCTTTCGTAAGCAGAGGTCTTTTCGTAGGGCTGTCGTTTTGCCCATTCTTTTACACGGGCTTCGGTCAGGATCTTGATACGTTCTGACAAGGTTGGCGCTTTCCAGATCCTTATGGAACCATCTCTACTGGCACTGGCAATATATTTTCCAGTCGGGCAATACACTACCTCCTCAATATCAGCGGTATGCATATCCTGAGAAACATTCATAATTAACCTGCCGGTAGCCAGATCCCACAATTTCACCTTACGGTCACCGCCTGAAGTCGCCAATACCAAAGCATCGGGATCAAAAGCAACCGACCATACATCCGTTACGTGTCCCGGTAATTCCAATATTTCTTCACCGGTATCTACATTCCAGATCTTGGCTTTATTATCCCATCCGCCACTAGCCACAAAACGGGAATTAAGACTCCATTTTACATCCCAGATCTCATTGGAATGACCGGTCAATGTTTTAACCATTTCACCAGTCTCCACATTCCAGATCCGCAAGATATGATCACCGCAGGCAGTTACAACCTCCGTACCATCACCACTAAAACTGACTGAAGTGACATTGTCGCGGTGGCCGCTTAATGTTTGTAATTTAATACCACTGGCTACATCCCATATCATAGCCGTCTTGTCCCAGCTCGCACTAGCCAGTTTAGTACCATCCGGACTGAAGGAAAGGTCGCGGATAAAATCGATATGACCTTCCATCCTTGCAATTTCCCTTCCGGTTTCGATATCCCAAAGCCTGATCACCTTATCCACTCCCGCACTCGCCAAAAAACGACCGTTTGGAGAACAACGCACTGTAAAGATATCATCCGTATGACCTTTAAGTGATTTAACCAATGCGCCGGTGTTAGCGTCCCAGACATCCAGCATGCCATTCACACCTCCACTTACTATATACTGGCCGTTTCTGGTGTAATCGACACTTACAATCGGATGATCGGTTACGATACTCAACTGTAAATTGGGTGGTTCTGCCTGTGCTTTCAACCATTGAATGCTGTAAAACAAGCATAGTACTAAAAGTGTAATTTTTAAATTGCTCATAGTGATTATTTTGTGTTATTAGATTGTATCACCTCATTCTTATTGAATAAGAACAGGTACTATTAGTATTTGCCAGGTAATGCTGTTTCTTTAAAGGGGAATAGATAAAAAGCGGACTCTTTTTTTCCTGAAAAAGGCCTTATTACACTTTATTTGGTACAAAAAAGAATATGGATATGAAATTATAATGTTGTAAATTTCATCAGTATTCTGTCATTTTGAATTCTAGTGGCGGGCAAAGCAATACGCTACCATGAATTCAAAACAGTATAGATAAGAAGGGGGATAATTCCGGTCAAGAAGTACTGAAAATATCATGATTGGGGAAAAATCGTAATATTCCTTATGAAAAATGGTACAAGGATTTACCTAAATACGTGTGCAAAGATTGAAAATCCTTAGTATTATTTTGGTATGATGATTACGCCGCGCTCAAAAACTGTGATAATAATATTCAAATTTATAGTTTTTTTGAAATATATTTAAATTATTCAACGGTAAAACGAAAAACGGTAGTGGAACGGTATTCTCTGCCAGGTTCAACCACAACGGACGGAAATTCAGGTTGATTGGGTGAATTTGGGTAATGCTGAGTTTCCAGACAAAAGCCCGAACGTTTATTATAAACTTTACCTTCTTTAGCATTCGGAACTTCTCTTAGGTTATTTCCGGCATAGAACTGAACGCCGGGTTCTGTCGTCCATACCTCCAGCAATCTACTGGAGTTTAATTCATAAACGGTGGCTGCCTTCCGCAGTCCACTGCCATTGATCACCCAGTTGTGATCATAGCCGCCGGCATTTTTTAATTGAGGGTGATCCAATTCAATACGTGCTCCTATTGCGGTAGGGTTTCGAAAATCAAAGGGGGTATCCTCAACGGAAGCTACCTCTCCGGTAGGTATCAGTCGCTCATCAACCGGAGTGTAATGATCTGCATAAAGAATTAGGCGATGGTTGAGTATGTCACCGTTTCCCGCGCCCGCTAAGTTAAAGTAGGAGTGATTGGTTAAATTACAAATTGTAGGACGATCCGCTGAAGCCTCATAATCAACCCGCAACTCATTATCATTATTTATAGTGTAGGTTACTTTTACGGATAAATTTCCCGGATAGCCTTCCTCACCGTCTTTGCTGAGGTAACTGAGAACAAGCCCTGCCGCCGAATCATTCTCGATAGTCTGCGGCTCCCAAAGTTGTTTATCGAAACCATTTGGTCCGCCGTGAATGTGATTGGTACCATTGTTTTGCGCAAGGGTATAGGTCGTATCACCGAGCCTAAACGTACCATTGGCAATACGGTTGGCAAACCTTCCTACGATAGGACCGAAAAAGGGATGTCCGTCCACGTATTGGCTGAGGCTATCAAACCCAAGCACAACGTCGCTCAGTTGATTATTGCGATCCGGAACCAGGATAGATTGAATGATCCCCCCGAAATTGGTAATCTTTACTTCCATACCATTGGTATTTTTCAGGTGGTATAAATTGGCCGTTCTGCCATCTGGAAGTTCACCGAAAGGCATTTCACTAATGCTTAAACCAGTATTTTCGTTGCTATTTCTTTCCATAATATCCTCATTTTTATCTGATTGACAACTAATCAAGAACATTATAAGACCTAAAAAGTAAATTCTTTTCATACGTATTATTTTAAATACACTGTAACACAAATTTCTTTGCATTTTGAAGCCGTCTTTTTGCCCAACTCTTCGTTACGTACTCGCCTTCGGGACTATGGCCCCGAGGCTCCGCCGATATTCGGATATGGGCCCCTTAATCCCATTTCCTCATCGATTTGGACAAAAATCCGGTGGTTCAAAATACT
>CAZHNG010000282.1:0-8970 GCA_964533785.1 uncultured Saprospiraceae bacterium | reverse complement strand
TATTTACTTTTCTGTACAATTAAAGACTGATAATACTCCCAATCGATCCAGCCTTTTTCCGATGCATAATGTGCTGCTTCATCGTATGATTCAATAAGCTGAATGTCAACCTCTTGATAAACTTCGATTTTCTTTTGAATTTTGGCGATACCAGAGCTATTCCTTACGTTATGAATAAAGATGCATTTTATTCTGCCAGGAAATGCTTTAGTAATAGATAGGTAAATATCAATATCTTGTTCTCCGCTGTCACCGATTAACAAAAAAGGAATATCGGGGTAGGTTCTGATGATGCGTGCTATATTCTCGTATTTATGCCCTTTGTAATCGGGGGGTATTTTTTTGTATGGCAGCCCATAATCTCTGAGTAAGAGCGGACCTAGCGGCAATTGATTCAGCTCAATAAATAATTCGATTTGATCCGCAATATTCCAGGGGCTCTTAGAAACGTAAAAAACGGGATTCTTCTCTGAACCTCCTTCATGTAAGGCTTGAAAAAAAGCGGAAACCCCGGAAAAGGCCGATCTTTTATTTGCGTTTTTGAAAAAGGCAAGATACAGCATTTTTAATTTCAGGAGAGAATTCACCTTTGTCTCAATGATCGTATCATCAATATCACTGACAATCGCAATTTGTGGTTCAATGGGAACAATAAAACGGCTCTTTACTTCAACATCGATGGTGCGCCAGGGTACAGTCATCAATTTTACCACGGCTTCTCTCCACAATTCATCACTGGGAGGAAGCGGGGATTCCAATGAGGCATCCAGAATAAAAAAACCTTCTTTATCAGTCTTTACCAAGAAGCGATTATCGCCGACAGTTATTTCCAACTCCGCTTCTCTGATCTCTACACTCCAGGCACGCTTCAGGTTGTTCCACAAGTTTTTCCAATCCGAATCTTCTGCTTTACTAACGATCCTTTTCTCTTTTAAAACCCTCCCTTGTAAATATACATAATCACGCCTGCCATAACTGATATATGGAATAACTACAATAGGTGCCTGGGTGCCCAAGCCGAGAACAAGCCTTAGCCGGTATAACCAATGGTCGATAAAAAGATGAATCGCAGTGACAATCCGGTATATTCGCCGTTTTAAACGCGGCATTCTTTTTTTCTGCTAAAATAGGACAGTTTTCTGATTTTGTGCCCGTAGATCTTAGTCATTTTCTTTTCGACCGGATCTCTATGTAAGCCCGTAGATCTTCTAGTTGTTGGTTGCTCATCTTTTCAAGTGTAAAATTAGGCATGTAAGCTCTTTTTCCGTTTATAGGTTGCGTGCCATAGCGACTTACCTGATACAATGAATAACGGGTATACCGCCGAATGTGACGATTCATGAACTTAAAGGCAAACCGGGAGTCATCCAGTTCAAAATAGGCATATCGCCCTTTTTCGTGACAATGTTTACAACTTAAATCATATATTAACTGCCCGTTTGCAGGATTGCCTTCCAATCCATAACCTTTTTTTCGATCTTGCGGAGGAGTGACAAAGGTAGCCGGAGAAGCAGCCAGATAATGGCTCTTAATTAACTCTGCAGCCGCCTGCTTTGTTCCTTTTTCATTGATAGCATTATTCAAAGTGTTCATTTCTTCGGAAGATATATCAAGATCTTCCAATTTCAATTCCAAGGTCCACAGATAGGCTAGTACCGATTCCAATTCCCAAGGCTCCAGTTTTCTGCCTTGAGAACATTCTACCGCACATAACTGAATGGCTTCTCTGATATTATTACGGGCAGGTTTCACCAATTCTCCGTACTTCTTCTCATAATCTCCATTGTAGAAAGAGGTTCTATTGACAGCCCCGTATAAAGTGGTGCCGGGCAAGAAAGGTAATCCCACCTCACTGACGTAGTTCAATCTGGCCTGGGGATCAGAAATGCTCAGATCAGGATCTTCTCTTTTTACATTGTGACAACTGGTACAAACGAAGTGCTTGCTCTGTATTTGGGTCTTCCCTCCGTCTTCTTTTTTAATAATTCCCGTTAATACCAAGGAACGGCCGTAATCAATGCTAACATTCGCCAGGTTTGTATCCGGACGAACCAATTGCGTCGTATCGTCCAGTAGGCTCAACACTTTACTAACGGGATACGATTTATCAATTTCTACCCACTGCTTATTATTCGTTTGCACCAGACCTATGGTCAAAAAAATGATACCGGTTATTGAAATGAATAGCTTTATCATGGTTAAATTACATCACAAGTTAAATAGCCGGGAAATGGTAAATCCTAGCCGGAATTGACCGTCCAGCCAATCAGAAATTGCAAAAAGGTTATTAAATCACCATTATAGACAGTGTAATCTCCCGGAGGATTAGCATTGTGGCAGCCTACATAGGCGCAAGCCCTGTCTATAATTTCCTTAACGTCAGAATCATAGGTAGGTTGCACATCACATACTTCCGCGACCGGCGGTTCCAACTTATCCGCGGTACAACCTGCCAGCAAATAAAGCAATAGTCCCGCTACAAACAGATGAGTTATTTTCATTTATGGTATTGTTTATCACTTGCTGATAAAATTATTTAGCGTATTTCCCGATTACATCCCCTTTTTTGGGGAATTTCCTTTTTTTAAAAAACTCCTCAAAAGAACAAAACAAATGAATAATTTTGAAATATGTTCAAGGTATTTTATCTTTGTCATCAATATGTAAATACGCCTACTCCATTTTGCAACGAGAGATTTTCTACTTCCCTTTTAAAAGGCTATAGATTCAGATACCAGACTACAAGGAACACGTAGTTACAAAAGGTTTTGTACCAGCTTTTAACTATTGAGTTGCGGTGATTACAAAACCCTATAGGGGCAATCTTTAATCCTCTACAGTCTTACTTATAGCCGTTCCCTCCACGCCATTTTCTGACAATACAAAAAATATTAGCATCATTGACCATTTTTCAATGTCAATCAGGAAAAGTGGTTCAGAATACATTAATCAACCCATGAAAAAACTAACCATAAGCCTGGTCACGTGCCTTTTCGTATACGCTTGCTCGAATTATGAATTATTGAGTACGCTCGACCAGGAGTTGGAAAGCCGATTGCTCTCCATTTCACCAAATGGATCATTAGCATTTTTCACCTTACCTCAAAGTGAAGATCTGGTAAATATCCCGCAAAGTAATTTTAATCCTCTCACTGAAGAGAAGGTAGCATTAGGTAAGCTACTGTTTTTTGAAACCGGTTTGGCTGAAGATGCGATCTATGCCGAAGGTAAGGGCACTTATTCTTGCGGTACTTGCCACGTACCTTCGGCGGGTTTTTTACCCGGGCGCAGACAAGGTATTGCCGATGCTGGTGCCGGGTTTGGATTAAGCGGCGAACGCAGAAGCAAACTTACTCAATACGCAGAGCAAGAACTCGATGTGCAAGGAGCCCGGCCGTTAAGTGTATTGAATACCGCTTATGTGACCAATTCTACCTGGAGTGGTAAATTTGGTGCCAACTTTGTCAATGAAGGCACGGAAGACCGTTGGAACAAGGAAGAGGCTACTACCATCAATTTCTTGGGCATGGACGGCCTGGAAAGCCAAAACATTGAAGGGCTAAAAATACACCGGATGGTGGTCAACGAAGAAATCGTAACTGAATTAGGCTACAAAGAAAGATTTGATCAGGCCTTTAATGATATTTCTGAAAAAGACCGGTATTCTTTATTGACGGCTAGTTTTGCTATATCCGCCTACCTTAGAACATTATTGACGACGGAAGCCCCTTTTCAACGCCGGCTACGGGGAGATCGCGCAGCCTTATCAGAGCGAGAAAAAAGAGGGGCCTTACTTTTTTACGGTAAGGCAGGTTGTTTTCGCTGCCACGAAGGCACAGCAATGAGTGCCAACCGTTTCTATGCACTGGGCGTTCGCGACCTTTACGAGTCCGCCGGAGTATTTAATACCGACGAGCATGACATCCGCAATTTTGGCCGCGGTGGTTTTACCGGCAACGCAGAAGATATGTACAAGTTTAAAGTTCCTCAATTATACAATTTAAAAAACGCCCAATTCTATTTCCATGGTAGCAGCAGAACCAGTCTATGGGCAGTAGTGGAATATTTCAATAACGGTATCCCGGAAAACAGTAAAGTACCTCAGGAAAACCTGGCTAAAGAATTCCATCCCCTGAACCTTTCTCCAATTGAAATGGATGACCTGGCAAGTTTCCTTTCCGACGGACTATTTGACCCCAAGCTCGAAAGATACGTTCCTGAGCATATTCTCTCCGGCAATTGCTTTCCCAATAATGATCCTGTGAGCCAGAGGGATTTGGGCTGCCGGTAGTTATAGGGAATGGCAATAACTCTTGTACTATGGTTTGTTTATAAAGTTTATAGGTTGATTTGTTTATATCGGGACTCCCTAAAAATTAAGAGGCAATCCCTTTACAGAATTTTTTTTCGAAACTTCCATTTTCACTCTACCTTACTCTTAATTTAACAAGCGATAGAACCCGGGAATGACGTTTTACACCCCTTCGTATTTCAGGACATTGCTTAGTAAAACTACTCTTTCTCCTTTGATCTTTTTGCCTTTTTTCTGTTTGAGTTTTTGAATTTCTTGTTTGTCCAATTGAATCGAAGTCTTCAATTCCTGTATTCTCAGATCTTTGCTTTGGTAAAGATCCTTAATGACAAGTTCCTGGTCGTAGACCGCCGGGAACAAAAAGTACTGGGTTTTTGATTTTGGATTGGTCAATGGCCGAAGGTTGGTAACAGTCCCATCCGAAAAGACCACTGATGGTGAAGGCTGAAGAGCGTTTCCTCTTTTTACTTTTACTAATAAGGGTTCGGCATCGATTACCGCGTCGCAATTGATCGAAAAACTACCATCTATAACCTGGTTTACACTAACGGCGTATGCTTTCTCATCGGGTCGGTAAACAATATCGCTTTCTGATTGAGGTTGCCAGTTAATGTTCGTAATATCTTGATCTCCCCTATTAACAAAAGGGCGAACCCCGGGTATTTTTTGGGCGGGAACATGGACCTGGATAGCGTGATTATCGGTCTTTTCAAATGGAGTCCCCTTTATTGTAAAATGAACCATGCCGATTGACCGGAGCAGTTTTCCGTAAGAATAAGTGGAAGCATTGCTCTTGATAATTTGATCCCTGGTGATATATTCTTCTAAATGGATCTCAACAGGCTGATTGGGGTTACAGGATTTGATCAAATCTTCACTCAACCTCAAGCTGGTCCCGCTACGTGTTTTAATGATCGTCTCAACTTCCAAATTCGGATAGAAGGCCACATACCCGTTTTCGTCAAATTGCAGGGCGCGGGGCTCCTTTTTGCCCGATTTGGCAACAAATTTTTTACTGGATTTAAATTCCTCCATTGTAATGGCCGCAGCCGGCTTATCGATTTTGGCAACGCTAAGACTTGGTGGAGCCTTTTCGTAGGCAACGAATATTTCCACCCTTCTATTGGAAACCTGATCAACATTGGTTTTTCTCACCAGCGGCCTATCGTAGGCTACACCTTGCGTCTCAATTTTTTCCACCGATACACCCTTTTCGATCAGGAAATTTCTTACGGCAAGGCTACGCTCGTTGGATAGCTTTTCATTGTAAGTTCTCGAACCTATGGAATCAGTATGTCCAATGATTTTGACTTTCTTGATGCGGTCGGGCTCCTTTCCCTCTACGATCTTATTCAGGATTTTTTCTAATTGACCGTTGATAGCGGATTGATCAGTTTGGAAATATACGGTCTGTTTGAAAGTGTACTGTGCAATGC
Source organism: uncultured Saprospiraceae bacterium (assembly GCA_964533785.1). Lineage (GTDB taxonomy): Bacteria > Bacteroidota > Bacteroidia > Chitinophagales > Saprospiraceae > JANQRV01. Next base: position 3,222 of record CAZHNG010000282.1, on the reverse strand, counting down.
CATACAAAGGCAATAGTAGTACTACTAAAGCAGTTGATAGTACTCTCGTCATTTTTGGGAATTTTGATTCTTAATTATAATAGTCAATCGTTCACTAACACCAATGAGGAGTGCCACCAAGCTGGGGGAAGTAAAAAGGGGGCAAGTATATAGATAGCCTCCGTTTGCAATGAAATGTTAATGCGTGTTTATACTTAATGACTACAAGATGTAAGTTATTGTCCAACTAGTCAAGGGTTTGACAATTATTTAACATTTTTTATATGTGTTGGAACAGTTAAACGAGTTTTAACGGGTTGAAGAAGGTGCAGAGGCAAGTAATTGGCTGAAACTTTAGTCAGTATTGCTGATCAGAGTGTTCCCGTCATCCTTCGTTAGCAATGCTCATTACCTAAGACAAGGTCTCGGATGTATTGACAACCAGGGTTTTGTTTATAAGACTTATTCATCTAAGGACAGGTATCTGATCAATCACCCGATTTCAGCTCCCGTTTGCGCGATTCATATTCCTCGTCCGTTAATTCTCCGGCTTCCCATTGTTTTTGCAGCCGGTTGAGTTGTTCCAGCAAATTGGATTGAGGAAGTTGATCGAGGTCAAGTGATTCTTCATCAGAAGGTGGGAGGGCTTTCCGGCGACTAAAATTATTAGCCGCGAAAGCAGCAAAGTCAGGCTGGATACGCAGAAAAGCCAGGTCGCCGTGGGTTTGGACCCGATCCGGGTTTTTCAATCCAAAAGCAACGGCCGCTTCCAAATGAGCAAAGGCATTTTCCGCATCTTCGTTTATAGAATAACACCGGGCCAGTAAAAAGTGAACATCCGGATGGTCAAATTTGATTTCAATTGCTTTGGATAATCGCTCAATAGCGCCGCTAAAATCGTATTCCCGGTATTTACGCTGCCCTTCCTGGTAATACCGTTCGAACTGTTCATTGAGAATGCGCTTAGGATCTTTAGCAAAAGCTTCTGCTGCTTTCTGTTGAAATTTTTGTTGCCTGACTACTTCGGGATTATATTTGGCATCGAAATTTGCCTTCGAAGAAAACAAAAAAATCAATCCATCAATTAAGCCCAAAATCGCCACAATACTGACCAATTGTTCCATTCCGGGGAGAATAAAAGTCCCCAAAATAAAGAGACTTAAATATAAAACCCCTAATAGACGCTGCTCCAAATAAAACCGGTGAATGCCGAAAATACCGAAAAAAATAGCTAATACCCCGGCTACCCACTTTTTCTTCCTTGTTCCACTCCCAGTTTGGCTTCTTTTTTTTGGGGATTTGCCCAAAGAGTTTTTTTCCAATGCTTCCCATTCATAATCCGGTACAGTAATGCCGGTATTGGTGATAGCGTACACTTCCACCTCCTTATGGATATTTTTGAGGGAAAAGTGTCCCATGAACTTAGCCCTCAACCTGGAATGGTTTTTGATATCATCGTAAGCTTTACCGGATAAAAACACCCCTCCCGGCACACAAAGCGCTTCAATACGAGCTGCCACATTCACGCCGTCGCCGTACACTTCGTCTTCACTATACGTAATATCTCCAATGTGAATACCAACACGGAGGGGGACCTTGGGCTTTTGTTTCAGAGCCTGCTGGATCGCTACCGCACATTCTATGGCATCCGTCGTACTGGAAAAAATACTTAGCGTACCATCGCCATAATACTGCAACACCTTTCCACCGTACTGATTGTGAAAACTATTGAAGATCTCCCGGTGTCGCTCACGCATTCGCATAGCGAACTCCTCATCCTTCTGCATGATAGAAGAATAACCGACAATATCCGTAAACATGATCGCTGCTAAGCGACGTTCTTTCTTGCTCATGTAGAAATGTGTTATTTAGGCTGATGCTGAGGATCGCCTTGGGCCACTCAACCGCGAACTATTTATCCCCCTACCATATCCTCAGGCCTAACCCACTCTTCAAATTGCTGTTCAGTCAAAAGATTCAATGCTAACGCCGCTGCTTTTAAAGTCGTTCCTTCTTTATAAGCTTTTTTAGCAATAGAGGCCGCATTATCATAACCTATTTTAGTATTCAGAGCGGTAACCAACATCAATGAATTATTGAGGTGTTCCTTGATGCGTTCGTAGTTTGGTTCCAATCCTTTAGCACAATTGTCGTTGAAGCTGTTGCAGGCAGCAGCGATCAAACGGGCGGAAGTCAGAAAGTTAAATATCATCATGGGTTTAAAGACATTCAATTCAAAGTGGCCCGTCATACCGCCTACGTTGATGGCTACGTCATTACCAACTACCTGGGCCATCGCCATAGTCAAAGCTTCAGCCTGGGTAGGATTGACCTTACCGGGCATAATGGAAGAGCCTGGCTCGTTAGCAGGGATCAACAGTTCTCCAATGCCTGAACGCGGGCCGGACGCCAGCATCCGGATGTCATTACCAATCTTCATTAAAGAACAAGCCACTGTCTTCAAAGCACCATGTGCTTCTACGATCGCATCGTGTGCGGCCAGGGCTTCAAATTTATTCTCTGCCGTCACAAAAGGTAAACCGGTCAGCTCCGCAATTTTTGCCGCTACGTTTTCGGCATAACCGGGAGGCGTATTCAACCCCGTCCCAACGGCAGTACCTCCTAAAGCCAACTCAGCAAGGTGCGCTAACGAATTTTCAATAGCCTTCACCCCGTGGGCCAGTTGCGAGACATAACCTGACAATTCTTGCCCTACCGTTACCGGCGTCGCATCCATGAAGTGGGTACGCCCGATTTTTACGACATCTTTAAAAGCTTCCGACTTCGCTCGTAGTGTCTCCTGTAAAGCTTTAATGCCCGGGATCGTCTCTTCCAGTAAAACTTTATAAGCCGCAATGTGCATAGCCGTAGGAAAAGTATCATTAGAAGACTGTGATTTATTGACATCATCATTGGGATGCAAAACCTTATCTTTATCCGCTAATTGCCCGCCGTTGACAACGTGCGCACGATTAGCAATTACTTCATTGACGTTCATATTAGATTGTGTGCCCGATCCGGTTTGCCAAACGACTAAAGGAAATTGGTCGTCTAATTTTCCTGCCAGGATCTCATCGCAAACCTGGGCGATGAGATTTGCTTTTTCCTCGCTCAAAACACCGGCTTCCATATTGGTATAGGCGGCCGCTTTTTTCAATATGGCAAAGGCACGAATCACTTCAATAGGCATTTGGTGGCCCCCAATTTTAAAATTCTGTGAGGAGCGCTGGGTCTGTGCGGCCC
>CAZHNG010000281.1:0-9003 GCA_964533785.1 uncultured Saprospiraceae bacterium | reverse complement strand
TTTTTGTTAGACGCTAGACGCTAGACGCTAGACGCTAGACGCTAGACGCTAGACGTTAGACGCTAGACGTTAGACGCTAGACGCTAGACGCTAGACGCTAGATTTTTCATTTATTGCTCAATACCCATTCTCTACCCGGTTCTTCTGCACGGAACGTTTCCAGCATGCCCCGGTCCTGGAGGGTAACGTAGCAGGTTTTGCCATCCTTACCGCCAAAGGTGATATTGGATGGTTTTTTGCCTTTTAAAACAACTTCTTTTAGCAATTCGCCTTCCGGAGAGACGATGGCAATGGTACCTTTATCATAGCGGGTGATATAGAGGTTACCCTGTACATCACAACGCATGCCGTCCATTCCAAAATCGGGAAATTGAATGAGTTTGCGTTTATTACTTATTACCCCGTCCGGAGAAAGATCGTAGACCCATACATTCCGCTGTACACTTTCATTAACGTATAACTTTTTTTCATCTGGACTGACCTCTACGCCATTTGTTGTTCCCATGTTTTCTTCAAGCAGATGAGTGGAGCCATCCCTATCTATGCGCCATAGATTGCCAGTTGCTTCCTGCCAGTTGGGGTCGCTGGCAAATAATGTACCCTTACCAGTAATGGCAAGATCATTTGGTTGATTCATTTCAGGGTTATGGGCGAATACCTTGATCTCTTTATTATCGGGATTAATTTGCAATACATTGTGGCCGGTGTAATCGGCTACGAATAATTGTCCGTTTTGATCAATCCGGATACCATTTCCGGTACTGCCTTCCGGGAGTTTAACAAACAAGGCCGCGGCTCCATCGGTATTAACTTTACCTATGGTACCTTTTTCCCCATAATTAACGACGTAAATATTTCCCGAAGCATCGGTAGCTGGTCCTTCAATTCCTGAAGTAAAAGCGTCTTCTTCCGTAAAATCCGTACTGCTAAAGGTCTGGTCTGCAGTAGCATTTTCTTTAGAATTTTCTGTTGAGTTGTTACACGAAAGTGAAAATACTAAAAGAACGTATGTTAAACACTTTAATTTCATTTTGGAATATTGTTGAAACAAAGTACATAATTTTAAAAAAACACTGTAATTTCTTGGCTAAAATTCTTAAAATGCAAAAGATAAAGGCTATTACAAATGACAAAACGAAAGACCACTTTACCTGTCCGAACAGGCTCTATTCGATACAGAAGCTTGATTTCGGTTGGGATCATACTATCTTTATTAATACTGCTTTGGCAATGCCAACCTGAAATTGTTGAAGAAAAAAATGGAGGATTATTTCTGCCGGATGGTTTTGAAGCGCTGTTAGTAGTAGATAGTTTAAAAGGAAAAGCGCGCCACATTGCCGTCAATGAAAACGGTGATATTTACGTGAAGTACAAGCGAGCTGATGGCCCGTTTGGCAATGCAGCTTTGCGGGATACTGACGGGGACGGCAGGGCAGATATCATTCAATCTTTTGGCGAATACAACCACGACGGGCCGCTTTCTGCGGGTATGACGATATGGAATGGTTATTTGTATTATAGTTCGCAAAGAGGAGTATACCGGCAAAAATTAAAGCCGGGCCAATTGGTGCCGGATAGTCCTATTGACACGATCTTAAAAGATACCCTCGGCCAAGGTATGCGGGAACATATTGCCAAGCCGATCACCTTTGATCCACAAGGGCGGATGTACATTCCTTTCGGAGCCCCATCCAATGCTTGCCAGGAACCTAAAAGAACGCCCGGCGCTCCCGGTCTGGACCCTTGTCCGCAATTAGAAAAGTATGCCGGGGTATGGCGGTTCGATCCAAATAAAACAGGGCAAACGCAAGAAGATGGGTATCATTATGCTACTGGGATACGCAGCCTTGTTTGTATGGATTGGAACAAAGATGATAACAGTTTGTACGCGGTGATGCACGGCCGGGATGATTTGTTTAGGATGTTTTCCGGCGTTTACAGCCCTTGGCAAAGCGCTTTGTTACCTTCCGAAGAATTTATCAAGATTACAGAACATTCCAATTTCGGCTGGCCTTATTGTTATTACGACCAGCTACAGGAAAAGAAAGTCTTAGCCCCCGAATACGGTGGGGATGGTGAAATTGTTGACCGTTGCAGTGATTACGATTTACCACTCATCGGATTTCCCGGGCATTGGGCGCCGAATGGGTTGTTATTTTACCAGGGCGATCAATTTCCTGAGCGGTATAAGGGAGGTGCTTTTATTGCTTTTCATGGTTCTACTAACCGGGCTCCGTATCCGCAATCGGGATACATTATTGCTTTCGTACCCTTCAAAGATGGTGCTCCTGCTGGTGATTGGGAAATCTTTGCCGACGGATTTGCTAAAGTGGACCCGATCGTCAATGTGAGTGATGCGGTATACCGGCCAATGGGTATTGCTATGGGCCCTGATGGCTCATTATACATTTCGGAAACAGAAGAAGGAAAGATCTGGCGTATTCAATACACCGGCGATAAGGCTCAATTTGGCCCGGAACAATTGGCGGGAATGGAAGAGCGTAAACAATTGTCCCACATCCGAACGCCCGATAAAGTAGAGGACAACTTACAGAAAGATCTGGTATCCGGTAGCCAGGTTTATTATTTATACTGTAGTTCTTGCCATCAGCGCAACGGCAGAGGTGCGGAGGGGCGCTTTCCCCCACTCATCAATAACGATTGGGTAAGTGGTGACAAGAACCGCCTTATTAGTTTGGTGATCAATGGCTTGCAAGGGCCAATTGAAGTAAATGGTGAAGCCTACAATTCCGTCATGCCCAAACACGACTTTTTGAGTGATGAAGAAGTTGCAGAAGTACTTACTTACATTCGCCAAAATTTTGAAAACCAGGCTAGCGCGGTTACCGCTGCCGAAGTGAAGGCTATTAGAGCAAAAGGAGAAGAAGATGTGGGGGAATAGATCCCCCCCCAATGTTCTCATGGGAGTAAATCACTTTGTAGTTCTTTAAATCCCTGTAATCAAAGCTGTAACGGTGACCATTTTCATTCGTCTACTGCTAGGAATCAGAGGTTATACCGAAATTGTATAAACTCGGAGCCTCTATCAAATTCGTAAGAAAGCACTCCTAGTACCCTTGCATTATGTTTTTACAAATATTAATCTATGAATGGAAATACTGGTTAAAAAACCCTGCTTTGTACCTTTATTTTATCTCTTTTTGGGCTATCGCTTTTATTTTATTTGCTGGTACGGCTGGCTTCTTTGATCCTGCGGCTGGTCCAGGTGAGGCGGACGAGTTCTTGAATGCGCCGTACGCTATTCTGTCAATTATACAGTTTTTTACTCCGTTTTTTGCCTTTTTACTGCCTGCGGTAGTAGGGAATAGCATTTACCGTGATTATCAATACCGGGCTCATTCTATTTTGTACGCCTATCCGCTGCATAAAGGGAGTTATCTTTTTGGAAAGTTTTGTAGTGCTTTTGTGGTGGTGGTTTTAATAACCATAGGAGTGGCTTTGGCTTTTATTATTGCAGAGCATTTACCTGGTTTAAGGGAAAACAGAGTTGGCCCTTTTCGTTTGATAGGATACATCGAGGTTTATTCATTTTACGTCCTTCCCAATTTATTCATCATTGGTGCGGTAGTTTTCACAGTGGTTCTGATCAGTCGGAATATCTATGCAGGCTTTGCTGCCGTACTGGTCTTGATACTAGTGAGGATCATTATAGAAAATGCTTTAGTAAATCACTTATTTTGGCTCGGTCTGTTCGATCCATTTGGAAAATACGCCCATCAATACCTAACCCGTTCCTGGACACTTGCGGAGCAAAATAGTAAGGCGTTACCCATATACGGGCTTATAATTTGGAATCGCATACTTTGGCTAGGCGTAGGGGGTGCAACTCTTGCATTAGGATACCGGTTGTTTTCTTTTTCTGAAAATATTACGAATTGGTTCACTGTCAGTCAACGAGCCAAAACTACTGAGACATTATCCAAAAAGGAGCAACCTGGATTAACCCGGTTGGTTGTTGTTCCGGAATTTACCTTTTCCCAGCGTATGAATGCGATTTGGCATATCACCCAAACCGACCTTGGTTTTGTTTTGCGCAGTATGATGTTCTGGTTACTTGCAGGTTTTGGAGTGGTAGCTTTTGCATTTATGGTACTGAGGGTTACCTACTTCAATGAAATAGCCATTTTGCCGGTAACCAGGGTGATCCTTTGGGTGCCGACGATTTCGTATAATATGATCCTTCTTTTCTTGACCTTTTTGTTTGCCGGAATGATCGTTCACAGGGCCAGAATGGTTCATATGCATCTTTTACTTGACGTTACACCCAATCCAAGCTGGGGTTTCTTGTCAGGCAAGGTATTATCCATTGCAGTAATGCAAATTATCCTACTAAACCTACCTATGGGAGTTGGGATAGGTATTCAACAGTTTTACGGATACGGCAATCACGAAATTCCATTGTATCTTTTTCACCTCTATGTCCTTCTTTTTCCGGTATTAATGATTTGGAATGTTGTAACCGTATTCGTGTACACTTTGCTTCCCAATTTTTATCTGGGCTTATTCCTGCTTATTTTGGGCTGGCTTGGGGTGATGGGCTTACCGGAAGCCGGAATCACATCCCGTTTGATCCCGTTTAACAATCCGCCGGCGCTGTACTATTCGGATCTCAACGGTTACGGTGAAATGCTGCGGACTTATGGTATAACCGTTCTCTATTGGCTTATCTGGGGAGGGATGATCACGGTATTGGCGTATCTCTTTTGGTTGCGTGGGATGGAACACACCCTTGGGCAGCGGTTAAAGAAGGCCCGCATCCGGATGAATAAAGCCGGTTTAATTAGTCTATCCCTACTATTAGTGGTTATCCTATCTTTGGGGGCGATCATTTATAATGCGGAACAGCATGAAATGGCTTCCAATTCATCGGCAAATTGGCTCGCCCGTTTTCAGAATAAATTTCAAAAATACCAACATCTTCCACAACCAAAGATTAGCCGGGTACAATTAAACCTGGATCTTTTCCCAAAGGAAAATAATTTCCTCGCAGAAGGGACTTATACATTGATCAACAAATCGGCCCGGACCGTTGATACCCTTATGGTCAAAACCGGATTTGATGAAATTACTACCTTCCGGTTGGATAGAGGTTTTACCACTGTCGCAGAAGATAGCTTCTTGAAGTTTGCGGTTTTAAAGTTACAACGACCGCTTTTTCCACGAGATAGTTTAAAACTGGAATTTAAAGTGGAAAACTTACCCAACACCCTTTTTCAGCGTAACTCCAATGTGCTGAATAACGGTACTTTTCTCAGAGAGGATATACTACCCCGGATAGGCTACTTCTACGGCGATAATAGAAAATCTTCTTCTGATACAATGGCCTGGGCGTATAACTATCAGGCTATTGATGCGGACTACGTACACCTTGACGCAACAATAAGCACATCTGCAGATCAGATAGTAGTTGCTCCGGGGAAATTGCTGAAAGAATGGACGACCGATGGCCGGCATCATTTTCAGTATCGAACGGATCGCCCTATAAAATTCAATTTTGCCATCAATTCCGGCAAATTTGCGGTGAAAACAGATCGCTGGCAGCAAACAGGGCTCGAAATTTATTACCATCCAACCCACGAATACAACCTGGAACGCATGATGGATGGCTTAAAAGCAGCCTTGGAATACAACAGTAAGTATTTTGGTGCCTACCAACACCAGCAAATGCGGATCGTTGAATTTCCACAGTCTGAAGGGACTTATGCAACTACGGCCGCCAACACCATTCAAATGTCTGAGATCCGCTTCATCGCTAATCCTGGTGTAAAGACAGATAAAATTGATCTTTCTTTCTACGTACCGGCGCATGAATTGACCCATCAGTGGTGGGGTAATCAATTGATGCCGGCTGCGACCAGAGGAGCAGAGATGCTTACTGAGAGTATCACGGAATACCTTACTTTGAAGATTTTTGAAAAACAATACGGCACTGCGAAAGCCCTGCGGTTCTTAAAGTTGCAAAGAGCAAGGTACCTGGAAGGCCGCAAAAAAGAGACCGGGAAAGAGCCTCCTCTGATTTATGTCGAACCCGAACAAGAATACCTGTCTTACGGAAAAGGAACTTTAGCTTTTAACACCTTAGGTTACTATTGGGGAGAAGAGAATTTGAACACTTTTTTAGGCAATTTCTTGCAAGATTATAAATTCAAAGGCCCTCCCTATCCAACTGCCGGACAACTGATCGAAAGACTAAGAGCAGTCACACCTGATTCTTTACAATACCTTATTGAAGATATGTTCGAAACAGTTACGATTTACAATAACGAACTGGAAACAGTTGTGAGTAAACCGCTGAGTAATGGAAAAAACAAAGTGGAGATTACTTTTTCCGTTCGGAAATACCGCGATGAAGAAAAGATTTCTCCCTTTGGTTATTTAGAAATAGGGTGTTACGATAACAGTGGAAGGTTACTGAAAATGGTCAACTATAAAACAGCAAAAGAAAAAAATCAGATCAGCATAGAATTAGAAGGAAGGCCTGCCACTGTTGTATTGGATCCCAATATTCTGCTTATCGATAAGAACCTGACGGATAACGAACGATTTGTTAAATAATAGACAAGTCTAATGTATCTTTATCCTAAAACGCTCTATGAGATTCTTGCTTTTACTTTTATTGATTGTTTCGGTAACCTACTGCGGACAAGATAATGAAACGCAAGGTGCCGGCAGAGCAAATGTTATTGAAGAAGAACCTGAACCGGTCATTCAGGATCAATTTGTTTTTGCAACCTCCGGGTTGAACATGCGTGCTGCACCTTCATTACAGTCCAGTATAGTCGATAAATTAGCCCTCGGGACTAAAATCGAAGTCCACAAAGATTCTGTTTATTCCGAAGAAATGCTCATTGAAGGATTTATAGGGAGAATGGTTAACGTAAAACACGGGAATGAGGCAGGGTTCGTTTTCAGTGGTTATCTGGCTTCCTATCCGCCTCCCAAAAATTTTGATATGTTGACCTACAAGAGCTGGTTGGACGAAGCAGGTTATACAGATGTCGAGTACGAACAATGGGAAAATGCCGCCTCAGATTCCAGTCACTTGACATTGAATCAGGTATTGAGACTACTTGGTACGAATACTCGTGAAAACTGGCAGGAGTTCTATTTGATCGCTCAAAAGTTAGGAGTGATGTATCATTGGTCCTCTTTTGTTTTTGCTTTTCCGGGGCCGGAAAGGGAAGGGACCTTGACCAACCTGGCCCGTAAAAAGCAGATTCGTTACAATAAACGTGAAAAAATTAGTGGTGGCTTTTGGCAGGAAACCTATACCATCGACGTTAATCAGGACAACCTGTGGTTCATTGAAGTAACGATAACAACTGATGATGCCGGGTATCCTGTTATCATCAGCGAAGCAACCCGGAGTGAAGGTTCCGGGCAAACCAATACCCTTACCTGGGAGGATGGTGCGTTTGTATTGACCAGAGAAGCCTTTGCGGATTGAGATCTAATAATGGCCCTTTATTTAAGATCTCTGTCTCTAGAGGAAAATGTTGCGAGCTGCTAATTCTACAAAACACACATAATTCGCAACAATATTTTTCAATCCACAATGGCCTGATAAACGAACTGTCTGAATTTGTTATTGTAGAAATCAGTATAAGGGAAAAACTGCATCATTAGTACGGCCGTTAGGTCCTCTTCAGGATCCACGAAAAAGTAAGTATTAAACATACCACCCCAGTAAAACTGACCTTCGGACCCCAGCGATTTGCCATCCGCCAGATCTGTTCTGACACCGAAACCCAGTCCAAATCCGGCACCAGAGCCCTGGAAGCGATGTTTAGCGTGGTCGGTAGTCATTAATTCAACGGTTTTACGGCCAAGAATCCTGGTGCCATTGAGTTCGCCTTTATTCAATAACATCTGGGCAAATTTCATGTAGTCCGCAGCCGTTGAGAACAATCCATGCGTCCCGCCAAATACCGTATTACCGGAAGTTTCAGTTTGCGAAGGACTGAGGCTTTGCTGGCCGTCCTCCGCCTGCAGGTGTACGGAAACCATTCTTTTTGTTTGTTCATCGGTGAGATTATAACCGGAGTCTTTCATACCCAGCGGCCCGAATATTCTTTCTTGCAGGAACTGGTCGACCGGTTTTCCGGAAAAATGTTCAATAAGTAAAGCTAAAACATCAGGTGCGGCGCTGTACATCCACACCTGATCGGGTTGGGCGGCGAGTGGAAGCTCGGCTAAAGCATTCACGCGGTCTTCGATCGTTTCGTGTGGCTTGAAGTTTAGGTTCTCTGGTTGCAACTCGTCGTCGATGCCGTAAAGCGCTTTTGCGTATCGTTTATCCAGCGGATTATCACTTAAGCCATGCAGGAAACCAGCGGTATGGCTAAGACATTGTGCAATAGTAATCGGAGTCTTGGCAGGTACCAACTCTTCTTCACCATTTTCGAAAGTTAATACCTGAGGGGAATTAAATTGCGGTAGGTATTTGGCAATAGGATCATTCAGCAGAAAATGCCCTTCTTCGTACAGCGTCATCAAAGCTACACTAATGATGGGCTTGGTCATAGATTGAATATAAAAGATCTGATCCGCTTGCATGGATGTTTTTTCCTCCGCATTACCGTAGCCAAAGACCATTTCGTGGGCCAGAACGCCTTTGCGGTATACCAGGCAAACACCACCGGGTAGTTCGCCTTCTTTGGCTTTGGTCCGGAAATAGCTATCCAGTCTTTCTAGCCTTTCGGCGGAAAAACCCGCTTCTACGGCTTTTTTATTACTGACCAGGGTTGGACTTTGTCCGTAGATCGAAAGCGAAATACCAATAAATAATAAGCAAGTAAGGGCCAATCGGAAAGTCTTGTTGCGCGCCATATTAGATTATTTTAGCCAAAATTAGAAAATTGAAACACTTCTAAAAAGTTTTTTAATATTTTATTTAAAAAAATATGTTTTTTATTTGGGTTTTCCTATATTTCTAGACTTTTGACGCTAGACTCTAGAAGTTAGACTAAAAATTCTAACTAA
>CAZHNG010000280.1:0-9023 GCA_964533785.1 uncultured Saprospiraceae bacterium | reverse complement strand
GCGGTGGCAGTGCCGGTGGTGGAATGACCGCTCGAACCGTGTTACTGAACCGTGAACGAAAAGGAGTGGATATCGCTTACCAGATTTTACAATGCCCCATGTTAGATAATACGCATGATACGCCTTCAGGGCATATGTCAGGATACTTAGGTTGGGACCGAGAAGACTCTTTTTTTGGCTGGAATGCCTATTTGGGCAAAGATTACGGGAAAGAGGCTACACCTTTGCAAAGCCCAGCCAGGGCAAAGGATCTAAGTGGGTTGCCGCCAACCTTTGTGTACGTGAGTGCCGTAGAACTGTTCCGTGACGAAGCTATTGCGTACGCCCAACAACTCATGCAAGATGGTGTACCTACAGAGCTGTACGTGGCTCCCGGCGTACCACACGGAGGTGAAAGTTTTGTGCCTACGGCAAGAATTTCCCAGACCGTCAATAATCTTATGGTGGATGCATTGAAACGAAAATTCCATATCTGAAATTAGAAAACAATGGTCGCAAACACGAAATAAGATGGAAAATGTCTTCAGAATTGAAAGTATTAGCATGCTCCATGATGTTATAAAGGAACCCCCACCTAAGCATCCATTGGTTAGCGTAGTAGATTTTTCAAATCTCGACCAAAGAGCTGTAGCGACCGTTGACAATATCAAAGTGGCTTCGGCTTTTTATGGTGTCACCCTTAAGCAGCTGGAAAAGGGGAGTTTAAAATATGGTAGAAATCGCCTGGATTTCCAGGAAGGAAGTCTGTTTTTCTCGGCACCTGATCAAATTGGAGCTTTTGAAAACCCACATTTCAATAGAAGCACTTACAATTGGGGGCTCTTTTTTCACCCTGATTTAATCCACGGAACCCCTCTGTTCTCAAAAATAAGTGAATATACCTTTTGGAAATACGATTCAAATGAGTCACTACATTTATCAGAAGACGAAAAACATAGCCTCAGTGTTATCGTTGATTCCATCAAAAAAGAAATTAATCGCCCGATTGATAAGCATACTAAAAATGTGCTTATTTCAGGCATCGAATTATTGCTGAATCACTGCATCCGCTACTATGACCGGCAGTTTGTGACCAGGGAAAAGTATAATAAAGGAATAGTAGATGCGATCAATGATTACCTTTCTGATTATTTCACTTCAAGTAGGCTAGAAAAGGAAGGTCTCCCAACAGTGCTACAATGTGCTGAACATGTCAACCTTTCTCCCAACTATTTAAGTGACCTACTCCGCAAGGGAACAGGAAAAAGCACCCAAGGTTACATTCACTACCACCTCTTGGAAATTGCAAAGGATCGTTTGCTGGGAACCAATGAATCAGTAAAGGAAATTGCTCATTCTTTAGGGTTTGATTATCCTCATTACTTTAGTAATCTTTTCAAGAAAAAAATAGGCGTTAGTCCAACTGATTACCGAAAATGCAATTAATGTGGCTAACACCGTCCAACTACACTACATTAGGAATACGGCACATACACCAAACTCCGATGAGCTTGGTTTGGGTTTGGAACAAAGTCTAACGTCACTATTTTAAATATCTTCTGAAGCAAAGAATTAAAGGTACTTGTTTGATTTCTTTACAATTGTTAAGGATGAAAGCTCAAGTATCTTATTACTTTTGCAAAAAATTAGTCGACTCCGTTTAATTTATTTTTACAACGCAATTCTGAAAGCACGATATTGGATCGCCAATACAAAGATAAATACCTAATGCTCAACAATAATTATGAGAAGAATCTACAGCATTTTATTATTATTGTTCCTATTCCTCCAAGCCAACGCTCAACAAGTATTTGAGATTACAATCATTTCAGATGCAGCCGAAAATGAAAACCATTTTTTTGAAGAGTCTATAAAAACAGAAATCGACGCCTTGCTGGCTTCACAGTTCGAATTGAGGTTTACCGAAGTATATACCAACGGAGATATAACGGGCATTACGAATGAAATAGCAGATGTTTATGCCAAAAATCAAGCAGATGTCCTAATCGGAGCAGGTATTATTTCCAGTAAACTACTGGCCGATCAAAGCTCCTTTCCAATACCTACTATTGCCTCTATTCAGCTGATGAATGGTCTCAGTACGAATCCGGTACAAACGAGCACCGTTAGCGATATTTCCAATTATACCTACGTCAGATCACCATTCAACATTGAAGCAGGGATCGAAGCACTAAAAGGCATTTGCCGGTGTGATAAATTGGCCGTGTTGACCATTCCAAACCTTTCGGCAATCGGAGTGGACGGGGAAGATTTATATTCCGACGCCGAAGCAGAGATAGAATGGTTGAGTCTTGAACCTGATTTGAGTAGTACCCTTTCCAAAATTCCCGCTGATGCAGGAGGGGTCTATATTTTATCGCCTTTATCCAGCTATTCTTCCGATGAAATCAAAGGTTTTTTTGATCAATTAATTGAACGTAAGTTGCCGTCCTTTACTCTGTTGGATTCCCCCATGCTGGAACAAGGCGCCTATGCTTCTTTTGCCGTAAGCGATAACATTCAGAAGATCCCAAGAAGAATTGCACTGAATGTAGAGAAAATTGCCGAGGGTAAAGACCCAAAGGATTTTTCGGTCAATATGGAAACCTTTTCCAATCAGCTGATCGTCAATATGGAAACGGTCAATAAAATTGGACAATATCCCAATTGGCCCCTTTTGGACAATGCGTTACTGGTCAATATCAACAAGCCTAGCACTAGCCGGGTACTCAATTTGAGATCCGTCATTGCCGAAGGCATTCAAAATAACCTGGGCTATCGAATTGAAACCAAGCAAACTCAAATCAGCGCCAAAGATCTTGCTTTGGCAAAAAGTAAATACTTGCCTCAATTGGATGTCGAATCAACCGGTTTTTTCCTCGATGAAAATACCGTAAACGGTTCTTTTGGTACGAGGGGGAGTTTTAATTGGACCGCGGGGGCCTCTTTTTCTCAATTGATCTTGTCAGAACCGGCCATGGCCAACATCGTCATTCAAAAATTGCTATTTGAAAGCCAGCAACAAGTACAGCAGCAGTCAGAGCTGGATGTCATTCTGGAAGTAGCTCAACGTTATTTCAGTTATCTGCAAGTCTTATCCGTAGCAGAATTGCAGAATAATAACATCAAAGCCATCGATCAGAATTTAAAGATTGCCACGGATAAAGAAAGAGTGGGGTATAGTGGAGCAAGCGACGTATACCGCTGGCAAACAGAATTGAACCTGGCAAAAACGGATCTTAATGAAACCAATGCCCAATTAAAAACAGTAGGCTATCAATTGAATGAAACTTTGAACAGACCCATTGGGGAGGCCTTCGCCATTGAAGGATCCGAAAATATCAATCGATTCATTGAAGAGCTGGATCAGGTATTCGTCAACCTCATTCAGGATCAAGCCACTTTGAATCAGTTGGCTGATTTTATGGTCTATGAAGCCCTGCGAAATCTTCCAGAAACAGAACAAATCCGGTTGGCCATTGCGGCTCAGGAGCGGCAACTAAGGTCAAATAAGCGTTCCTTCTATTTGCCCACCATCGCCTTCGGCGCGGGTTATGAATATCCTATTAGCATCGTAAATCCTGGAGAACCACTACCCGTTCCTGGATTGGAAATCAATAATAATCCAACCTGGAATGCCGCATTTAATGTTTCCATACCGCTGTTTGCCGGAGGTTCAAGAAAGTTTCAGAAAGAAAAAACCGAGGTCGGTTTGTACCAATTACAAGACCAGCAAAAAGAGGTAAACAACTTGCTCGAACTACAAGTAAGGGCCAATATGGAACTGGTCAATGCCTCTTATAATAATATCCGACTCACAAAAAGTGCGGCCGAAGCAGCAGAGAAAAACATTGGTATTGTCCGGGATCTATACCAATCCGGGCAGGTCAATATCGTCACCTTGGTAGATGCACAAAATGCTTTGCTGGGGGCGCAAATCACTGCCACCAATGCCGCGTATCAATTTATGATAGACTACTTTTCATTGCAACGCTCCATTGGTAACTATAACATTTTTGATACCGAAGAGCAAAAGGAAGCATTCCTGCAACGGTTTCTTAATTATAAAACAAATTGATCATGAGACTACTAATACTATTGTTTTTGATCCTTTTCTTTATGTCCTGCGAGGAAAAGTCGGTTGAAACAGTGAAAAAGATTAGGCCAATCAAATACGCAAAAATTGAACGATCCACGGGAATGGAAACACATACCTTTTCGGGAGTGGCGAAAGCTCAAAACGAAACCAACCTCAGTTTTAAAGTTGCGGGTACCTTGAGTTCCGTCAAGGTTAAACTAGGAGATAACGTAAAAAAAGGGCAGCTCATTGCAACGATAGATCCCGCGGATTACAACATTCAAACCGATCAAGCTATTTCGCAAAAAGAAGGATCCGTAGCTAATGCAAAAGCGGCCGAAACACAGCTGATCAATGCGCAGGCAACCTACGACAGAGTCACTAAACTCTACGAAAACAACAGCGTGTCATTAAGTGAATACCAACAGGCAAAAGCGGCGCTCGATGCAGCACAAGCACAATATGACGCGGCCAATACGCAGATCAGTGCCGCCGATCAACAAGTAAAGGCGGCAGGCAATCAAGTCAGCTATACCAGATTGGTATCTCCTATGAACGGGGTTATAACGGCCGTCCAAGTAGAGGCGAATGAGGTGGTTAATGCAGGAACATTGATTGCGCAGGTGAGTACGCTTGGCCGTCCGGAGGTTGAAGTGGGCGTGCCGGAAATCTTTATCAATAAAATTAAAAAAGGTCAAGAAGTGAAAATCACCTTACCTTCCGCTCCCGGGCAGCAGTTCAAAGGGGTCGTAGATCAGGTGGCATACGCTTCGGGAAATGCACCTACCTATCCGGTTATCGTTGACATTGATAAATCGGCAGAACAAATCCGGCCGGGTATGGCGGCCAATGTAGCGTTTTTGTTCCCCAAAAATGGAGCCGCTGCAAGCTCCAAAATGATCGTACCGGTCGAGGCGGTTGGAAAAGAAAATACAGGCAACTTCGTATTTGTGTTAAATCAAAAAGGGGATAGCGTTTATGTTGCGGAAAAGAAAATAATCACCATTGGAAATCTAATTCCAGAAGGATTTGAGCTCATTAGCGGCCTGAACGAGGGGGATATGGTAGCAACCGCCGGTTTAAAGTCCCTGATGGATGGTGTGGAAGTTAAATTACTTAATGACTAAGAAGCTGTTTGCATCATGAATATCACGAAAACTGCCTTATCATTCAATCAAGTTACTTTTTTAATTATTGGGATCATTATTGTCCTTGGCTTGACCGGCTATAATCAGCTATCCAGGGATGCCATGCCTCCTTACACTATCCGGGTTTGTAGCATTGTAACCATTTTCCCTGGTGCTTCTCCTGAAAGGGTAGAAACCTTGGTTACGGATAAAATTGAAAAAGTGGTTCAGGAAATCCCCGAATTAAAAACAGTGACCAGTGAAAGCAGGACCAGTCTTTCCATCATAAAAGCAGAATTAAAACCGGAAATTAAAAAAGAAAACCTGCAAGCTATTTGGGACCGGATCCGGCGCAAGATTGAAGCCATTCGATCAGAATTGCCCGATAATATAATGGAACCGGATATCAAAGATGATGGTTTAGGGGTGGTCTACGGTATCCAGGTTGCTTTGGAAGCAGATGGGTATTCTTATGCAGAAATGAAGCAATATGCCGATGAGATCAGGGATGATTTCATCCGCTTGGAGGAGGCCGCCAGAGTAGAAATTAGTGGAGCCCAGGAAGAACAGATCTTTATCGAGTACGATAACGCCAGCTTGGCCCAATATGGGATCTCGAGCAATCAGATCAAGAATTCCATTTCAACCACCAACATCGTTTTTCCTGGGGGGGATGTAGGCCTGGGAAAAGAAAGAATCGTCATCGAACCCACCGGGAACTACGAAGCATTAGAGGATGTAAAAAACACCCTGATTACCATTAATAGAAACGAAAAAGTCAAGCTGGGCAACATTGCGAATGTGCGATTGGGATATAAACAGCCAAAGGAAAGTATCGTAAAAATCAATGGCAATACCGGTTTGGTGATTGCCGTAGCCCTGCAGGAAGGTGCCAATCTGACCAAGCTGGGAGAAAAAATAGATGAAAAAATTGCCGCTTATAATGCCTCCCTTCCCTTCGGAATGAAGGTAGAACGAATAGCTTCTCAGGATACCTATGTGAATACAAAAGTGAATGATTTTGTGGGCAATGTGATTCAATCCATTGTAATTGTACTGTTCGTAATGCTTCTATTTTTGGGGCTTAGGACAGGTCTGGTAGTAGCCAGTTTAATCCCTTTAGCCATGGTCATGTCATTGATGATCATGAACATCCTCAATGTGGGCTTAAACCAGGTTACCTTGGCTTCATTAATTATGGCCCTGGGCATGTTGGTGGATAATGCGATTGTGGTTTCTGAATCCATTCTGGTGAAAATTGAAAAAGGCATTTCCGCAACGGAAGCAGCAATTAGTAGCGCCAAAGAATTGACCATTCCCTTGCTGATATCCACCTTAACTACCTCGGCTGCTTTCTTAGCTTTTTATCTGGCCCAAAATACAATGGGGGAAATGATGGGTAATATTTTCATCGTCATCACGATTGCCTTGCTGTCATCCTGGATATTAGCTTTGAGTATTGTAGCAATGCTGGCCGTATATTTTATGAAGGTCAAACCGAAAGCTGATACTACAGAAGCGCCGTCTATTTTTGATTGGTTAAATGTCGGCTATACTAAATTATTAAAAAAGGCCTTAAATTTACCGATATTAACCGTCCTGGTTATTGTTGTTATGTTTGTGGGATCTTTGTTTTTATTTTCCCTCATTCCCTTTATTTTCATGCCGGATAGTGACCGGAATTTGGTCGTCGTGAATGTTGATCTTCCACTGGGATCAAAGATTGAGGAGACAGAAAAAGTAGTTGACCAACTATCTGATTTTATCGGCCATGAATTACTGGTATCCACGGACTCCGAAGAGGCTAAAAACGGTGTAGCAAGTTGGGCTTCCTTTATTTCGAAAGGGCCTAATTCCTACGATCTTGGTTATCAACCCGGGCAGGCCAACTCAGGATATGCCCATATGCTCCTTAATACCACTACTTTTGAAGCCAATCCTGAAGTCATTGAAACCTTAGATCAATACGCTTTTGAGCAATTCCCCAATGCTGAAATTTCAGTCGCACCTTTAGGTGGTGCGGGTGGTGCTAAATACGATGTAGGGATCCGTATCACCGGTGAGGATTCCGAAGAGCTCTTACAATTGGCTCAGCAAGTCAAGAATCAAATGGCGATGATGGAGGGGACTAAAAACATTAAAGATGATTGGGGGCCTAAAATTAAAAAAGTACGCATTGATATCGACCAGGATAAAGCCGGACGAGCCGGTGTTACGAACCAGGATATTGCCCTATCCTTACAGACGGCGCTATCGGGGATGGATATTGGCGATTACCGGGATCTAGATGGCAATATTCCGATCATCATGACCAACTTAGAAAAGGATGATATTGATGTGCATGCTTTGGAGAGTATAAACATTTTTTCCCAAATGACGGGTAATAATGTACCGCTCATTCAAGTTGCCAATATTGATGTGGATTGGCAAATTGCCAAAATATTCCGAAAAGACCTCAACCGTACGATAACGGTTCAATGCGATGCTAAAACAGGATTTACAGCTTCTGATCTAACAGAACAGTTGATGCCTTTTATGCAGGAGGCACAAACCTCTTGGAAGCCTGGCTATACCTATAGTTTTGGAGGAGAAAGTGAGGCAAGTGCAGAGGCTCTAGGTGCCGTTGCGGAAAAACTCCCGATAGCAGGCTTCTTGATCCTTTTGCTTTTAATGCTTCAATTCAATTCTTTTAAAAAGACGATCATTGTGTTGTTGTCCATACCACTCGGAATTATAGGCGTTATTCTCGGTTTATTGTTGTTTCAATCTTACTTTGGCTTTATGGCTTACCTGGGACTTATTTCGCTAGCCGGTATCGTGATCAATAATGCCATTGTTTTATTAGATAGGATAGAGATAGAACAAACCGAGTTTGCGAGAACGCCCTATCAGTCCATTATTAGTGCAGCACAACAAAGGTTTAGGCCTATTCTACTCACTACTTTTACGACCGTCTTGGGACTAATTCCTTTATATTTGGGCGGTGGACTAATGTGGGAACCCATGGCGGTTGCTATCATGGTTGGGTTGTTGTTTGCTACGGTTATTACCTTATTGTTTGTGCCCGTATTGTACAAATTGTTGTTTAAAGTCCGCACTGGGAATAATGAACTCGTTTAAGTAAGAGAGCAGATGTCAGATGTCAGACGCCAGTCGCCAGATTGCATGGGGTTGAATATGAAGGGGCCTGATGCTTGCGATCATGACCTCTAACAATCATTCCCACACAATCTAGCATCTTATATCTAGCATCTCGTTTAAGCAAATTCGATAATGAAGACAAAATTAAAACCCGAACTATTTATTGCCGCTTCTACCTTAATTGGTTGGATTGTCGTTGGTACGATCGTTTTTCGTCGATTGGAGTCTTGGACGTGGATTCAGTCGTTTTACTTTTCCGTAGTTACGATCACCACCGTGGGCTATGGGGATTTAACTCCAACCAACGATCCAAGCCGATTATTTACAGCCATTTATATTTTGGTAGGCGTGAGTATAGGGCTGGTAACTTTGAGCCTGATTGGTTCTGAAATATTGAAAAATAGAGAAAGGCGGTACATCGAAAGGATGGAGAAAAGAAGAAAAAGTTAGAGGCTGTCTGGAATTTTTAATCACATTAATGAATGCTCAAATCTTAATTTTAATACTGAAGATTCTGTTTTACTCAGTGAGTAGGAGCTATTTTGATCAAAAATGCCAGACTAATCTTTGCTCCTGGCATTCGTTCGGATTTTAATTTGCATTGCTCAAATCAACGGTTATTATTAAAGAACGCCTTATAACCAGATTGGACTTTTGACGCTAGACACTAGACGCTAGATTTTAGACAACAAACCGCT
>CAZHNG010000279.1:0-9039 GCA_964533785.1 uncultured Saprospiraceae bacterium | reverse complement strand
TGCCCGCCATTACTGGCACAGTAGGCGGGTTTCAAAATAAATAAGTTTCCCTTAATCTGACGACTATGGGCATAGGTCTTAAGGGATTCCGGAGATTGTTTATTCATATTGGACATGCAGTTGGAATTTTAGATCATGAAAAGCATAATAGCGGATTTAAATAAATTATTTGACCACCGGGTACGATTGGGGATTATGTCGATTCTCATGGTCAATGATTGGGTGGATTTTAACACGCTGAAGGAGAATCTCGAGGTAACGGATGGCCGTTTGGCCAGTCACATAAAATCACTGGAGCAGGCAAAATACCTGGAAGTGCGTAAGCAGTTTATCGGGCGAAAGCCGAATACGTCCTATTGTGCAACTGAAACTGGTAAAAAAGCTTTCAAAGATCATTTGGATGCGCTGGAAAAGCTGATCAAATTACCGGAATAAATTTTTTTAACCAATTGCTTTAAAATTCAAAGTACTTTAAAAAAAATTATCATGTTCGAAACCATTTCTATCCATTACCAACGTCGACTTTTTTCCCGGCGAGTATTTATCATGGAGCAATTGGTAAAAGTAGCCTACTATATTCATTGCGGAAAGTTATTTTTCATCATCCCTTAACCGAAGAGGAACGCCGGTTATTCATTACAAGCTCTAAAAGAATTCGTAACTTTGGGTTATTCAAATAACTAAATTGCACATACTTATGAGAGGTACAATATTATCTATGATCATGCTGGTATTTGCTATTGCAGTATGCCAGGGGCAAAGTTCGGGCATCCAGGTCCAAGTGAGCGAAGAGCTTTCAAAGGAGGAAAAGAAAAGATGGAAGCAAATTGCAAAAGACTACCGACGTGATTTACCTAAATTACAAAAGCTTGTAAAAGAGCACGAAGCTTATAAGGAAGGATACAATAGCCTGAAACAAGAAATTGAAAAGCTAAGGAATGCGGAAGGGCAGGATGACAGCCGAATTGAAGAATTAGAACAAGAGATAGACCAATTGACTATTATGCTGAATACCGCTCGTTCTTCCTTAGAAAAAATGACGGAGGAGAAACAAGCAGTGGATGATAATTATGGGGTATGGTTCCGCGTGCAGATCGGAGCATTTGAGCAAGAGCAAATGGAAAAGAACTTAACCGTTACCGGAGATATGACGGTGGAGGATAGCGATGATCTACAAAAAGTTGTAGTAGGCCGCTACCGAGATTACGAGCGTGCTAAAGCCTTAAGAGATCAGCTGAAGAAGATGGGCGTTAAGGGAGCCTGGATCGTTTCTTATAGAGATGGAAGTAGGGTTTCCATTAAGGAAGCTTTGGAAGGGTTTTAAATTAGTATTACTTTCTGCGTCCATTTCATCGAAAACAAAGGATCTGTTTTCCGGGAACCACTAGAAAAAGCTTGGCGCCTGTGGTCCGTTCAAAAGTCGGATCAAAAAGTTTTCTATGACCGTAGCATCATAGAGAAAACCAATGCTAAGGATAAAAACGACTCCGTAAACAGCTCCCCAAAAGTGAGCATCATGGCCGATATTGTCTCGGCCGTGTTTGGCCATATAAGAAGAATACCACAAGTAGGCAGCTGCAAAAATGATCGAGGGTACGGGAGGAAAAGCGAACCAGTGCCAGGGCAGGTAAACCACGAATATCAGTACCAGGGCAGAAGTGGCCCCCGAAGCTCCCAGTGCGCTGTAAAATGCGTTCTCTTGGTGCTTAAAATAGGAAGGTACCGAAGAAATGATAATGGCTGTTATGTAAAATAAGATATAAACAATTCTTCCTAGTGCCTGACCAAAAATATCCTCAAACCGGTATTCTACAAATTCACCAAATTGGTACAATACGAACATATTGATCAATAGGTGCCCCCAGTCGGCGTGTAAAAAACCATGAGTGATAAAACGGTACCATTCTCCTCTTTCCTTGATGGCTCTCGGGTAAAATATCAACTTGCCTTTCATGGCGGTGTTGGTGAAAGCCTGGTAGGAAATGATCCCCGTCATGATGATTAATATCAAGGTAATGTTCATATCGATCGGATTGTCGTAATTTTAACTTGGCAAATATACGTTTCTGCGCAAGGAACTTCAACTTCTGCGATAGATATACCTCTTTCTAAGATAGATATACTTGTTTTTAATTGAATTCCTTTATATTCATTCTAGAACCTCCATAATTATGAAAAATGTAGCTTTGATTACGGGCGCAAGTAGTGGTATTGGTAAACAATTGGCTTTGATTCACGCGGAGAGCCGAAATGATTTGGTTATTGTAGCGCGTAGTGAAAATAAACTGAAACAACTCAAATCAGACGTAGAAAACAAATACAATTGTAAAGCGAAAGTGATCGTAAAAGACCTAGCCGCTCCCCACGCTGCCCAAGAGCTCTACGAAGAAGTAAAAAAAGAAGGAATTGAAGTAGAATATCTGATCAATAATGCAGGTTTCGGAGGAAGGGGGAAATTCCACGAAAGAGACTGGGATCTGGACTTGACGATGATAAACCTGAATGTTGTCGCTCTTACGGCTTTAACGAGGTTTTTCCTTCCTGATTTTGTCAAAAAAAATAGCGGGCGAATATTAAACGTTTCTTCAACTGCAGCATTGATGGCAGGTCCTTTACAAGCAGTTTATTACGCCACAAAAGCCTATGTTACTTCCTTTAGTAACGCAATTGCGGAAGAATTGCACGACACCAACATTACCGTAACCGCTTTAATGCCAGGAGCTACCGAAACAGAATTTGCTAAAACCGCGGGAATGGATAAGACCGAAGTATTCGCCAATACTTACAGTGCGCGTGAAGTCGCCGAAGCCGGTTACGAAGGTATGATGGCGGGTAAATTGGACGTGATCGCCGGCGTTTCTTTTGTGCAAAGAATGATGATTGGCGCTATTCCGCTTACACCTAAAAAGGTACTTTTAAAACAAATCAGAAAAATGCAGGAAGTATAAAGTAAGCAGAATTTGAAAATTTCTATTCTCTTTTTTAAAATTGCACAACCAAAAATCAAGCTTTGAAATATGGACATTCAAATTGAAAACCTGAGTAAAACCTATGGTTATCAAAAGGCGGTCGATAACATTTCGTTTACCGTAAAAACCGGTGAAATTCTCGGTTTTCTCGGCCCCAACGGTGCAGGGAAAACCACCACGATGAAAATGATAACCGGCTATTTGGGCATTGAGGAGGGGAACATCAGCATTGGAGGTAAAAGTGTCCGTGAGTATCCGGAGGAAACCAAACGCCATATCGGATACCTGCCGGAGCACAACCCGCTTTACATGGACATGCCCGTTATCGATTACCTGCAGTTTTGCGCTTCACTGGAAGGTTTGCCGAAATCGCAAATGGACGAACGCGTACGCGAAATGGTAAGAACTTGTGGTTTGAACGCCGAAAAGCATAAAAAAATCGGAGAGCTGAGTAAAGGTTACCGGCAGCGGGTGGGGCTGGCCCAAGCTATGATCCACGATCCGGAGATCCTTATTCTCGATGAGCCGACCACCGGCCTGGACCCCAACCAGATCGTTGAGATCCGAAAACTGATCCGTGACCTGGGGAAGGAAAAGACCGTGATCCTTAGCACCCATATATTACCCGAGGTTGAGGCTACCTGTGATCGCATCTTAATTATTAACCGCGGACAGATCGTTGCTGATGGTACGGCCAGTACGCTGCGCAGCCAGGCTCAGGGACAGGAAATGCTGCGCGTACGCATTGAAGATGTAGAGGACAAGAACACCGTATTTTCGTCGATCCAATCTTTACCCAGTGTAGCTATGGTGGACTTTTCGGGACGGGAAAACAACCTTTTTGAGATCCAAAGCCAACCGGAACAAAGTTCCCGCCGTGACATTTTCAAAATGTGCGTAGATAAAAACTGGGTATTGTCAGAAATGACTCCGCTCGAAACGAAATTGGAAGATATTTTTAGAGACCTAACAATGAACTAGATATGAATGCCATTTGGATTATTGCTAAACGCGAATTAGCCGTATTTTTCGACTCGCTGATTGCATACATTATCCTGGTATTGTTCTTGGGATTTAGCGGGTTTTTAACCTGGTTATACGGAAGTGATATTTTTTTAGTGGGCCAGGCCAGTCTTCGTACTTTTTTCGGCATTGCTTCCTGGACGCTATTCTTCTTTATTCCGGCCATCACCATGCGAATGCTGGCCGAGGAGAAAAGATCCGGAACGCTGGAATTATTATTAACCAAAAATGTGAGTGACCGTCAGGTGGTATTGGGAAAATTTCTGGCGACAATGGTCTTGATCTTGATCGCTTTAGGCGCCACCCTCATTTATCCGATCACCATTGCACAACTCGGGGATCTGGATAACGGCGGCACCATCAGTGGTTACCTGGCTTTAATATTAATGAGTATGGCCTACGCCGGTATCGGTCTTTTTGCCAGCAGCCTTACCAACAATCAAATCGTAGCTTTTATGCTGGCTTTGCTCATTGGTATTTGTTTTCAATTCATTTTCGGGATTTTATCGAATAGCATGACCGGTCCGTTGAGCGAATTATTTGATTCGCTGAGCATGACTTCGCATTTCGAATCCATGAGTAGGGGAGTGGTGGATAGTAAAGACCTGATCTACTTCCTGGTCATTACGATAGTGGGACTTTTCTTTGCGGAAATGTCTCTGGCTCAGCGTCATGTTTCCGGTTAATCGATCAATAATCAACGCTTTAAAATCTCAAAACCTATTTGAAGCCTATGAATAGCAGATTAGTTTCCATACTATTAGTGATTGGTATTTTAGTATTCGTCGTACTACTTTCTAAGCAGTTTTTCTTTAGAATTGATCTGACCGAGGATAATCAGTATACGTTGAGTAAGGCTACCAAGGACATCCTGCGATCACTCGATGCTCCGATAACGGTAAAGGCTTATTTCAGCGAAGAGCTGCCGCCGCAAATTGCTAAAACCCGCCGGGATTTTGAGGATTACCTCATTGAGTACGCGCGGCTTTCGGGAGGAAATTTGGTTTATCAGTTCATCAATCCCAGCGAGGACCAAAGCATTGAGCAGGAAGCGGTGGAAGCGGGAGTCAGACCAGTCGTCATCAATGTGCGGAAAGAAAATCAGTTTCAGCAGCAACAGGCCTACCTGGGAGCCGTTCTGGAACTTGGCGATCAAAAGGAAGTCATTCCCTCCGTCCAGCCCGGCGCAGCCATGGAATACAGCCTCAGCACCGCCATCAAAAAAATGGCCAATACGAATAAACCAACCATTGGCTTGATCCAGGGACACGGAGAGCCCGGTCTTGATGAATTAGCGCAAGCTCAGCAAAGCCTGAGTGTTCTCTATAATCTGGAACCTTACAACTTAACCGGCACCGAGCCTATCCCTGATAAATACCAGACCATTGCCATTGTGCGGCCTACCGATACCATTCCGCCCGATCATTTCGCCCAATTAAATGCATTCCTCCAACGGGGAGGCAACCTTATGGTCGCGATCAACCGGGTTGGAATAGACCAAAATTCGGGAATGGGAACGGCTATTTACACGGGAATGGCGGATTGGTTGGCGAGCAAGGGATTGATCGTCGAGGAGAAATTCGTTATCGATGCGCGTTGTGGGTCGGTCAGTGTACCGCAACAGTTGGGCGCTTTTACGGTCCAGCGGCAGATCGAGTTTCCCTATTTCCCGGTATTGAGTGATTTTGCTGATCATCCGGTTACCCAAGGACTGGAAGGGATCGTCGCCCAGTTTGCCAGTCCATTGACGCATACCGGCGATTCCAGTAGTACCTTTACCGGGTTGGCTTTTACTTCCGAGCAATCGGGCAGTCTTGGCACTCCCCAGTTTTTTGATCTGGAAAGGCAGTGGACGCAAGCCGACTTTCCTTTACAACGTATTCCGGTAGCCGGTCTGTTAGAAGGAAAAGCGGCAAACGGGGTCAATTACCGCATGGTAGTAGTGGGTGATGGTGATTTTGCCGTAAACGCCCGTCAGCAAAATGGCCAGGTACAACCTCAACAGCCTGACAATATCAACCTCCTGGTCAACGGCATCGATTGGTTAAGCGATGATACGGGGCTGATCGAGCTGCGGACCAAAGGCGTGCAGTTCCGTCCATTGGCAGAATTAGAAGAAAGTGAACAGAATTTCTGGAAATACCTCAATTTCTTATTGCCTATTGTACTGGTTATCGCCTACGGCATAATCAGAAACCAATTAAATAGAAACAAGCGAATCAAAAGAATGCAAGAAAACTATGGCTAGTAAATTCAATAATAAAACCTTATTGATCGTTCTGGCAGCCCTGGCTGTTATTTACGTTGTGTCTACTTTTTTAAGGAAGCAAAGCCGTACAAAAACGACCCTTAAAACAGATATTGTGAATGTTGATACGGCTGCCGTTACCCAATTCACCATTCATAAGGAAAATCCGATAACGTTTTCCAGAGCGGGAAATAACTGGCAGGTGAGCAGCGGTGGTGTTACCGACGATGCCAATACCAACCTGGTGCAAAATGTACTGTCCACTTTAATGAGCATCAAAGCGGAAAGACTGGTTGCCAAATCTTCCGATAAATGGGCGGAATACAATCTCTCCGACTCAACGGCCACCCGGGTTACCGTGACGGAAGGCGATAAGGGGCAATCTTTGGACCTGTACATCGGCCGGTTCAATTACCAACCGCCGCCACAGGGACAGAATCAGTTTCAGCAAAGGCAGCAAGGTATTAGCGGAAGCACTTACATCCGGCTGGGTGAAGGCGAAGAAGTCTATTCGACGGAAGGCTTTTTGACCATGACTTTCAGCCAGGATTTCAATTCCTGGCGGCAAACTCAATTTTTGAAGACCACCAAGTCGGCCATCACCCGGGTACAGTTTGATTATCCTGCGGATAGTAGTTTTGTGTTAACGAAAATGGATTCCGTATGGTTGGTAAATGATGCTCCGGCCAATCAGGAAGCGGTCGATCAATACCTCAGCGAGTTGACCTATAAGCAGGATCCCAATTTTGCGGATGATTTTTCGGCAGTAGGCTCGCCGTCACATACGCTTACCATCGTTGGTGATAATATGGACAATATTGTCGTAAAAGCTTTTGCTAATCATGATGGCAATGAGTATTTTATACAGTCTTCCATGAATCCGGGGGCTACCTTCAGAAGTGCGCGGGATGGGGTTTATGGTGATCTGTTTCCCGGGAAGGAGGAGTTTTTGGAGTAAAGCTATCTAACCCTGACGATGGATGTCAGGATTTGGCTACCTTTACTCCAAAGCATACCCCGCCTCCCGCTTAGCTTCCCGCACCAGGTCTCTCCATGCCGCCTGCACATCCACCTTAGGGCCCGACTTATAATAGATCAATCCCGGATCGCGCGCATAGGGATTTTCAATACTATCGATTAATTCCACATTTTCGAAAAAGGAAGAGCTGGTTTGCTGATTGTCATCTACCTGGATCATACGATCGAAGTCGATATCTTCCGGCAGCCAGCTAACAAAGCTGGAATTGAAGCTGTAAGTTTCCGGTAGTTGGTATTTTTTTCGGTGTAAATTAAGCACTCCCGCCTGACCGTAATGCCCGGCGATGATCAAACACCTGGCCTGTTCTTCTTTAGTTAAGGAATGGTAAAGCCGTGCTACTTTTGGCGGAATTTCCTCCCAACCGTGCATATCCGCATAGTCCTGCGTAAGTGGTCTTACCGTTCCATCCTCCCATACCAAGGGGGCGACCAATCCGAAGCGATCTTTCATAAAGGCGCTGTACGCGATCATTTTTTTTGCAGATAAAACCGGCAAACCGTAGGGTATAACGATCAGGTTGAGTAAAACTATAGCTACGACTAATATCCAGGATTGATTCCCCAACCATTGTTCCCAGGCTAATCCGCCAAAGGCAAATAGCATAGTATAGGCTCCGATAGTGTAATAATCCTTTCCACTGAGCGCCAATAATAATCCCACTACAATGAAGTAAGTCCAACCTAGAATCCGGTAAGGTTTTAAATCCTTTTGGGTGAATAAGTAATAAAGCCCTCCCAGCCAAACCAAAGCACCGGCAAAATGAAATAAAAATTGCGGGATTAGGAATCCGGCCGTACTTACATTGACCAACTGTGTTTGGGCCAGATCCGTCATATGTCGCACTACGGGAAAGTTGAGTTGGTACTGCCAGATCAAATTGGGGAGAGCGATCAACAGGGCAATACCCATAGCTATCCAGGGCTGTGGCGTCAGGAAAACTTTGCGTTTTGGGGTGATCAAAAAACCGATCATTAAAGCTAAAAAGAAGAAAGCTATGGAATATTTGGTCAAAAATCCGATACCAGCCGTTATGCCGAGCAAATACCAATATTTTGCCCGCTCGTACTTTAGGATCTTGACGGTAAAGAAGGCCGCAAGAAACCAAAAGAATTGATTAAAACTTACCGGTTGAAATAAAGTATTGCTACCTAGAAATGCCGGCGACATCAGGAACGTCATTCCGGCTATCACCTGAGCCCAGAATTTTCCACCCAACTCCTGAACCATTACAATCAATAAGACAATGGTGATGGCGCCAATCAGTGCCGGAAAAAAGCGCACGGCAAAAACCGAGTCACCCAGTAATAACCTGGCCGTTTTTCCAATAACGGCGATCATTGGTGGCACTTCCATATAGCCCCAGGCCAGGTGTTCGCTTTCGGCCAGGTATAAGTACGCGTCGCGGTGCAACCCATAATTGGTGTTGGTAGTAAAATGGATGGTGAGTTTGATTACTACCAGGGTAATGATAAGGGGCCAGTGGATTTTGGATGGTTTCATTGAATTAAGATTGATATTTTTCTCCCAATTTCAGTTGGGTACGTTGTTTATCGTAAAATAATAAACTTATAATTCCTCCAAATCGCTCGTAAGTAAGTAGTCGAGCAGATTTTGATTACAGATTATTTGCACACAATACATTTACACCTTCCGGAGTAAATGTGGGACAGTCTTGCGTCTGGCTGTACTGATCTCTAAACTTGGGGGCAATTTGAATCACCACTAAGAACGCAAAGAACACGAAGTTCTTTTTTTCTTAG
>CAZHNG010000278.1:0-9046 GCA_964533785.1 uncultured Saprospiraceae bacterium | reverse complement strand
CTTTGCATCTCTTGGCGTCCTTTGCGGTGATAAATTTTGTTCGTGTTTTTCATAACTATAGCATCAAGCAGCGACGTTGCTTCGAGCAACGTCGCTGCTTGATGCTGCTTAATTCAAAACTCAATCGCCATCACCCGGGCAGGAGAGCCATCACTTTTTTCGATCTTCAAAGGAGCGGCGATCAACCAGACTAACTCACTTTCGAGAAGGTGTAAATTGGTCAGCCCTTCGATGATCACAACATCGCCGCCGAGAAGAATTTTGTGGATGAGGCTGGCTTCTTCCAGGTTATTGACATCAGCCACGGAAGGGGGCTCCACACCCAGCATTTTAACGGATTTGCGTACCATCCACTGAGCCAGATCTTTACTGATTCTTGGCAGTTGGTCACGGTACTTGGGTTGACCCAAAAAATCACTCCAGCCGGTACGGAGGAGTAAGCTGTCTCCTTTTTGAAATTTTTGAGCGACGGCACCGAGATGGTCTACTCGCAGGATACTTCTTGGACGAAGGCCTTTAATGGGAACGACCCAGGCCCTGCCCATTAATCGTGCAACCGGAAAATCATCTACCGTTTGACGACTCACTCCGTAGTGATAAGGTGCATCGATATGAGTACCAGCGTGCGAGTAGATTTCAAAAGTTCGGGCGTTGAGGCCTTCGGCTTTTACGGAGATCCGTGAGTTGAATCCTCGTGTGTGATCGTTGTACGTGAGCGACAGATCAGTGATCTTTGCGTTCTGAAGCAGGTCAAATTTTTGCTGTAAGGCGTCATTCATAGTGCAGCAATTGATAAGGCTTTCGGATAGCTGAATTTACTTATTTTTAAGCATCCGTTCTATAACTAAAAGTAATCCTTCATGGAATCAACGTCTAAGACGACCAAATGGCTGAGCCAAAGCAATGGTTTTATTTTTTCACTCTTCTGCATAACAGCAGCTTTCATCACTTACTGCAGCATGTATGCCTTCCGCAAGCCTTTTACCGCCGCGATGTACGAGGATATGATGCTATGGGGAGTAGATTATAAAATCGTATTGATCACCACGCAGGTAATGGGGTATATGCTGTCCAAGTTCATTGGCATTAAGGTGGTATCGGAGATGAATCCCGGAGGAAGGATACGAAGTATTCTTATCCTCATCGGCATTGCCTGGCTGGCATTATTTTGCTTTGGTGTTACCCCCTATCCCTATAATTTCATCTTCCTTTTTTTCAATGGTCTGCCACTTGGTATGATCTGGGGTATCGTTTTCAGTTTTTTGGAAGGAAGACGGTTTACGGAACTGCTGGGAGCTGGTATGTGTGCCAGTTTTATCGTTTCTTCGGGAGCGGTGAAAGCCGTGGGGAAGTCCCTGGTCTTTGACTACCAGGTAAGTGAATTCTGGATGCCCTTTTACACCGGGTTACTCTTCGTCCCGTTGCTATTTGTCGGGGTATGGATGCTGAGTAAGATACCACCTCCTTCGTTGGAGGATGAGCAGTTGCGTACTAAAAGAATACCTATGACTCGCCGGGACCGCTGGCAATTCTTCCTAACCTTCGCCCCCGGGATCATACTGATGGTCGCCATTTATATCGCGCTGACCATATTTAGAGATGTCAGAGATAATTTCGCCGTAGAACTTTGGGCGGCATTAGGATACGGTGATCAACCGGAGATTTTAGCCACGGCTGAGATTCCCATTGCCATCGGAGTATTGATCATTATTGGATCAATGATGTTCATCCGCAATAACCGGGTGGCTTTTTACGCCAATCAAGGTATTATATTGTTGGGAGGTATTATGGTTTTGGGGTTGACCTGGATGTTCACTGAAGGAATGCTGGATCCGGCTGCCTGGATGATCATCACCGGTTTCGGAATGTACCTGGCCTATATTGCTTTTCATACGCTGCTTTTCGAACGCTGGATCGCTTTGTTTAACTACAAAAGTAACATTGGCTATTTGATGTACGTCGCCGATGCTTTTGGCTATTTGGGCAGCGTAGCGATCTTATTTTTCAAAAATTTTGGGGCCAGCAATGTTAGTTGGTTAACGTTTTTTACGGTCTGTGCGTATGGGATGGGTATACTGACCATTATCTTTGGGATCATTGGTATCGGTTATTTTTTGCGAAAGGAGAAACAGTTGGTGGTGCAAACCGTTCCGGCCGTACCGAGTTGAGTTTAATGCGCTTAGAAGCCATTTGAGTTCATTCTTTTTTACCGCCAAAAACGCAAAGGCGGCCCCAAGTTTTCTATCTAAAACTTGGCGTTTCTTCGCGAACTTTCCGGTGTTCAGTAAGCACAGCTAAAACCCTACGTTTATAATTTTAACTGGTTAATAACAAAAAAAGTGTTTAGCAACGAATATTATCAATCGATTCCACCAAAATCAGCACAACTGAGCAGATACCTTAAATTGTATTATGTGCACTCCAGTGATGATCCGGATTATCACAGGAAAATCATCTATTATCCCAACTATACTTCAACTTTAAACATTTATAAAAATTCCGGTATTACCTGGACAGCCAACAGCAGAACACACCGCTTTTCCTCCCAAAATCAGTTGTTGAAAATTTTAGTCGGAAAGATCAATAAATCCAGGGAAATCATCACCATTGGCCCATTTAATAAGATGGCAATCGTTTTTCATCCGCTCGGTCTGAATCACTTTATCCGGGACCCCGGATCAGCTTTGATCAAAGAACACTTTTCTTTCTTTGATCACTACGGAAAACAATTTGATAATACCTTAGAGGAAGTTTTCGCGGCACCATCTATTGAGCAGAAAAGAGATCTGCTGGATCATTTTTTTAATGATCATTTTTCAAATTTTGCGGAACAACGGCTCATTCAGGCCGTTCAGTCCATACTTGCGGCAAATGACCGCATAAGAGTAGAGCAGTTAGCTCAACAACTAAGTATTAGCCGTAAAACCTTACTAAGGCTTTTTCGCAAGCACCCCTCCCGTCAAACCGCTTTCTTTAGATCTTAAAAGATACAACCCATGAAAGCGAACCTCATTATTCTTCTGGCTACCTTCTTCTTTTTTCATTTTACCGATGCTCAATCCAATCCAACGCTAAAGCATCAAGTCATTTCCAATCCAATACACCTCAATGCCGAAGGTTTGGATTTTTTAGGATCAGAAAACCTCATTTTTGTTCCTGAAAACCGGAAGGCCCCACAAAGCCGAATGATAGCCGTTCAATTTTATAGATTTCCGGCGCGCGAACAGTCGGATCTGCCACCTGTATTCTATCTACCCGGAGGACCTGGCGGACTGTATAGCGATCGGTACTTCTACCAATACTACGGTGGAGATAAAGCCAAAGCCTGGACTTTTGAGCTTGAAATCCTGAACGAAAAAAGAGACCTGATCATCCTCAATCAACGGGGAAACGATAAAGCTCCCGGGTTTAACCTTGCTCATTTCACTTATAATTATAAGACCGGAACGGCAGCGGAACCTTTGAATCTGAATCAGTTAGGTATGCAAATGAAAGAAGCCTACCTGGAAAGCCTGGCAAAATTCACCCGCCTCGGAGTGGACATCAAAGGCTATGACATCATCCATCTGGTCGATGATATTGAAGCCATTAGGAAGTATTATGACTATTCAAAAGTTGCCTTAGTCGGTACCAGCTTTGGTTCCCAGTGGAGTTTAGCGTATTTGCAACGCTACCCCGACCGGGTAGATAGAGCCTTGTTATCCGGGATCGAACCTTTGGACCACACCTACGATGACCCAGATGGCATTTGGGAAGCATTGACTCAAATTTCGAAATACGCGGCATCAGATGAACAGATAGCGGACGCATTACCTTCAATTGGGCTGATGAACGCCGTGAAATCGATCTTGCAAAAACTGGAGCAACAATCAGTAACGGTAAAGCTACACATTCCAGCATTTGATATCCATGAACGGATCATGATCGGTGCCGATGATTTCAGAATGAACCTCTTACCACCGTTCGCCGACAACAGAAGGGAAGAACTGGAACATTGGCCCCAATACATTACAGAATTATATAATGGAGACTACCGGCTATTGGCCCTATGGGCTCTGGAAGAACGAACCGGTAGAAATACCGAACCCCTCATTGGCCCACTCATCGACAATAGTCTTGGTATCAGCCAAGCAAGAGAAAAACTGCTGGACTCCAGAAAATCAATCCAATGGATCGGGGAGGTAAATACAGCCTATAAATCCCTCAGGACGGTAAATGCTACTGATGAGGTGGGGGACGATTTCAAAAACCACCGCCAGCACGACACCCCCATCCTAATGATCCAGGGTGAGTTAGATCTCAGCACGCCTTTTGCAAATGCTTTATTCCTTAATAATTTCTTGGAAAAAGGACACCTGGTCTCTGTTTTAGGCGGTACCCATGATGCCAAACGGGAATTGGTTTTAAATGATAAGAAAGTAGCGGCGGAGCTCATCGAATTTATGAACCTGGATTTTAATACCCTTGATTTTGAACAATGGAGCGCAAAAATGCCCACTTCAATTGAACTGCCCAGGCTAAATTTTTCACAGATAAAGGGGAAATCACTATTTGAAAAAGTTTTAGAGAGATATTAATACTTACGAATGGCTCATTTTGGAGAAGATTGTTTTTGGCTATGTTGTAGAATGCAACGAATATTATCAATCAATCCACCCAAAATCCATTTTAAGGCTTTTTACTTTTAATCCGAAAAGCAATTCTATTTTCGAACTCTCACATATTTTTGAAGCTTTCGAGGTCCGGGTTCTCCACCATAAATATTACCATATTTGTCTACCGCTACAAATTCAGCACCATTCGTTCCGGTATTTCGCGGATCACCAGTTGGTAATGGGATGAAATAGTGCACCCATCCAAGATGGGCATCACCTATACGAATACCCATTTCCCAACCAGGATTCTGTACATTGTCCGATTCAGAATCTGACACATAAATATTGTCATGCTCATCAAAGAATATGCCGCTTGGTTTTCCAAATTGGGTCCAATGGGCAATATAGTTTCCTTCCTGGTCAAAGATCTGGAGGCGGTTGTTTCCCCTGTCTGCTACGAAAAGTCGGCCGCGCGAATCTATGTCGAGGCCATGAAGACTCTTGAATTCTTCAGGGCCGTAACCAGTCTTCCCCCAGGATTTGATAAAAGTACCGTCTGGCGAATATTTCATCACACGGTTATTGCCATCCGGCCCGTGGCCATCGGCAACAAAGATGTTTCCATTTTCGGCTATCGCAATATCCGCGGGGGAATTGAACTCATAGTTCCCATTTCCGGCTACTCCAGGCTTTCCTAAGGTCATTAGCACTTCCCCCTGAGGACTGAATTTAATGACCTGGTGTCCTCGTTTATCTCCTTCGGGTATGCGATTATCAGAAACCGCTTCTGTCACCCAAACATTTCCCTCCTGATCTACATCGATACCATGGGGCCAGATGAACATACCACCTCCGAAACTTTCTACCACATTACCCTCCTGATCAAATTT
Organism: uncultured Saprospiraceae bacterium; assembly: GCA_964533785.1. Lineage (GTDB taxonomy): Bacteria > Bacteroidota > Bacteroidia > Chitinophagales > Saprospiraceae > JANQRV01. The sequence goes on along the minus strand of CAZHNG010000278.1, from coordinate 3,561 downwards.
AAGAATAGGATCCAGGTCAGAATCAAGACATTCATCACCGAAGCGTTCTGGTTCAGTAGCATCACATCGAATAACGGCCCATATGTGTTCTCCATCAGGATCTATGGTTACTTTTCCAACAGCTCCCATGGTTCTTCCATTAGGCAGCTTAGCCCAATTTTCTACCGTTCGGTAAGGGTTGGGATAGGGTTGACCAAAGCTTTGAACTCCAGAAAATAAGGAAAGGAGCAATACTAAAATTTTAAATGGATTGTTCAAGAATATTTTCATAGCATTAAATTAAATTACAGTGTTATCATTTTAGCCTTAGAGGCTGTCTGGAATTTTTAATCACATTCATGAATGCTTAAATCTTAATTTTAGTACTGAAGATTCTGTTTTACTCAATGAGTAGGAGCTATTTTGATCAAAAATGCCAGCCCAATCTTTGCTCATGGCATTCGTTCGGACTTTTATTTGCATTGCTCAAATCAATTGTTGCAAACAAACTATTAGTATGGAACGCCTATAAATCTGAACAGGCTCTTAGTAAAAGTGGAGTTTGGCCTTTATTGTGGATAGCTACTGCTTAACCAAAACCATTTTACGGTCTCTTACTTTTGATCCGAAAAGCGTGCGCTTCACTGATAGGCTCGTTTATTGTCATACGTAAGGTTCCATCTTTGAGCTTGAATTTTACTTTTTCATCAGTAGCAAGCGAGGTCATTTTTTTGGCTTTGACGAGCGGAAGGTTCTCGATGATCACTTCGTTACTTTTGGGGGTGTCCAGTAGGATTAGGTATAATGCTTTACCCTTGGAAGTGAATCGCACCCTTTCACCGGTAGTGGTTTCTGCCGAAGCTGTTACCCAGGGACGTGTGCCGAAAATAGCCTCACCGTTTACGTCAAGCCAGCGACCCAGACCTTCCAGCCGGGTACGTTGTCCTTCAGGAATAGTGCCATCTGCTTTAGGTCCTACATTTAGCAAAAGATTGCCATTCTTGCTGACAATATCAACGAATGATTCGACCAGCTCTTCTACAGATAAGAACTCCGAAACATCTTCTGTACGGTTGTACCCAAAAGATAAGCCTATACCACGACAGGTTTCCCATTTCTTTTCAGAGATGTTTTCCAAAACCTGGTATTCAGGGGTAAGAATGTCATAGTGGATAGGGGAGCCAAATCCATCGGCTGTTACTTGCATTTTATGGCGGTTATTAACCAGGCCATCCGGATTTTGGTTATAGAAATCAGCAATCAAAGGTACGGGATCATAAGCATTAGGGGAACCTATATCCGCCCATAAAATACTGGGCTGGTAGCGGCTCATCAATTCACGCCAATGTTTATCAATGTATTCGACATAATCTTCATCCTGAGGAACAGCAGTAAACAGATCCATAAAAGTCTTGATCGTATGGTCGTTAAATGTCCAGTCCAAACCACTGGAATAGTAAAATCCCATACGCATGTCCTGTTTGCGCACCGCTTCCGTCAATTCCCCCACAATATCCCGGCTGGCGGTATAATTATTTTTGAAAGGGTTTTCATGTTCGCTTGGCCAGAGCAGGAAGCCGTCGTGGTGTTTTGTGGTCAGCACTACGTAACCAGCACCAATATCAGCGAATAGTTTAACCATTTCCATAGGGTCCCAGTTGCTCACCGCTTCGTTGAATTCGGGTACGAAATCGTAATAGGAAAAATTTTCACCATAAGTTGCCTCATGGTTATTTTGCGTACTGCTGCCCTCTATTTTTAGAGAATTCAGATACCATTCCGCATAAGGATTATTGGAGAACCAAGTCAAACCTCCATCTTTTTCCAGTGTTTCTTCTAAAGACATTTCGGTGCCTTTTGCCCATCCCGGCACAGAATATAATCCCCAATGAATAAAAATCCCCAATTTAGCATCCTGATACCATTCTGGTAAGGGATGAGTGGAAATCGATTCATTGGTTGGCTGATACTGTGCCGTCGAAGGGCAAATCCCAATTAAACCAAAAAGACAGATTAGAAATAGAAGTTTATTCATAGCTGATTGTTTTTTTTGATTAAATAAGACACCAGCCTATTTGTCGGTCAGCTCTAACTGAATTACTGCACAAATAGGGTCCGGGCTTTCTTCAGGCAAGGAAATTCGCCAGTGGTCACCCATTGGCTGAAGGGTCAATTCCTGGTCATTGGCCAGCATCGTTGCCTTTGTCGCTTCTCCCCCAAGTAAGGGAACGTTTAATTGCCCGTCTTCAGGCCAGTCGAATACGTGAAGAAATAAAAGGGTACCTCCTTCCGGACTTTCTTTCTGGGTACAACGCCCCCATTCCAAGTTAGCAAAAGGACTGGCCTGAGTGCCGTAAATAGATTCACCATTTACTTTCATCCATTCGCCCATGGCTTCCAGACGTTCTACACTCGGAGTTGGTATTTCTCCCTTTGCAGTTGGACCAACATTCAACAGGAAATTCCCCCCTTTAGAAGCGATGTCCACTAGGTTCCGAATGAGTACCTGCTCGGATTTCCAATTGTCATCAAACGATTTATATCCCCAGGTATCGTTCATGGTCATGCAGGATTCCCAATCGACACCTTCAACACCAGTAGCCGGGATCTCTTGCTCCGGAGTACCAAAGTCCCCTACGAATTCTCCTTCCTTATTTAGGCCTTCCATGCCTTTACGGCCTTTATCTACGCGATTGTTAATGATAATGTCAGGCTGTAAATTGCGAACAAACTGATAGACGTCTCTTCCCATTGCACTGGTGTAATCAGGTATCCATTCTCCATCGAACCACAATACACCTATATCTCCGTAATTGGTAAGTAATTCCTTCAATTGGGGCTTGAGATAGTTTTCGAGGTATCTCTCGAAATTAGGGTTGACCTCAGTACTTTCACCACCTTGATTGTAATTGGGTTCGTGAATGGCTTGTGCATCAGGATGGTGCCAATCCATAATAGAGTGGTAAAAGCATAGTTTGATCCCCTGAGCCTCACATGCTTCAGCCAGCGGGCGTAACAGGTCTTTACCGTAAGGAGTAGCATCAACAACATCCCATTCGGTTACTTTGGAGTCCCACAAGGCAAAACCATCATGATGCTTTGAGGTGATCACAATGTATTTCATCCCTGCATTTTTTGCGATCGAAACCCATTTTTCGGGATCATAATCCACCGGATTGAATTGTGGTGCAAATTTTTCGTACTCTGCGATGGGAATATTAAGATGGTCCATAATCCACTCGCCGATACGATCGGTGCGCTGACCATTCCATTCACCGGCTGGTACTGCATAAAGCCCCCAGTGAATAAACATTCCGAAACGAGCTTCTTTCCACCATTCCATTCTTGCTTCTCGTTCTTGTTGTGTTTCTTCCAGGTAATTTACTGTTTTTTCCGCGGTAGTTTCACCGGCTGTTGTTTGTTTTTCTCCACCGCAGGCGAACATAAGGATCAGTGAAAATAGAAGGAGGTTAAATTGTACTTTCATCGCAAGGGGTTTATTACACTGTAACATAAGTTTCTTAGTTTTTTGAACCACCGGATTTTTGTCCAAATCAATGAGGAAATGGGATTAAGGGCCCC
>CAZHNG010000277.1:0-9087 GCA_964533785.1 uncultured Saprospiraceae bacterium | reverse complement strand
TTTTATTTCAATAACCTTCAAGGGCTACTTTTAACCCTTGATTCGCATAAATAATCAAATCGAAAGCAAGCTTTGTTTTATAAAAAATACAAACCCTCAAAATTATTGCAGCCGTACGTGGTAGGTTATTACCTCTGGGAATCCAGTGGTACTCCGGCAAAGCCCTTCTCCATTACCAGCCACGCTTCGAATTGCTTTGCCATGGTTTTCAATTATAAGGAACCTTACCAAGTTTACAATCAATTAAAATCTGGAGCTTCTGTTCCCAATCAGTTTTTGAGTGGCCATTCTACCGGGCCTTATACATTGGTGATCACTCAGGAAATTGGGGTGGCCGGCATCATTTTCAGAGGGGCTGCTTTCCGTAATTTATTTTCCATAGATAACCTGCCGGAATTCATGAATGACCGGTTAGATCTTACGAACTGGCTTGGAAAAGAAGCAGCTTTTATTTCCGAAAAGCTGGCGGACGCCGGATCTCATTTGCGGCGCATCCAGGTGTTGGAAACATTTCTGCTGGATCGACTAAAAAGAAATGATCAAAATTGGCATTTCGCTGATGAGGCCGCTTCCATCATCATAAACCGGCGAGGTATGGTCCGTATGGATGAGCTGGCTGCAAAGCTGTGCGTTAGTCCGCGTCAACTACGTCGTGTGTTTAAGGCCAGGGTAGGGATGAATCCCAAATACTTTGCCCGCCTCAAAAGGTTTAGTTATGTCAACCTTTGTTTGACCAAAAATCCTGATATTTCCTGGCGCAGCTTTATAGCCGACGAAGCTTTCTACGACCAATCCCATTTTATCAAGGATTACAAGGAATTCTTCGGTAAGAATCCTACCGCACAAATTCAAAAGAACCGGGCATTAGTGAAAGTATTGAGCAAATGAATTTCGTCGGAAATTCAAGATGTCCGTTTTTTACAATACAAGATTATGCACGGAGACTATTTTTGAATAGTAAAACCTTTCTATTTTTCAACATAAAACTGAACAAGCATGTCAACGGAGAAAAACCGCCAAATCATTCAAGCCTACTTTGAAGAATTGAATAGCGGTAGACCTAAAAATCAAGAGATGATGGATCGCTATATTTCGGATGCCGATATGGAATTGAAACAACATATTCAGGTATTTGAGGCCTCTTTCCCCGGTTACAAATTGGAGCCAAAGGAATTTATCGCTGAAGAAGATAAAGTATCGGTTTCCTTCACTTTTATTGGGGTACACAAAGGGGAATTTCATGGGGTGCCCGCCAGTAATAAAGAAGTAAGTATTCCAGGGTTCATCAGCTATCATTTACAAGATGGAAAGATCGTTTCGCACGATATGGTAGTGGATACCATGGCTTTGATGCAGCAGATCGGAGCCTTTGCTCAGCAAGGGCAATAGTTTAAGAGAATAGGCCTCTACCCTGAATACCCTACAAAGCCACGGTACAAAGCATTTTCAATTCAATTTTAACAATCATGAGATCATTTACTATCGTTAGCATGCTAACCATGGGATGGATTTGCTTTGCTTTTTCACAAAATGCTGAGGAAGAAGCGATCAAAAAAGTTATTATCAAAGAAGTCACTAGTGCTATTGATTGCGATGCCGAAGAATGGGCATCGACGATGTTACCGGCTGACCATACTGTTTTTGCGGTAACCAATTACATGCGTCCAGGGACTGCTGCTGTCGGGAAAGGCATTTCCTTTATCGAGAATATGAAAAAACACTTGAATAGAAAAGCTTGCTCCGACGGTAGAAAAGTCTCCGACGTAGAATTCGATAATTGGAATATTCAAATCCGCGGCGAAGTGGCTTGGGCAGCCTACCGCGAACATACTACCATGGTCGATGACACAGAGATTGATGCCTACGTTGTAAAGATCTTGGAAAAAAGGGAGAAGCAATGGCGAATTAGTGCTATTACAGCCGTGTGGGATTTTGGGCGGGCCAGTAAGGAGTGGGATCCTCAGAAAAAGTGATTGGTAAAACGGATTGCTGGACTACTTTGGGTATTTTATTCCAGTTCTTCGGCAAACGTAGCATAAATTTGGGTTTGAAGAGAATGACGCGGAATAAATTCCGCGGTACCAGTGCTGGCTAAAAACCATTTCCCACTTACCACGTTTTCTGTTTTTATTTCTATCAAACAGAAAGCTGGCTGCATGATGAATCGTCTTTTTACTTTTGTTTTGCTGCTCTTTGCCTCTTGTTCTTTCGCTCAAAATACGGTCTCCGTATTCGGTCGAGTAGTCGATGCCAAGACCAGAGAACCTTTAATCGGCGTCAATATTATCCTGGGAGGAACGGGGCAAGGAACTACTACCGACTTGGAGGGCAGGTATGAATTGTCCGGTGTGACTCCCGGGAGCTATAATATTACGGCAAGTTATATTGGATATATCAGCAATACCCGTAGTAATGTCATCGTCCAAACCAAAGGCAATGACGATATTAATTTTGAATTGGTGGAAGGGGGATTGGAATTGGAGGAGGTCGTGATCAAAGCCAATCCTTTCCAGACTTCAATCGTTACCCCACTTTCTTTGCAAAGACTTTCACCCGACGAGATCAAGACCTACCCAGGAGGGAATAATGATATTGCTAAAGTAGTGCAAACCTTGCCGGGGGTGTCAGGATCCGCTGGTGGGTTCAGGAATGATGTCATCATCAGGGGAGGAGCACCCAATGAAAATGTGTATTATTTGGATGGTATTGAAATTCCCAACATCAATCATTTCAGTACGCAGGGTAGTGCCGGCGGGCCGGTAGGTCTGTTGAATGTCGACTTTATCGATGGGGTAGAGCTTGCCGCTTCTTCCTTTGGAGCCCGCTATGATAATCCGCTAAGTGGTGTATTACAATTCGATCAGCGGATCGGCAACCCCAGAGAACGGCAGACCAATATTCGCGTTAGTGCCAGCGAAACAGCGCTGACCACGGAAGGGCCAATACTCAAGGGTGATCAATCAGAGTCCAACACCAGTTATATTTTGTCCGTCCGGCGGAGTTACCTGCAGTTTTTGTTTGAAGTGATCGGTTTGCCGATCCGTCCCGATTACTGGGATTATCAATACAAGATTAACCATAAAATTGATGATAGAAATACCGTATTTCTGACGGGCATTGGGTCCATTGACAATTTCAGCGTAAAGGCACCGGAGGATTTTGATGCGGAACAGCAAGCCGTTCTGGATCAGGTGCCCGTAATGGACGACTACCGCCGGGCTTGGCTGGAAACACCGCCTCAAAGAAGGTAAAGGCGTTATGAATACCTACCTTAGCGTGAATATCCTCAACAATGATTTTTCCCGCTTCGAAGACAATGAGAATCGTACAGGACTGGTACTGAAGAACATCAGTAGAGAGACCGAGCAAAAGCTGCGGTATGAGTATACCCGCTTTATCAACGAATGGTCGCTGACTTTCGGGGGGAATTTAATCCGTTCGGTGTACTCGAATGAAACTGAGGACCGCGTTTTTGGCAATGATTTCTTGACGGAGATTGATTTTTACCGGTACGGCTTGTTTGCCCAGGCTTCCAAATCCCTTTTCGGCGGAAAGCTGGATTTCACCGCTGGTTTTAGAATGGACGATAACTCTTTTACCACAGAAAGTGGAACGCTTTTCAAGACTTTCTCCCCGCGGATCGGATTAAGCTACGTCATCGACAACGAAAATAAGTGGCGCTTGAACGCTACGGCCGGCAAATATTATAAGATCCCACCCTATACGATTTTAGGTTATCAGGATGCAGAGGGTAGTTTTGCTAATCAGGACTTATCCTACATCGGTAGTTTACACGGCGTTTTGGGCTTAGAGTACCGTCTTGGTGAATTCGGCAAATTAAGTGCCGAAGCCTTTTACAAAAAATACGATAACTACCCGATCTCGGTAATCGACCAAATTTCCCTGGCCAATAAAGGAGGTGATTTTTCGGTCTTGGGCAATGAAGATGTTACAGGAGACGGCGAAGGTCGCACTTATGGTCTGGAATTGCTTTACCAGCAAAAGTTGTACAGCAATTTCTACAGTATCTTGGCAGTTACCTTCTTTTCCAGCGAGTTTACAGATATCAACGGTGAGTATCTACCATCTTTCTGGGACAGCCGCACCTTAGTATCTTTTACCGGAGGCTATAAAGCGCCGCGCAACTGGGAGATCAGTGCCCGCTACCGTTTTGCGGGTAAGGCGCCCTTCGCACCGGTAGACCAGGAAAAGACCTTAAATGCTTATCCGGTCATTATTCTCGATTATGACAATTTGGGTGATGCACGGTTGGATGCTTTCAATCAGTTGGATATCCGGGTGGATAAAAAGTGGAACTTCAGGGCCTTTACCCTAAATGTTTACCTGGAACTGCAGAATGCTTTGTCCCAGCAGCTCCCGGAGCCGCCGCAATTTGGATTGGCGAGAACCGAAACGGGAGCGGTCATTCAACCGCAGGAGTTGGTAGAAGTGCCGGTGGAGTCTAGTTCTTTATTGCCAATTATTGGGTTGGCAGTGGATTTTTAGATAGTATGGGGCCAGATTTAATCCCTTCATTTGGAACCTTCCGGGGCAGAAATTGCTATCAGCGATTCTCGCTTTAAAATATTATTTTGCCATTAAAATCACAAACCTGCCTGCCCGCGGCAAAGCAGGCAAGGACACCAAAATCCACGAAAATTTTTGTGCGGATTTTGTGTTTTAGTGCTTTTGTGGCAATTATTCACCCCCTTTGTTCAAACTCAAATCCCAAACCGAGAATAGTTGAATTGCTATTGGCAGCAATTTAAAATTAACACAAGTGTAATTAGCTCATAATTAGCTAGTTTATGTGTGTTCTTTACGAATAGATCGTGTAATTTATTCAGGAAATTCAAAACATGCCTATTATTCCACAAGGTCATTCTTATCTTTGGGGTGATATGTGTAATGAACCGAAAAGACAGCCCGATAAAATTCTTCTTTTCAATAAACTTTTTAAAAATGTCTAAAAACAACTTACCTCGTGTAGCCTATTTTTGTATGGAATACGGTTTGGAAAGCTCTTTCAAGACCTACGCCGGCGGCTTAGGCATACTGGCAGGAGACTATATGAAAGGTGCCAAAGATCATGATTTTCCGATAGTTGGTCTTGGGATTAAATGGAAACAAGGTTATACCGATCAGAGCATCGATCAACAAGGTAGAGTATATGATGCATATTACAACTACGATTATGATTTTTTGGAAGATACCGGTGTTACCGTGTCCGTTGAAATTCGTCGACGTGAAGTAAAATGTAAGGTTTGGAAGGTAGACTCCTTCGACAATGCTCCGCTATACTTGCTGGATACTGATATCCCGAATAATAATGATAATTGGATCACTGGTCAATTATACGGTTGGTTCGGCGAAGAGCGAATCGCTCAGGAAATGGTACTGGGGATTGGTGGGGTACGAGCACTTCGGGAATTGGGAATAGAGGTCGATATCTACCATTTCAATGAAGGCCATGCCATTTTTGCCGGTTTTGAACTCATGCGGGAAAAGATGGAGCAACCCGGGGTATCTTTCGAAGATGCATGGGAAGCTTGCCGGAATGAAATCGTATTTACTACTCACACGCCTGTGATTCAGGGGAATGAATCTCACCCTATCGACAGGCTCCTGTACATGGGAGCTAACCTTGATATGACAGCCTCACAATTGCAGCAATTGGGAGGATCACCATTTAATATGACCGTTGGAGCTTTGCGGTTGTCTAAAAAATCTAATGGAGTAGCCCAACTTCACGGTGAAACAGCCAATAAAATGTGGGCGCACATAAAGAATCGCTCGGAAATCGTGCCGATAACGAATGCGATACATCTGCCGACCTGGGTAGATTCCAATATGATCGAGGCTGCTGAACAGGGCAAAGACCTTTGGGCTGCTCACATGAAGAACAAAGAAGATCTCGTAGCATTTGTCAGAGAAAGAAATGGCGCTCAACTGGATCCTGAAAAACTTATCATTGGTTTTTCCCGCCGTTCTGTCCCCTATAAAAGAAGTGATCTGATTCTCAGTGATCCAAAAATCATCGATCCGCTTTTAAAAGATCAAAAAGTACAAATTGTTTTTTCCGGCAGGGCTCATCCTTTGGACGACAACGGAAAGAAAATAGTAAAGACGCTTTACGAAGCGGAGCAAAAGTATCCGAATGCCGTAGTATTCATTCAAAACTACGATATGGACACGGGGGCAATGCTTACCAGAGGATCTGACGTTTGGCTCAATAATCCACGTCGCCCAAAAGAGGCCAGTGGTACTTCCGGTATGAAAGCCGCCATGAATGGGGTATTAAACTTCAGTATTCTTGACGGTTGGTGGCCCGAAGCCTGTGATCACGGGGTGAACGGTTGGCAATTCGGTGACGGTTTTGAAAGTGATGATTTGGAAGAATTGGACAACCATGATCGAAAAGCCTTGTACAAAGTATTGTTGGAAGAAGTCATTCCTATCTACTACGATGATCGGGAGAAATGGGTGGAAATGATGAAAGCAAGCATTCTTGGCACCAAAGATCAATTTGCTGTAAAGCGGATGCTGGAAGAATACTATGAGCTATTGTACAACGCTTGAAAGTATAACTGAGGTTCTAAAAAAATGCAACAGTACCTTTTTATTTGGTGTCCTATTTTAGTCGACAGGATGGCCAAAGATAGATGAATGAGGTCGTCTCGAAAGTAGAGCATAAAGAAAATGGAGGAAATTTGTTTTAAAATTCTGTCACCATTGTTCTGGCTTGACTTATGAGACGGCCTCTAATTATCGATGGCAGTAGAATGACCAATTCTCACCCCGACCAAAGTTGGGCAAAGAACCGCCAAGGATATTTTCTTCGCGTTCTTTTGTGGCCTTTGCGGTGAGATCCAGAATTGGCCTTTACAAAAAGCAATGCGGTTACTTTAAGGAGGCTACTTCGAGTAGCCTCCTTAATCACATGATAATCGCAGCACTCAATTACCCACCACCAAGAGCGCAAAGAACCGCCAAGGAATTTCTTAGCGCTCCTTTGTGACCTTTGCGGTGAGATCCAGGATTAGGCTTTTACAAAAAGCAATGCGGTTACTTTAAGGAGGCTACTTCGAGTAGCCTCCTTAATTACACGATGAAAAACAAAAATAAAAGAGCCTTTACACTGTGCGTATAGAATCAAAATTTACCGGTGATGTACGCCTGCCGTTACGCCGGGCCAATCATCTGTCCGGAAAGGTGTCATTGGAAAGCCATCCCGGTTGTACATATTACAAACCGGGTTGTCTGCCCAGGCATAACGCACTGCTACGGGGTTGGCTATGCCCTCACTCCATACTTCCATTTGATTGGAATTGATAATTTTAGCATCCGCCCAAACGAACTCCTTATCGGAACCCGCGATAGCAAAGCCTTGTGGTTGTTGCGTGTCAAACGCATATAGCCCTTGGCCAACGTGATCAAAAGTTAGGATAATTTTATTACCCTCGATTTCCATGGATTGGTAAGTAGGCCCCTGAAATTGAATAGGGAAGTTATAGTCCTTGGCTAGTGCCCAACGCGCCAACCGGTTGGCCACCGTTTGTTTATTGCGTGGATGAATATCCCGCCCTTCACCAACGTCGATGATGACCGCTTGACCGACGTTGGCCAGGCGATCCATCGTCATCGTCTGCGCTTCTCGTAGTTCTGCCCAACTGCTGTTTTGGGGTTGGTCAGTTTCCGTTAGAAAATCAGCTAATTGCACGTAATAAAAAGGAAAGTCTCCTTGTCCCCATTCTTCGCGCCAATGTTTGATCATCAATGGAAAAAGGTCACGATATTGGTAAGCACGTGAAGCATTGGACTCCCCCTGGTACCAGATAACCCCTCGAATCCCATAGCCAATGGTTGGATGTAAAACGCCGTTATAAATATTAGCTGGTCGGTGGTTACCGGTCATAAGGTTACCCGGTCGACGCGGCTTTGGTCCTTGGCTGCCTTCAGACTCCCATTCGTTGACACTCGTCTCCCAATCTGCGAGCACGGCATCATAGTCATAATCCGCTTCGATATCTTCCCAATGCTCCATTAATTCGTCAAAGCGACCATCCTTGGCCAATACATCTCTGCGTACCCAAGCTTCCGCAGCGGATCCTCCCCAGGCATTATCGATCAAACCGATCGGCACATCCAGGGCATGGTGCAATCGCCGTCCGAAAAAGTAACCCACCGCTGAAAAATCCTTAATGGTTTCCGGAGTACAAGCACTCCATGCTCCCTCAAAATCATCTTGTGCTTCCTGGGTGCCCACTCTTGGAACAGTGATCAACCTTATGTTGGGGTAATTCGCAGTAAGTATTTCAAGCTCAGCGCTGTTGGAATTGTTGACGGTCCAGGCCATATTTGATTGACCCGAACAGATCCATACTTCTCCAACCAGCACGTCATCGAAAAAGAACTTCGACTTTTCACCCTCAATTTCCATTTGATAAGGACCTCCAGCCGGGATCGGCCTTAAGTTGACTTTCCAATACCCCTGCTCATCGGCCTTTGCCGTATGGCTTTGACCGTGGATTGAAACGGTAACTTCTTCTCCCGGTTCTCCCCAGCCCCAAACGGGATTGGCCTGTTTTTGCTGTAAAACCATGTGATCACCGAAGATGGCGGGTAAATGTAATTGCGCAGATAATGGTTGGACAAATAATAATAGAAATAAGAGCAGGTAATTGAAAGAAAGATTGAATAATTGCATGAATTGTAGTGATTGAATGGACTTGTCTAGACGGTGTAATCAAATTGAGAAAACCGTTTAGACAAGTCTAATGTTAAAATTGGAATTCGTAATGAGTCGTTGGCACCTACACCGGTACTCATTTACGGTGAAAAATAGTAAATTATTAAATTAAAATGAAGGAAGTGAGTAAGACTCCAGATTCCAGATGCCAGCTACCAGACTGCAAGAGTCTAGAGATGAGTGATTTGTGTGAACTGCCAGTAAAATAATTATGCTCGACTAATACTACTTAGACTTTTGACGCTACCTGCCCACCCTGCCGGCCGCTGGCACAGCAGGCGGGGACTCTAGAAGTTAGACAAAAAATTCTAACTAATTGACAATCAAGGGAAATTCAT
>CAZHNG010000276.1:0-9103 GCA_964533785.1 uncultured Saprospiraceae bacterium | reverse complement strand
TAATGGGAAATTATTTATTTTGAAAAATTGATATCCATCGAATATCAGCGTTTTGGTGTCTAAAATCTAGCGTCTAGTGTCTAAAGTCCAATTTATATAAAAAATCGTTTGAAATGAATCAACAGGTCAGCAAATAGTGATATAAATATACCCATCCTTGGAATAGCAGGAATTGCTCAGTGTACCCATTTACCAGAGTGACAATGTAATACTAATCCGCGAAGATCCATCCAATCCGCGTTATTCGCGTTCGATCTCCCGCACATTATCCTCCGGATTCCGGTCGATCAACAACCGAAACGGATCAATCCCTGCCTCCTCCGGCATTTCATCCACCACAAAAGTAAAGGTGTTCTTGGGCTGATCGATTTTTACCCGTTGGCGGTATAAAGTTTTACCGTATTTTTTCTCCTTTTCAGGCTTGGCAAAAGCACCGATGTCAATCCAGTCGTTAATAGGAACTTCTGTTTCCTTGCCTTGACCATCCGCTTTGAGCTTTTTACTGCTTAGCTCAATCGTTACTTCATACTTCCCGTTATCAAGCGTTTTTACCGTGGCACTTTCGGTGCGGTTTTCGAAAAGCGTAATGTCCCAGAAAAGATCATCAATGATATATTTTAGAGAATCAGGGGTTTGTTTGGCAAATTCATCCACCACATCCGTAGAAACGGGGTAAGGGGGCGGTGCGTACTTAAACGCTGCTAAATAGTCACGCAAGGCTTGATTCACCTTTTCTTCACCGATCATTTCTTTCAGGTAGTACATCACTACAGAGCCTTTGTTGTAATGGATATAGCCCTGATTTTCACAACGTGCTAAGGGCATTTCCTCTAAGCGCTCGCTTCCTCTTCCTCGCAGATATTGATCGGCTTCGTATTCCAGAAATTTACGCATGATGTCACGGCCGTATTCCTCTTCCATGACCATCAGGGCGCTGTATTGCGCGAATGTTTCTACGGTCATTTCTCCTCCCTGCATATAAGCACCGCAAGCTTGGTGCGCCCACCATTGGTGGCCCATTTCGTGGGCAACCACGTAAAATACTTTGTCGATATCGTCTTCCTCTTCCCGGTAATCTTCGATAAATCCAATGCCTTCAGAATAGGGCATGGTGCCCGGAAAAGCCTGCGCAAAACTGGCATAACGCGGAAACTCAATGATCCGGCATTGTTTGTGATAATAAGGACCAAAGTTGGTCGTATAATACTCCAGGGATTTTTGCATGGATTTGAGCATCCGGTCTACATTGCGCTCGTGTTCTTTGTGGTAGTAAACCTCCAGGTCAATACCATTCCATTTTTCGCGCGCTACTTCGTATTCGGCAGACATGAAGGAGTAGAAATTCAAACTGGGATGGTCAAGTCTATACTGGAAATAATTCCTTCCGTTTTCTTGCCATTCTTTTCGCAGTGAGCCCGGAGCAATCGCTATTTGGTTAGCGGAAGTACTGATGATCGTTTCTACGTCGACCCAGTCCGCATCGTTGGAGATATAGGTGTTCCGTCGCAGGAAGGTATCTTGAGGATTCAATGCTGGTGCCCGGCTTTTCTCGGGCAGGCCATATTTTTTCCGGTCATTGCGATCGCTCAACTCGCCAGTTGGCTGGTAACCGAATTGCGGGGCGATATCCGTATTGTTGAAGAAGGAACCGTTTTGTACGATCTGCTGGACCGTCAGTTCATTTTCAAATCCTCCGGCATCATAGTTTGTTTCAAAAGCTATTTCGATAGAATCCCCCGGTTGTAATGGTGGATTCATCTCGTAGAAATGCAAAAGAACCTCTTTGTCTTCATGGAGTAATTCGAGACGGTCAGTTGTGAATTTAAAATCAACATATTGCGGAATTTGTACTAAAAGGGAATCAATTGCCTGTTCGTGCGGATTGTGTATCCAATAGGTTCCTTTCGCTTCCATGGCTCTATCTTTTGGAAAAAGATCGATTTCGTATTTCACTTCGTAGATCCGCGGTTGTATACGGCCTTCGTATTTTTTGTATTCTTTTTCGTAGCGGACTTGTATTTTTTCGTTTTGTTTACTGTTCCTGAAGGAATTTAGGATGAACGTATTGTAATACACCCAGGCTCCGCTCATGATCCATAAGGCAATCGCACCAAAACCTACTCCTTTATACCGGGACCACTCCAACCAGGCTAACCTGGTTCTTTTCAGGAAACGTTGTTCCTTGCCCCGTGGCCAAAAACAAATAGCGGCTACTCCTAAAATAGCACTGAAAAGCAGCCAGTACGTATTGAATCCGATCAAACCGTATCTATAGGGCAGATAGCCGTAAAGATCCGAAATGGTATAACCTGGTGTGGCTCCGTAGTTGACCATGTTGGAGGCGACGTGTAAAGTGCTCCAGACAAATTCGTTCAGGATAATGACCACGATACACAGGAAAAATCCCAGGTACATATTGGGAGACAACGCATGGATCAAAAGGAATAAGACGGCAACAAAAGCAAAAGCTAATAGGTCCAATACCAGTAGTTCCCGGATATAAATGCCCAACTCATAGCGGGTATAACCGTGCAAAGACTGGGCAATAACGCCCGCTGCAATGGCCACCGCGATCAAAACCGCAATAGCGGCAATAATGGTTAAAAACTTAGCTAAAAAACTCGTCCAGTTTTTCGTCGGCATAGCATCGTAGATCTCATCGACTTTCGCCCTGCGCTCCTTCCATACAATAGCACCAGTGAAGTAGGCCATAATAGCCACGACGAAAAGATAGAAGGATCCGCGAATGATGCTCACCATCGAATAGGTGACCGGCAAGTTATGCGTACCATAATTTTCGGTAGCATACTGTAAAGAACCGATCATGTTTAGCAAACCTATGAAGGCCAGCAATATGAAGGGTACGCTTTTGATCGTTCCCAGAAAATTAGCCTTAAACTGGCTGGAGAATTGCGCCAAAGTTGTAGACAGGCCAGTACCGGGCTCTACTTTCCGCAATTCCTCCAGCTTTTTTACCTGTGGGGTCACCAATTCTTGTTTTTTCGATTGTTGTCGTTTCCTCGCCCGTTCGGCAAAAGAAAAACGCCAATAACCGAAAAGCAGTGCCAGAAAGCCAGTACCCATCCACAAAAGGCGATTCCAGACAATGCCAGGGTGAAAGAAGCCTACGGAAAGGGTGTTTTTGTCCTCTACGGTCCAATATTTAGTGATCAAACTGAAAGGGCGAAAGCCAAAAGGGTCAAATAATGCTGCCAGGGCTTCATTTTCAATATCCTGGATCATGTTACCCGAAATAATATAACCGGCTAAAAGAACCATAGCTGCAACGAATGAATATAATGTGCTACGGGTAAGGATAGCTACGGCGTATAAAATACCTCCGGCAAATAAGGTGTTGGGAATGACGATCATTGTTAAAGCATTCCAATGGCTTTTAAATTCAAATGGGCCATACCTTTCCAGGTCCATCCACTCCGTCATTGAGTTAACCGCGACACCCAGCCACATGCCCAAAGAAACGCCGATCATGGGTAGCAAACTGATCAGGATAGCACCGAAAAAGTGACCGAAATAATAACCGGCTTTCTTGATGGGGGAAGAGAAAACAATCTGGGCGGTATTGCGCTCAAAATCACGGATGGCGGCCGAGTTCAGAAAAGCCGTAAGCAACAATAAAGAAAGTACGCTGAATACGCCGTACCAGTTTTGCGTAACAAACGGGGCATTTTTATGAATATTCCCAAAACTACCCCCAATGCTAAGGTCATCGGATACGGTAGCAAAAAAGCTCATCAACGTGAATATGAAAAGGAAAATCCAGGGTAACGGAGCGCGTAACCAGGTTTTAATTTCAAAATTAAAGAAGGTCGAAAACATATTCGATTTTTTTGTTGGAATATAGGATCAAAGGAGCATAGGTGTAGCGGAGCAATGACATCTATGTACTTTTATTCTATTACATCATTTTAGGCTTCAACGGAAGCGGAGTGATTAGCAATTTTAGTGAAGAAAACATCTTCCAGGCCCACTTCGGCCATTTGAAAGCCCTCGCCGGGATCCTCATCGCTAATGATGTGGATGATGGGATTCCCGGCAACCAGTTTGCTGGAAATGACCCGGTAACGATTTTCGTATGCTTCCAAATCTGCTTTGGTAATCACTTTTTTCCAGACTTTTCCCTGTAAAGTTTCCAGCGCAGCTTGAGTAGAGCCGGTGTATACCACTTCTCCCAGATTAATAATGGCCATGTTGGAGCATAATTCATGCACATCCTCCACAATATGGGTGGACAAAATGACGATGACATTTTCACCAATTTCCGAAAGGAGATTATAAAACCGGTTGCGCTCTCCGGGGTCCAGACCAGCTGTAGGTTCATCAACAATAATCAGTTTGGGGTCACCCAATAAGGCTTGGGCTATACCAAAGCGTTGGCGCATCCCTCCGGAATAGCTGCTTACTGACTTTTTACGATGATCCCATAGGTTTACGCGGTGGAGAAGGTGATGCACTACGTCCTTACGATGTACGGCGGGTATTCCTTTTAAAACGGCAAAGTGGTTCAACATACTTAAGGCTGACATACGTGGGTATACCCCAAATTCCTGGGGTAAATAGCCCAGCACCCTGCGGACTGCTTCCTTATCCTTAAGGACATCAATCTCACCGAGAGTAACTTCACCGCTGTCGGCTTCCTGCAAAGTCGCTAATATGCGCATTAAGGTACTTTTACCGGCACCATTGGGTCCCAGTAAGCCAAACATACCTGTTGGTATTTGCATATTGACCTCTTTTAAGGCTTGGACACCATTTGGATAGGTTTTCGATAGTTGGTTGATCGTTAATTCCATATTTTTTTCTTTCCTTGTATAAGACTACAGACGCTAGGCTATCACCCATTTACTGCGGGATTTGAGAATTAGAGGATTGAGTGTGGCCTTTCAGTAATCATAAGTGCACTTACTTACTTACTTAAAGATTTGAAATTAATAAATCATTATCGTAAACAATTCGATGAAGGGTGAAAAACTGAAGATAAATGATAGTTAGTTGTTTGTCATCCAAGAAAAGGAGCGACAGAATGGATGTAAGGTTGTATTAGCCAGGTTCTACAAAAGAAACCAGTAGGGTCTTTTCAATTATCAGATATTCCATATTTTTGGGCCATACGATTCAAGAAAACCTTTCCAAAATCATAATCATGCTAAAATACCTACTGTTCATTTTTCCTTGTTTATTGTTGTTCTTGTCTTCCTGTCAACCTTCCTTTCCTCCCGTAGAAGAAAACCTGTCGGAACAGATCCGGGTCAATCAATTGGGCTATTATCCCGATGGTGCCAAGAAGTTTTTTGTGATCGATGAAAATGCTACTACCTTTTACTTGGTTGATGAGGCTTTGGAAATCGTTTTCACCGGCGAATTTGGAGACGTTGTCTATTGGGAGTTAGCGGAAGAAAGAGCCCGCTTAGGCGATTTTAGCGATTTTACGGAGCCTGGAACCTATCGCATTTATACGCGGGAATTGGGCTATTCCCATCCCTTTGAAGTCAAAGAAAACCTTTATCGATCTGCATTTTTAGGGGCATTAAAAGGCTTTTATTACCAGCGCATGTCTACTCCGTTATCGCAAGAGCATGCCGGTCAGTGGGCAAGACCGATGGCGCATCCCGATACCGAGTTACAGTTTCATCCTTCTTCGGGAAAAACGGGTGGCACCTATGCCTCTCCCGGAGGATGGTATGATGCCGGTGATTATAATAAATATACCGTAAACGGTGCTTTCTCCACCGGACAGCTATTAGCGCTTTACGAACAGTATCCGGATTTGGTTGGTGATGACACTAATATTCCGGAAAGCGGAAACGGCGTCAGTGATCTGCTCGATGAAATTCGCTACGAACTGGAATGGTTGTTGACGATGCAGGATGAAGACGGTGGTTGTTTCCATAAAATTACGGCCAAAAACTTCGAAGGAATGGTGATGCCACAGGAAGCCACTAGTCAACGCTATGTAGTAGGAAAGGGCACTGCTGCCTCGCTTGATTTTTCCGCCTGTATGGCCAAAGCCTCCCGTGCTTTCCGGGAGATAGATCCCGAGTTTGCGAATAAATGCCTGCAAGCGGCTGAAGATGCCTGGGATTGGGCTATCGAAAATCCGGAAGTAGCCTATCGCAATCCGGAAGATATTGCTACGGGGGAATACGGTGACGATGATTTTGAAGATGAGTGGTTTTGGGCAGCTACGGAATTATACGTTGCCAATGAATCGCCGGCCAGTTTAGGCTGGTTGCTGGGCAATCCGCCTTTTGTGCGCTTTCAGACGGGAGATGGATGGAAAGGATTTATGGGAAATATGGGGGTTTTTACCATACTGGGTTCTACTGCTTCTTTGCCCAATAATTACGTACAGAATTTAAAACAAGCTGTATTGACCGTCGCCAATGAAGTGATGCAGAAAATAGACCGCTATCCCTACCGCCAGCCCGCAGCCAGGTTTCAATGGGGTTCCAACAGCGATTTGATGAACGCTGCTATGATCCTGGCACACGCGTACCGGCAAACCCTGGATGCTCGTTATATTACGGGCATGCAGGAAATTACCGACTATATTTTTGGCAAGAATGCTACAGGATACAGTTTCCTTACCGGCTTTGGCGACAAAACGCCAATGCACATCCACCACCGCCAGAGTGAAGCGGATGGTATTGAAGCGCCCGTGCCTGGTTTGCTGGCCGGTGGACCTAACCTTAGCAAACAAGATGCCGGCGAAGGTGTTGAATATCCACGCAATGCTCCTGCCATGAAATGCTACGTTGATCAGGTAGAAAGCTATGCCTCCAATGAGATCTGCTTGAATTGGAATGCGCCCCTGGTCTATGTGTTGGGATTTTTGGAGGCCAACCGGTAGTGTTTCTAAGAGGGTCATTATCAATTTCAAAATTACTGTATAACAATGTTTTATGAAGAAACCTCCCCGTTTATTAGAATGTAGGCGTTGCCCTCTGGCCATACTAATAACTTCCTCATTTCTAATATTGGTATTATACTCCTGCAATCAGGACAAAGTTTTTGATACTTCTCTACCTGAACCTGAACGGACACCACGCGAAGCCTATCTTGCTGCTTTGGATTCCAATGGTTTGGGGCAGACGCAAATGACCAGGTCATGGAGGTCGGCGGGGGTACTAGCATTAAAAGACAGTATTCTCATAGTACCTCCATTTCAGGAAACGGGATATTTTAGAGCCGAAGTTCCGGCTGCTCTTAGTTATCGCATGGAGTTGAAAAGAGGGGAACTGCTGCAAATAAACCTGGTTTCCGGACCCGATAGTGTGTTATTTTTTGTGGATTTATTTCAAATAGAACCAACGGATAGTACGACCAATTTTGAACATTTATTCAGCGCAGAAAACTACCAGACGGATAGCCTGGCCTACGAAGTGAAAAAGGATGGAAACTACCTGTTGCGGATACAACCCGAATTGCTTACTTCGTGCCGCTTTTACTTGCAATTGCTTGTACAACCGATATATGGTAGCTTTCCGGTAAGTGGTAAGGCCAATCGTGATATTTGGAGCGTTTTCGGTGATCCGCGCGAGGGTGGTAAGCGCATTCATAAAGGCATTGACATCTTCGCACGCCGTGGTACGCCGGTGATAGCTGCTACCGATGGATGGGCTCGGAGGGTGAGGGAGCGGGGACGTGGCGGTAAACAAGTGTGGCTTTACGATACATTGAGGTACCAGTCGATCTACTACGCTCATCTGGATAGCCAACTGGTAGAAGAAGGACAATGGGTGAAAGCCGGAGATACGATCGGCTTGGTAGGGAATACCGGTAATGCCCGCAATACCCTTCCTCATCTTCACCTGGGCATCTACCGGCGGGGATACGGTGCTATCGACCCTTATCCTTTCGTAGCTTTTCAATCGAAAAAAGTGCCGGCTATTCTTGTTGATACCGCCCGTTTGGGAAGACTGGTGAGAGTGCGGTTGAATAATGCCCCGCTGATGACCGCCCCGCAAAGCCGGGGAAGTATTACACTGGCCACTCTCAATCGTCACCTGCCCCTGGAGATTATCGCTGCCAGCAAAGCCTGGTACCGGGTGCGCAGCCCGGACGGACGTTCCGGTTACCTTTTTTTCAATAATCTGGAAGATATTGACCGTACGATAGCAAAGGTCACGCTGGACGAGACTACTGAACTTCTGAAATCTCCCTACTCAGAGGCTGCGCCGGTATCCGTTGTTCGACCAGAGGAAGAAGTTTTCGTGATCGGCAAAAACGGGAGCTACCAGTTCGTCCAGGATAATAAAGGGGTGATGGGCTGGGTGCCGGTATTGGGACAATAAACTTATCTAATATCATATTCCATCCTTTTCGCCGTATCTTTCGCCAATTCAGGGCCAAATAATCGCTTTATTATGTGAAATGACAGGACAATTCCCGCTGAAATTCCGGCAGCGGTTAAGATTTTTCCCTCATCCACGAATTTTACATTCCTGATTACCTGTACATTTGGATATTCAGTTTCCAATCGGTCAAGGTCCATCCAATGCGTAGTCGCCTTTTTATTATTTAATAGGCCGCATTCTGCCAACAGTAAAGCACCGGTACAAACAGAGGCTAGCATATCCACTTTTTGGTACTGTTCCTTGATCCAAGTAAGGGTTTTGGCATTTCTAATTTCAATTTCTTCTGCTCCGTAACCACCGGGAATAATGACGATATCGTAATCGGGATGATCAGTAAACTGGAAGTCTGGGACTACTTTTAAACCGTTTCTGGCCAAAATCATTTCCTTTGTCTCAGCGACGGTAGTTACCTCGAATACTTTTTCACCACCTTTTTCGGCCAATGAAAAGACCTCAAAAGGGCCGGCAAAGTCCAGGACTTCAACTTCGTTAAAGATTAGAATGCCTACTTGTAGTTGGTTCATTTTTAATGCTTTAAGTCGGAATTTTTATATGAAAACAATTTCTAAAATGATTGTCAATTGAATAGCCACGAAAACACCAAAGCACGAAATCCCACAAAATTTCGTGGAATTTTACATTTTTTAAGTTTATTGGACTTTTGACGCTAGATGCTAGACGCTAGATTTTAGACAACAAAACGCTGATATTCAATGGATATCAATTTT
>CAZHNG010000275.1:6713-9113 GCA_964533785.1 uncultured Saprospiraceae bacterium | reverse complement strand
GGTTAACCATGGAGGACATGGAGGGCATGGAGGTTTGTTTTTTTGAGTTTTCTTGCGGGAGGGAGGTATTGGAGGTTTGGAGGGATTTTTCAAGGCTTCGCCTTTCAAAATTTTGGTTAACCATGGAGGTCATGGAGAAATTTAGATTACCAAGTATTTAATATCTGTTTATGAAAAAAACGCACACTTATTTATTGGTTCTGTTTTGTGGTATGGCGATAGCGCTGAACGGACAAGGAGGTTTGTACACGATGGTCGATCAAAAAGCTGATGCCATCGAGAGCCAGGTCATTGCCTGGCGTCATGATATTCACCAAAACCCCGAATTGAGTAATCGGGAGTTTAAAACGGCGCAAAAGGTAGCGGCACATTTAAAAGAACTGGGATTAAAAGTAGAGACGGGCATTGCGCATACCGGAGTGGTAGGGGTACTCGAGACGGGGAAACCGGGGCCTACGGTTGCTTTGCGGGCCGATATGGATGCTTTGCCGGTCACGGAACGGGTGGATGTTCCTTATGCCTCGAAGGTGAAGTCGGAGTATTTAGGCCAGGAAGTCGGCGTGATGCATGCGTGTGGGCACGATACCCACGTGGCGATGCTCATGGGAGCCGCTCAGGTCCTTACCGAAATGAAAGATCAGTTAAAAGGCAAAGTGGTCTTTGTTTTCCAGCCGGCCGAAGAAGGTGCTCCTCCCGGTGAGGAAGGCGGTGCCAAATTGATGGTCAAAGAAGGGATTATTGAAAAATACGGTATTGATGTATTCATGGGCTTGCACATCAACTCCAAGACGGAAGTCGGTAAAATACGGTACCGTCCGCGCGGTACTTTAGCTGCAGCGAATCGTTTTATCATCAAGGTCAAAGGAAAGCAGGCACATGGTTCACAGCCCTGGGCGGGAGTCGACCCAATCGCTATTTCCGCACAGATCATCAATGGATTGCAGCATATTATCAGCCGGCAAACCGAATTAACGAAAGAGGCGGCCGTCATCAGTATCGGTAAATTCCAAGCGGGAGTACGCAACAACATCATCCCGGAAGAAGCCGAAATGATCGGTACCATCCGTACGCTGGATGAAGAAATGAAAAAGGAAATTTTTGAGCGAATTGAACGCACGGCTACGATGATCGCAGCAAGCGCCGGTGGTTCTGCTGAAGTAACCATAGAAGAAGGCGTGCCGGTAACCTACAATAATCCTCAGCTAACCGCCAGAATGCTGCCGACTATTTTGCGGACGGCCGGTGAGGAAAATGTTATCCTGGCCAGACCCATAACGGGCGCGGAGGATTTTTCTTTCTTTGCCGAGGAAGTCCCGGGATTATTCCTCTTCCTGGGGGGCATGCCGAAAGGCACGGATCCCATGGAGGCAGCACCCCACCATACCCCCGATTTTTTGATCGACGATAATGGTATGAAGTTAGGGGTACGGGTACTTTGTAATTTGACCCTCGATTATATGAGTACAGAAAAGTGATTGATTAAAAATTGAAATTGAGGGGTGATTCTTTTTAGCTTTGTAAGCTTGGCTTTAGAAGTTTATGCTTGTTGATCCTCAATTTCAATTTTTTACCTGATAACTATTGCTAACGACGATGAAGTATATTGGTTTAATGTCGGATACGCACGGGTATTTAGAGGAACGGGTATTGGCGTATTTTCAGGATTGCGACGAGATCTGGCATGCCGGTGATATCGGGAGTATGGAGTTGGTAGAGGAACTGGAAGCCTTCAAGCCTTTAAAAGCGGTTTACGGGAATATCGACGATAGTAAGATCCGAAGTGCATTTCCCCTGGATCTGCGATTCGATTGTGAGGGCCTGGATGTTTGGATGACGCACATTGGCGGTTATCCCGGGCGCTACAACCAACGGATACGCAAGATCCTGGCGGAAAACCCGCCGGGTTTATTTATTTGCGGCCACTCCCATATCTTGAAGATCATGCCGGACAAAAAGCACCATCTTATTCATATCAATCCGGGGGCTTGCGGCAATCACGGCTTTCACAAAGTCAAAACGATCGTTCGTTTTAAAGTGGAAGAGGGGAAGTTATTTGATGTGGAGGTGATTGAGTTGGGAAAACGGGGAGCGGTGAGTTGAACAAGGTAGACAGGGTTGGTTTGATAATTTGGCATCCATTAAAGATCGGAACGGGTCATGCTTTAAAGCATAGTTTTGCTACTCATTTATTGGAACAGGGCATGGATTTAAGACACAAAGGAGTAAATTGTGATGGTGTTACCTGTTGGTGCAGCTGCTAACTTTGGGTTGGCGACTTAAATTAACAGCTTTTTTACAGGCTACATTATATCTGCAATTTGAGTTATTTATTATCCTCGATATTTCCTAAGTTCTTAGGATCGGACTTAAAGATGTTTATTAAATCATTTTTAAAGATCG
>CAZHNG010000275.1:0-6703 GCA_964533785.1 uncultured Saprospiraceae bacterium | reverse complement strand
GAGCATGTCTAATTCTTCCCGGTGTTCGATCAGGATGGCTTTGGTTTTATCGTAAGCATCATCGATTAAAATTTTAACCCTTTTGTCGATTTCCTCAGCAGTTGCATCACTGTAAGGTTTTTGGAATGACTGTTCGTATCTGCCGGTACTGTCATAAAAACTTCGGTTACCAATCTCATCATCTAGTCCATAATAAGCTACCATCATGTAAGCTTGCTTAGTGATCTTTTCGAGATCGTCTAGCGCACCCGATGATATTTCGCCAAAGACGACTTCTTCCGCTGCTCGTCCGCCAAGTGCCGCACAGATCCTGTCCAGTAATTGTGATTTGGTGAAGAGCTGACTTTCCTGCGGAAGGTACCATGCCGCTCCGAGGGAACGGCCACGAGGAACAATAGAAACTTTCAGTAAGGTATCAGCGTAGGGTAGATACCAGCTCACCGTTGCGTGTCCCGCTTCGTGGTAAGCGATGGTTTTCTTTTCCTTTTCGGAAATGATCTTGCTTTTGCGTTCCAATCCGGCAACCACGCGGTCAACGGCATCGAAAAAATCTTTCATGAAAACGGCCTCTTTTTCGCGACGAGCAGCGATCAAGGCAGCTTCATTACATATATTGGCAATATCTGCACCCGAAAATCCAGGAGTTTGTGCAGCCAATACATCCAGGTCTACGTCAGCAGCCATTGTAATAGGTTCGGCGTGCACATCGAAAATAGCACGACGCTCGGTCTTGGTAGGTAATTCAATATATATCTGACGATCGAAACGACCAGGCCGCAATAACGCACGATCCAAAACTTCACCCCGGTTGGTAGCTGCAAGTACAATTACACCCGTATTCGCACCAAAGCCATCCATTTCTGTCAATAATTGATTTAAAGTGTTCTCCCGTTCGTCATTGGACTGGAAACTCATCGCACGGCCACGGCTACGACCTATGGCGTCAATTTCGTCAATAAAAATAATACTGGGTGCGCTTTGTTTAGCTTTTTTAAACAGATCTCTCACCCGGCTGGCCCCGACCCCGACGAACATTTCTACAAACTCAGAACCAGACATTGAATAAAAAGGTACTTCTGCTTCACCGGCAACTGCTTTTGCCAGTAAAGTTTTACCCGTTCCGGGAGGGCCGATCAGGATGATACCTTTGGGGATCTTTGCCCCTAGTTTAGTGTATTTCTCGGCATTCTTCAGGAAATCTACGATCTCCCTGACTTCAACTTTTACTTCCTCTAGCCCGGCTACATCGTCAAAAGTAACATTAGTTCTTTCTTTCTTTAAGGCTGATGTGGCTTTTCCGAAATCAAAAACACCACCCCTTCCGCCGCCCATACCCTGGGGTCGAATCCGGTTCAATATAAAAAGCCAAATGGCAATAATAATAGCGAAGGGAATTACCCAGGACAGTAAATTGCCTAACCAATCGGTTCGTTGAACGTATTGAATGTCAATTTTTTCTTCAGAAGAAAGATTAGCCTGAGCTTCTTCGATCGTTTGTTCGAAGTTTTCGAGCGATCCGATATTAAAAGTATAGTGAGGACCTGCTTTGGTAGAGTCTATTTCTGCATAGTAGCCTTTGCCAAGTTCTTCTTTTTTTATGTAAACTTCCGCTTTTTCCTTATTGATGACATTGATCCTGGCTACATCGTTTTTAACAAGCATTTCTCTCTTAAAATCAGACCAGCCGATCTCTACTGCTGAAGTCCTGAAAAAAGAGAATAATACTTGTCCGATTACAAAGACAAAGATGAAAACCCAGATCCAATTCATTCCACCACTTGGCAACTGGGGCCTTCCATTACCGTTGCCGTTCCCATCATCGTTGTCTCCGTTTCTTTTCTGTCGCCTTAGTGGCGAGGGGATTTTATCAGACACTTATGTTTAAATTATTTTGTTAGTCCAAATATATTAAATTACTCCAATAACAACCGCCGACCTTGCCCGGAAGTTCAATACTCCACGTAAAGAGACCGCACACTCCAGGCCTCAGGCTTACCGGAAAATAAAATTTTTGTCTTCGCCCAGGTCGATTTGAATAACTCGGATTGGCGATAGTTTTCCAGCGCCTGTTCATTTTCCCAGTAGCTGTAGGTAAAAAAAACGGCAGGATCTTTTGTGCTTTGCAATAGTTCAAGATAGTGGCAACCAGGAAAAGCACTGATTTTTGTTTTGGACTCTCTGAACAATTGCAAAAAATGGTCGACCTTCTCGGGTTCAAAGGTCATTTTTACCACGCGTTTTATCATGAATGCGGTTTCTAATGAAAATCTATTTGAATGGAATCCTCCAGTTTCAGATCGAGCAGACTGCTGGCTTTGCCCATATTAATGGCGATTTCAAGGTAATTGGCAGAATTGAAGAAGGCCATTGTTTCGCCAACGGGTACATCATAATAACTTTTACTCAGGCGGTTAATTGGGTCATGACGTTTGAAGTAAATATTAAACGGTCTGCCGTGTCCAACCTGTTCGAAAAGTTGGCGGTCGATATTGACAATCACGTTTTCGAAGGTGTCGATATGGATTACTGCACCTTGCACTCTTGAAGGGGTGATAACGGGCCGGAGGTTGATTCTTTGTTCCAGGTCTTCAACATACTCCCCAATCTGAGAAATAGGGATATTTTGTTGTATGTGGCCGACTGCGGAGGCATAAATATCTTTTAAAGGAAATTTGGATTCTTCTGTTTTCGGAATGCGGTATGCTCTGAACTTTGTATCTGAGAAAATAAGAGAAAAGATGCCATTATCTGGTCCGATAAAATACTGCCCTCCGTACTGAATAGCTAAGAAACCTTTGCTGTATTTAGCAAAATCATTAACACTAATGACATGAATGGTGCCGATTGGAAAACTTTGCCAGGCGTTTCTTATAACAAATGCAGCTTGAACAATGTTATAATTTTCAATTTCATGGGTGATATCGACAATGTTGGTATCGGAATTTTTACACAAGATAGCCCCTTTGATCACTGCTACATAGTAATCTCTCCATCCAAAGTCAGTGGTCAAAGTAACGATGGGCGTTTTTGGATATTGTTCAGGCATAATCTTTAATATGATGCTCTAACCAGCATTAAAAGTAAAGATACAACTATCTGATGTAAAATTCTAATGAGCCATGAATTTCAAGTTTGAAGAAAAGAACAAATATTTCGGGGAACAATCAATCGAATTTTATGGTTCTTAATTTATCTTTGAGATGATTTTATTTATTTCAGAAAACTATAGGAGGAAAAATATTTGAGTGAAATTGTTTTAACTGTTGATGGTGTTGATCCCTTAGAACTCTATGGAGAAAACAACACAAAATTAAACCTTTTAAGAAAGGCCTTTCCCGAAGTTACTATTACCTCAAGAGGAAACAACCTTAAATTGGCTGGCAATAAGAAAGAAACACAACAAGCCAAGGCCAAGTTTGAAACAATGGTACGCCTGCTCAAAGAGCATCAGGAGTTATCAACTCAGACCATTGAAGATATCCTGGGAGGGGAAAACCCGTATAAGTCCAAAATCGGTAGCGGAGAAAAGAGTAATAAAATCATTCTTCACGGCAGAGGCGGGAAACCCATTAAAGCCAAAACAAGAAATCAAAAGAGACTTATCGAAGCATCCGAAGCCAATGATGTGGTTTTTGCGATCGGGCCGGCTGGTACGGGAAAAACTTATACCGCCGTTGCGCTGGCCGTCAGGGCTTTAAAGAATAGAATGGTTAAAAAGATCATTTTGACACGTCCGGCGGTAGAGGCTGGTGAAAGCCTGGGATTCCTGCCCGGTGATCTGAAGGAGAAGATCGATCCGTATCTCAGACCTTTGTACGATGCTTTGGATGATATGCTCCCGACGGAGAAGCTGGCTCAATTCATGCAGAACCGGGTTATTGAGATTGCTCCTCTGGCTTTTATGCGGGGACGTACTTTAGACAATGCATTTATCATTTTGGATGAGGCGCAAAATTGTACCACCATGCAGGTGAAAATGTTCCTGACGCGCCTCGGTCCTTCTGCTAAATGCATCATAACCGGGGACTTGTCGCAGGTGGATTTACCTTATCACCAAAAATCCGGTTTACGTCGTTCTATCAATCTTTTAGCTGACCTGGACGGTATCGACGCCATATATCTCTCTGCTGAAGATGTGGTTCGCCACCGGCTTGTGAAAGAGATCATCAGAGCTTACGACAAAGCAGATAATCAGCGACGTCAAAGAAACGAAGAAGAGGAGTAGGGAATAGAAAAAGATCTAAGTCACCAAATATACTAATTAATAGACTTGTCTAGACGGTGCATTCAAATTGGAAAAATGAGGAATTTTTATTTATATCTTTTCGAATTTTGAAGCCGCCTAGCAGCGCTAAGCAATGAAAAATTCGGAAGATATAGATAAAAAGGCCCATTTTAACTTTTGAAGACATCGTTTAGACAAGTCTAATAACACAAAGAATGCGAAGTTCTTTTTTCTTAGCGTTTCTTCTGCGGTGAGTATAATACTTTGCAGTCAGGTATCTACTCCTTTCCTACACCACCATCAACTCCCCCCACCGGGTCGTATAACAAGGCGACCTCAACTCCGAAAGCATCCGCCAGTCTTGTTGGATACCACAAGAAGATAACTTCACTTTATTGCGTCCGATCTTGCGGTTGATTTGATCGATCACCGCCATCAGCTTTCCCTGCTTCTTATCCTCCGCAGGGTTATTATTTTCGAATAGATTCATCTGTACCGAAGACTCGGGGCACAACTCCGAAGCAATGATACCCGCTTTTTTATATTGAGTACCTTTGATGTAAAGCTGGTCGACAATGGGCAGGGCGTATTTGACAAGGTAATTGGTGTGAGAACTGGGAATAGGTAATTCAATGGATTTCGAAAAATAGTAACGGCCATCGGGGTTTTTGAGGTTGTATTTATTGGCCTTAATAAACACGGTAATGGCCCCCGTCCGGTACCCGTGTTGACGAAGTTTTTCACCCAGCCGGGAAGCATATACGGAAAGGGCTTCTTTCAATTCTTCCTTTTTGTAAACATGCTTTCCGAAAGATCGGGAAACCAGTAAATGTTTGCGAGAAGCATCGGGATCTTCTAATTCATAGCAAGGTTCGCCCTTCAGTTCCCGGAGCATGCGTTCGCCAATGATTCCAAACTCTTTGCGCATCCATTTTTCCTTGCGCTCGACTAATTCCTGTACATTATCGATGCCGAAGCCGTTCAAGCGCTTTTTGATACCGGCTCCTACGCCCCATATTTTACTTACCGGAACACTTTGCAGTAACTCCGGATACTTTTTTCCTTGTTCAAAGATGAAAACGTTGGAGCGCGTTCTCTTTTTAGCGATGTGGTTGGCTAGTTTGGCCAGCGTTTTGGTCTTGCCGATACCGATGGAAACGGGAATGCCGGTCCATTGTAAGATAGTTTGCCGGAGTTTTGTACAGAACGCGACGAGTTCAGCTTCATTTTTCTGAAGAAAGTTTAATTGCACAAAAGCCTCATCGATCGAATACAATTCAATGTCCGGAACGAAATGCCGCAGCGTATTCATCACGCGTTCTGACATATCACCGTATAATTGGTAGTTGGAAGAAAATACGGCAATATTGTACTTCCGGATCAGCGCTTTAGACTTAAACAATGGTTCCCCAATGTTGATACCTAATGCTTTCGCCTCCGGCGATCCCGCAACGATACAGCCATCGTTGTTGGACAATACGACGATCGGTTTACCCACTAGATCCGGCCGAAACGCCCGCTCGCAGGAAGCATAAAAACTATTGCAGTCCACCAGCGCGAAGTAATTCATTTTTTTGTTTCAAAATTAAGGATTTTAAACTAATAATGCAAGTTTTAGAATAAGTTGAACCCGCAATGTTTAGGTTATCCCTGAGATCGAGCCAACGCAAGCCCTCGATCTCAGGCATACCCAAACGTAAAAAGCTATTAACAGGTTATTAACAATTATTGGGGGGCCGTTAACATTGTGAATCCATCGAATCTTTACTTTTGTAGTGATAATTGATTTTATTATTGTCTCAAAAAATGAATCGAGCATGTTAAAGAAATTTCAACTTCCTTTTGTTGCTGTGGTAGTGATCGCATTGGCTGCATTCAGTTGCCAAAGTGCGAGCAAAGACATTCGTCAGGCTGCAGCGGAAAATGTACAAAACAATACCGTACAACCAGCTAATCCTAACGTAACGGCACAAACTCCTCAACAACCATCTGTTCCAGCTGGTCCTACTACTACCATGACTTTCGAAGAAACTGAATTCGACTTCGGTACGGTTATTGCCGGTGAGAAAGTTTCTCACGTATACAAGTTCACCAACACTGGTAATGAGCCATTGATCTTGAGCGATGCAAAAGGTAGCTGCGGTTGTACGGTACCTAAGTGGCCAAGAGAGCCAATTGCACCTGGTCAGACAAGTGAGATTTTAGTAGAGTTCAACTCTGCCAACAAATCTGGTCAAAGAAACCAAAAGGTTACCATCACCGCGAATACGAACCCTCCTCAAACTTTCATCTACTTGAAAGGTACTGTTGAAGCGGGTGCGGGTGCAACTCAACCTACTATCCAAGTGAACTAATATAGCGCTTCACCTAAAAGAAAAAAAAGCTTGTGGCTGAGTGATCAGTCATGAGCTTTTTTTGTTGGGTATTAGACGCTAGACGCTAGACGCTAGACGCTAGACGCTAGACGCTAGACGCTAG
>CAZHNG010000274.1:0-9120 GCA_964533785.1 uncultured Saprospiraceae bacterium | reverse complement strand
GTCAATTAGTTAGAATTTTTAGTCTAACTTCTAGAGTCTGGCGTCAAAAGTCTAGTCTACTACTTAAGTGTAAATAAATGAGTTGTCCAATGTTAGTTGCCAGATATCAGATTGTATTTTGGCGTTATTCCTGTAAATCCAACAAAGGCATTGGAGCAACGTGCACATTCATTTAGAAGCCGTATGATCAGGTGGCCATTGACAAAAGCAAAATAAGGTCGTTTTGCTTTTCTGAAAACCCGATTACCGAATACAGTCTCAATATATGGTCACGCTGCCGCTTCCGCAAGCCTTCTGCAATGTCAGTCCAGTAATTGCAAAATGAGTCCAGGAAAAAATGAAATTTGTCCAGTAATCTGGTCACGATTTACCTGTGGTATTGCCATTTCCTCCCGAATTTTTGAGATTAAAGTGATTAAGTAAGACTGCAGATTCCAGACGCTAGACCGTAAGAATTTGAGGGTTAGTCCTAACGGTACCGTCAGGAGTGTGTGAACTATCAGTAAATTGATATTGCTCTACTACTTATTCCTTAAATCCCGGGTGCAAGATATTGGCATCCCCTAATAGATTCTTGCACAACGCTTTCAAATGCTTGGATCAGCGTTTCAGACCTATCGTTAATGCTTGACTGTGGGTTACATTACAAATGTAGATTGTAGTGCAATTCATTGATAAGTAGCTACTTGCGTGTTACACTGGGTGCTGTTCCAAAATGCTTCGCAAAAACCCTTGAAAAATGAGCCGGGTCTTTGAATCCTATCTTGTACCCAACTTCTGAAACGCTGAGTTCGGTATTTTTCAACAATTGATGGGCTTTGTTCAACCGGTAAGCACGAATGTATTGGGTGGTTGACAGGTCCGTCAATGCTTTCAGCTTGCGGTGTATCTGCACCCTGCTCATCCCCAGTTTACGACTCAATTGAACGACGCTAAAGTCTGCGTCATCCAGGTGGTTTTCAATAACTTCCTGTAATTTTTCCAGAAAGGGATCTGGCTTTTCATTTTTGTCCCAGTTAGTTTTTTGGAATTTGCGTTGAAGCGTTTTTCGCAACTCCAATAGTTTGGAGATTCTAATGAGTAACTCCTTCTTCTGAAAGGGTTTGGCCAAATAGGCATCAGCTCCAAGCTCCAGCCCTTCCAATTTGTCTTCCTCCGTCGCTTTGGCGGTTAGAAGAACAATTGGGATATGATTGGTTCGCTTATCTGTTTTTAGGCGTTTACACAACTCAAATCCGTCCATTTTAGGCATCATTACGTCGCTGATTACGAGATCTGGTATGGATTCGATGGCCAGGTTCACTCCTTCTTCACCATTTTTAGCTTCCAGGATTTGGTATATATCATCCAGGCAGGAACGTAAGTAATAGATCACATCCTGATTGTCTTCAACTAATAAAACTAATGGTCTTGCATTACTGGAAGTTTGTGGAAAGGTGCTTGGAATGGCGGTGGAAGCGCTTGGGACATCCTCGGGCAAGGAATTCTTTTCAAGTATTTCGGGTGCTTGAAGAGGTGCTGAATTATTCACCGGCAAAAAGAAGATAAACTTACTCCCGCTGTCCGGAGTGCTTTCGACTTCTACGTTTCCTCCCAGTAATTCTAATAACTCTCTGACCAGGGCCAGTCCGAGACCGATGCCTTCTTCTTTACGGGTGATAGAGCCGTCCACCTGATAAAACCGCTCAAATAGAAGGGGGATCTTTTCTTGCGGAATTCCGATGCCGGTATCTTCTATGGTGACCTGTAAGAAAAGCTTCTCTCGGTCTGCCGCTATTAACTTTGTTGAAACTTTTACGCTTCCGTACTCCGGGGTAAATTTTATGGCATTCGATAGCAAATTAACCATGATCTGTTGACACTTATCCGGATCATAATCCATCACCAATTTATCGGTATGCGCATGAAAGGAAAGGCTTATTTTTTTACTAAAGGCCAGCGAATGAAAAGATTCCACCAGGTAATCAAGAAAGGGAATGATATCAGCTTGAATGAATTGGGGTTTTAGTTTGCCGGCTTGCAGTTTGGACAGCTCCAGCAGTTGGTTAATGAGTTGGAGCAATCGGGTGCTGTTCTTTTTAATGAGCTGCAGTCGTTCGGTAGTTTTCCATTTGGGTTTTTCAACGATCTGATCCACGAGTCCTCGGATGATGGTTAAGGGTGTGCGAAATTCGTGGGTGATATTGGTATAGAACCGGCTTTTAAATTCATCCAATTCTTTAAGACGTAACGATTCAGCCTGCTCCAGTTGTAAAGCAGCTTGTAACATCCAGCGGCGTTTTTGGAATTGAAAAAAGGAGTAGAATACACAAAATGTCGCTATAAGATAAAGTGCATAAGCCCACCAGGTCTGCCACCAGGGTGGGTGTATGATGGTTTGTAGCATTGTTTCATTGGGTGTCCAAATACCATCACTGTTAGCCGCTTTTACTTTGAACGAGTAAACTCCCGGATCCAGGTTGGTATATTTAGCTTCTTTTCTTTGCCCCATTGTTTGCCAGTTATCATCGTAACCTTCGAGCATAGTAAGCACCTGATTTTTATCTGGCCGGGTATAATGTAAAGCTGCAAACCGGAATGTCAGGTCATTTTGATGATGAGACAATTCAATGGTTGCTTTCTCTCTGACCAGGATGGGTTGATCATTGACCAAAACTTCACCTATGGTCACTTCAGGATGGAATGGATTAGTAAGAAATGCTTCCGGGTCAAAGATGGTTATGCCATTAAGCCCGCCGAATATAAAATGCCCATTACGGCTTCGGCAGAAACTTCCCGGAAGAAAATTGTTTCTTTTTAAGCCATCCTTACTGTGAAAGTTCTTGATATTCCCTGTTTCGGGATCAAATCTGGACAAAAAACCATCCTGCGTACTCAGCCACAAAAAACCTGATTTATCCTCCAAAATGCCGTTAATTCTGCCGCTGACCAGTCCTTCTTTTTCCGTAATCTTTTGTAAAACTACATTTTCTGTAGGATCAAATTGAAGGAGCCCTTCTAGTCTTGACCCTATCCAGAAGCGCTCCTTCTTATCAAAGTGAAAATAAAGTGCCCAGGGAAAAATATCAGGAAAATATTGAATCGCTTTCGTTTTTGGGTCCCATTTAATGGCTCCTCCGGCATCCATTCCCATCCAAAAGTAGCCTTCCGGATCTGCATATAGGGAGAGAATAGAATGATTATTTTGCCAATCCGTAGTCAGGGAGTCAAAGAAGTTATATTGATAAAATTGATCCGCTTCGGGGTCATATCTATGGAGTATATTATCCTGGCTGAGGGCCCAAATGCCGTTTTTTTTAGAGCTGAAGTTTGCCAGGGCGGTGATGTTATTTTGGCTAAGACTATTAGGGTCTTCCGGATGATGCGTGTATTTTTTTATGTTGCCACGGGGAGGATCCAGTCGATACAAGCCATTAGAGGTGCCGAACCAGACCTTTCCGGTTTGATCTTCCGTGATAGCCTGAACGGATTCCCGGGCAAGCTCGCTAAAAGACATATTAGGCTTTTCAAACGGAATGATAGCATAGGTCTTTTTATCCAGATGGAATAATCCTTTATCCGTACCTAACCAGATTTGTCCGCGACTGTCTTCAAAAATGGCTTGAAAGCTCAATTCTTTGGTGGGGTGTTGAGAATGGTGAAAAGCGCCCGCCGATACTTTATAAACCCCATTTCCTGCACTGGCTAACCATAGTGTATTTTGGCGATCCTCGTAAATCGTCCAGATCCAGTTCAGTCCAATGTTTGCCGGTTCGTTTTTATCTGCCTCGAAGTGTTGCCGTGTTCCGGTATTCAGGTCAAATCGATCCAAACCACCGTAAACCGAGCTGATCCACAAAACCTCGGTATGCTCCTGGTATATTTTGGTAATACCTGGCCCAAATCCGGGATTAGTAGGATCTTTTCTTCTTAAATAAGGACTACTATACGGTTGAAGGTTTTTTGCATTATTTTGCAGTCGGGTAAAAGTCCCTTTTTCACGGTCCATAATGTGCAGGCCATCCCCAAAGGTACCCACCCAAAAAGTACCGTGATTATCCTCATACATTTCCCAAACTCTGTTGTCTGTTAAAGATTGCGGATTTGTAGGATCGGGTAAAAACCGGACAAAAGTTTCGTGCTGTTTATCAAAAAGGTTTAAACCGCCTAATTCTGTGGGAAAAGGACCACCGGTCCCAACCCATAGATTGCCTTGCCGGTCTTCATAAATCTGCCGAACATTATCATCACTCAGGCTACCGGGATTCCATTCTTGATGACGGTACTTTTTGAAAGTCCCATTTATCCTATCAAACTTATTTAAACCACCCTGAGCTGTTCCAACCCAAAAGTTTTGATCTGAATCTTCGTACAAGGTAGTAATCACATCGTTACTCAAGCTTAAAGGATCCTTTGGGTCATGCTGGTAACGAATGAAGCTCTCCGTAGTATAATCAAATAGGTGCAAGCCTCCTCCGTGCGTGCCTACCCACAAATCACCTGCGTGATCGACGAATAATGCCTCTACCCAATCAAAAGCGAGGGAAGTGGAATCTTCGGGTTCGTGCCAAAAGGTGGTAATGTCCTGTCCGTCGTAGCGATTTAAACC
This sequence comes from uncultured Saprospiraceae bacterium, assembly GCA_964533785.1. Taxonomy (GTDB): domain Bacteria; phylum Bacteroidota; class Bacteroidia; order Chitinophagales; family Saprospiraceae; genus JANQRV01. The sequence goes on along the minus strand of CAZHNG010000274.1, from coordinate 4,532 downwards.
GTTATTCGTACCAAACCATAGATATCCAAATTTATCCTGAGTGATAGCCACTACAAAATTTGAGGATAAACCTTGTTCAATCCCAATATTTTCAAAACGGATATCGGGTAGCTGAGCCTGGGCGGTAGAAATGGTGTTGTGGCACAAGCAATATTTGACAAGGAACCAGATAATGTGTTTTGAAAGATCTTTTTTGAGCTTATATGGTCTGCTTTTCCTTTGCATCAATGCAAATTTAACAAGTCTAATGCAAATCACCACAACTCCAACCGGTGCCGAAACGGCGTATAGCCCGTCAGATAAACACTATTACCCGCTTGCTTGGGCAGCATGCCCCGCATTTGCGCCCATTGGTGTAAAGCCAGACCGGGGCCAAAGTGGATGGTGTCATTTTCTACTTGGTAAGTGCCTGTTCCTTCCTCCAGGAAGAAAACATCAGCGGCCCTTTGATCCGTAGTAATTCCCGTTAAAGTACCCCCTTTTCGAAAGCTCAATTCCATGGAAACGGGGATGTGGTCAACTCCCTCTACAACGATATCCATCGTTATTTTTCCCTTAGATTCTTGGATAGTGATCTTATAATCAATCGTTTGTGGTCTACGCATCCTTCGTTCTTCGCGGGGCATCTTTTCCCAGTCCCCATCAACGGGTATTTTGTCTTTGGGGAGGGGTTGGAAATAACCGTGCGTATCTGATCGGCTCAGGGTGATCTTTTCTCCTTCAACAGCAGCGTTTTCTGCTTTGAATTGACCGCGGGGGCCGTAGTAGGCGGCGTGCAAGCGGATCGATTGTAGAACGGCCTTGCCTTTTATGAAGGTCAGGAAGGTGGGATTTTCTTCGATAATGGAAATATCCGTATTTCCGCGGCGTATTCTAAAGACGCCCGAATGGGCAAATCGCTTGAAATAATTATCCGGAATTTGAGTGGGAGAAGGGAGGGGTTGTTGAAAAACAGGCTCTTCCATCAGGTAGGGGATGAATCGGGTAATGCGTTGGGGCATCTGCGTTTCGATCAATTGACAAACCGCAGCAAATGCCGGGTTTTGATCTTTAATGGCAAAATACCGGTAGGTATAGTAGTAGCCATTGACGTAACCCGTTCGGGCACTGTCCTGCCGGCCCGAAGCATCGGTCAATACTTCTCCGCCCGGTTGGATGTAGTAGAGACTCATCTCCAGGTTTTTCCTGACGACCTCCAGCAGTTCCGGTCGGTCGAGCAGGCGACCCATTGTTAAAAACATATCGTTGCAAGTAGGAGAATAAATGCTGACGCTTTGTTCGTTGTACTGGCCATCCGGGTCTTGATCAATGCCTTCGCTTAACCATTCGTCGATGCGTTGAACATATTTGGGGTCGGGAAAGAAGGAATGGATCCTTGCCAGGGCCGAACAAACAACCCAGCGGTGATTGGGGGTGTGAATGCCGCCTACCGATAAACACTTGTCCGTATTGCGAAGGAAGGCCGCCATATCGGTGATCAGGTTTTTCAGGGTAGGCTGTTCCATATTTTTCAGCACTACATAAACCGGACTCAGGTAATTCACAATGAAGGCGGTATCAGGAGTGGAATGGAAGTTGGTCGTATGCAGATCGATGGTGCCATCTTCGTATTGTACCTTTAACAAGCAAGCCATTGCTTTTTCCAAAGCGGTTAGCAATTCCGCAGATAAATGATACTGCGAAAAGGGCGAAGCGTAGGCATTGCTGAGGGTGGTAATAAAGGAAGTGGTGCTATGCGCATTGGGGATGCCGTAACCGTCAGTCAAGCCACCGTCCCAGCGGCTGTCTTTTTCGTTGATTTGCCGAGTCAATAGGGTTTCGACCCGGTTGTCGTTGATGACAGATAGTTTTTCTAGTATCTGATCGATGTTATTGTAGGTCAACGGTGTGAACGGCCATGCGGTTGCGGGATAGAGGCTTATTGCGGTGGCGGCAATTCCGGTTTGTTTGAGGAAGGTTCTTCTTTTGGTGGTCATGTTTTTGAATTTTTAGAGTTCATGTTGAACCACAGAGTACACGGAGTACACGGAGTACATGGAGGTTTATTGTGTCGGGAACTTCCTTACGGAAGTGATGGTGTAGATTGATTTAATTGAGATTAAGTTTATTCTGTCACGTAGGGCCCGTATAGGCCTGGGCAAAAATAAAAGGACACGGAGCAATATAAGAGTAAATTGAACAACTTTTTCTCGTACCCTCTGTGTTCTCCAATGTTTGCGGAGCAAATTATTCCCTCGGAAAGAAAAAATTATCTCCATGTCTTCCGTGTTCTCCGTGGTTCAATAAACTACCAGCAACTTGAATGAGATGTTCCCAAAGCCCTAGTGCCTCGGGAACTAGCGTCCAGCGTTTAATCAAGCAATCACCTCCGCCAAAACTTCCCCTTCCCCGTCAGGCGTAGTATAAAACGGTCGTTTTTCAATTTCGTACTGCGTTTCCGGGGGGATACCCAACAGGTGATAGATCGTTTGGTGGACCTGGTCAATAACTACCGGTTCCGTAAGCGCTTTAAACGGCCGTTCGTCAGCCGTAACGCCGTGGACATAGCCCCGCTTGATGCCGCCGCCCCACATCAATATCGAACAACCATCCGTAAAATGGCGGTGCATGCCGTAATGCTTAAGGTTTTCTACACGATCGGGTACTTGTACCTGGTCTTTTACTTTTAGACCGGGTCGTCCTTCGACCAGCATATCGCGACTAAATTCACTGGCTAAGATGACTACAGTCCGATCCAATAAACCCCGTTCTTCCAAATCGCGAATAAGCAAAGCTACCGGCCGGTCAATCTGCGCTTTCATACCGACCAGGCGGGTATGCCCGTTTTCGTGAGTATCCCAACCCAGGAAAGGTTCATACTCCGTAGTAACGCTGATGAAGCGGGCTCCTCTTTCCACCAGGCGACGGGCCAGTAAGCAACCCAGCCCAAAACGGCCGGTATTGTACTGATCGTAAACTTCTTTCGGTTCCTGCTGTAAGTCGAAAGCGACTGCATCCGGTGATTTTAACAACCGGTAGGCTTTTTCCATGGATCGTACCAGCGATTCTTGCTGGTAACTACTGCCGTACTCCTGGAAAGGACTCTGTTTGACCAATTCCCGGTACAACTTATTGCGGCTTTCGAAGCGCTGTAGATCCATTCCTTTGGGCGGACGTACGCTTTCCAGTCCCTGCGATGGGTCCGGAATGATAAAAGGACCGTATTCGGTGCCCAAAAAGCCGGCGGAATGGAAAGCTTTCAACTCTTCTCCTTCACCAACCGTAAACCGTTGACCGATATCGATGAAAGGCGGAATGACGGCGTTAACCGGGCCCAGCTCTTTAGCGATCCAGGAACCAAGATGCGGTGGTTGTACCGATTGGGGTGGTTCGTAACAGGTATGCCAATGGTATTGGTGGCGAGTATGTAAAATATGGCCCAGGTCGGCTGCCCGGTAAGAGCGTATGATCGTGCCTTTGTCCATGGTCTGACCAATTGCTTCCAGTCCTTCGGAAAATTGCAGGCCATCGACGGCAGTTTGTACGGAAGGGAAGGTACTATATACTTTTTTGCTTTCTATTCCCTTTTCAAATGGGGTATAGGTCTTGGGGTCGAAGGTTTCCGTATGGCACATACCACCCGCCATCCACAGGAGGATCACGGCATCTGCCTTGGCATCGATACGGTTTTCCCGCTTGCAGGAAGACAAAAAGGAAGCTGTAGGTATACTGGCGGCCATGGCAGCTAAAGTGGCTTGCTGCATTTTCGCTAAAAATTGCCGGCGGGATAAGGAGTTGATAGATTGCATGGTTAAAAAGTTATTCCCAGGTATTATACTTGACACGAAGTGGTTTGGGACTTCCCTAAACCACTTCGGTCAGTATATACCATACTTGAAGATGATTTTGGTTCCCAAACCATCTTCAACGTCGGTATAGATTAGATAAGTCTAATAAAGATAAAGGATGTTTCTTTTTAAGCATAGCTTTTCTTGAGATTCTTGAATGTTTGCCGTTGAATAGTAGGTAAGCATCTACCCATCTTCAATTATTAGACTTTTGACGCTAAATGTGTTGACCTCTAAACTTGGGCGATCCTTAATATTGAAGCTTTATGTGGTTATAGGGTTATAAAGTTATATGAGGATAAATATTGGGCGTATTTTGTGTAACCCCATAACCATAGCCCCAAGCTACTAAATGTTAAATCGAGTAAAACCCACCCTAATTTAAAGGGGCAATACCACCAGGCTTTAGACTGATCAGCAATAACCTGATAATCGCAGGTACCTGAAGTGAGATGCCCCCCCTGGAATATCTTTTTTAATTGACTATCAGATACTTAAAATACTAGTTCAAAAGTCCAATTCATTAAATCAAAAGAAAAAATTTGGCCGGAAAAACAATAAAACACCGCACATCCCAATCAACAAGCAAGTATTACATCTGAATTTTTTAGATATTAGCCTTATCTTTAAACTCAATTGTAGATTAAAAGAAATAATAGACTTGTTCGGTGGGTCATGAACGAGCGAAAGCGAGGCAAATTTTAT
>CAZHNG010000273.1:7883-9131 GCA_964533785.1 uncultured Saprospiraceae bacterium | reverse complement strand
GATTTGGACAAAAATCCGGTGGTTCAAAAAACTAAGAAACTTATGTTACAGTGTATTAAAGCTTCACAAACTTCATGACTTGGCCAATCTCTTTTTGACCATCGCAGACTCTAAGGTAATAAACTCCGGGGGGTATATGATCGACGGGAATTGTAATTTCAGAGAGGCCGCTACTAAAACTATCGGTGTTAGACGTTTTAATAACCTGTCCTTGAGTATTATACACCCGATATTGCAGGTCAGCCGGCAATTCTGCAGAAAAGGTAACCGTAAGCCCATCTTTTACCGGATTAGGATGAAGGGAAAGGATAGCCCCGGATCTGATTTCCTTTACGGAAGTAGCGGGTTCTCTCGTAATGAGACCATTCCTAGCATTACTTCCCTTATAAGTACTCCAAAGCACACGCTCCGGGCTGTAAAGCACGTTCAACTCGTAAACATTTAAATAAATGGAGTCATTGAGCAGTTGGCTTTCCTTTTGAATATAACTCAACGCCACCAGATCCATTCGTTCATCTCCATTGACATCACCTACCGCAACGCCATTCATGTAGGTCCACCCGTACGGACGTATAGGAAAGCCGTCAACTACACTACCATCCATTTCGTAAGCATGAATAAAACTCCTGCCATCCTCCAGCCGCAAATTGGAACCAAACAACAATTCAAATTCCTCATCGCCGTCCACGTCAGCAACGCTGATGATCCCCTCCAAACCTCCCGATTGTAAAATGGGAAAACCCGGCAGTAATTCGCCGCTAGTGGTCCAGCCGTAAAGCATATCTTTGAAAGATTCTCCGATCGGACGGCTGGCCAAGATCTGTAGTATGCCATTCATAGTTACCACGGTAGGGGTACTGAATGTCCATACATTTTCCGGAACCGGTCGTGGCCAGCCCGGAAGATTGCTGCCGTCAGCTTGTAGAACATAGTATTGAGGTAGATCACCGTGAGACGCTCCAACGATTTCCAGGTTTCCATTTTGATTGAGATCAACCAAAATTGGGGATTGAAAACTGTATCTTTGGTCTGGCCCTGTTTCCTGTGGCCAGCCAGTTTCCAACTCGCCGTTCAATTGAAAAAGATAGCGGCTAGTAGTTGAGGTCACATAGATTTCTTTCTCCCCGTCCTGATCAACGTCGCCAACCGAAGGAGTAACCGCTAAATTTCCAGGAACAGCAACCGGCCAGTTGTCATTCAAAGCAGTCCCGTCCAATTCAACGATATGTAATCTATTTTCAGGACTGT
>CAZHNG010000273.1:0-7873 GCA_964533785.1 uncultured Saprospiraceae bacterium | reverse complement strand
CCCTTTCGTTAAAAATAACCTCCCGGACACCATCCTCATCAACATCGGCCAATGCCGGTGCCGTAATGATCCAATGGCCGTCAAAGTTTAAAGGCCAGCCGGGAAGGTCCTGACCATTTTCGTCGAGTAAATAAATTCGACTATCAGTCTGTGAACCACCCGTTGCCTGGGCAATTTCATAAATGCCATTGTTATCAAGATCAGCTACGGAGGGTGGGAAGATCACGGTTCCACTTAAGCTGCGTTGCCAAAGAAGCGTATCGTAAGCATGAGCAAAGAGTTGGCTATCAGCCCCCCAGAGGATCTCGTGCGTTCTATTACCATCCAGATCCACCAAAGTGACGTTACGCAAATTCTTAAAAGTTTTACTGGCTAAGGCACTTTTAGGAAAACCTGCCATTTGCCCAAAGGCATCATTGCGAAAGCCTAAGAAAGGAGGTTTTTCGAGCGTTTCTATGATGGTTATCGTATGATCTTCATTTAATAAAGCTTTTTGTGTTTGGGCAGTTAAAAACTGGAATAGGAAACAATTGACGCCTAAAGTTCCCGCTAGCAAAAGTATAATGGAATGCAGGCTTTTCATTTTGTATAATATTTTTTTCAATTATTAATACAAACATTTAATCATCGAACTCAACCAATTGATAGTTAGTGCTTCTTCCTCCTGCTTTTTCTTTTTTAAGAATTTCCATTCCAATTAATCCTTGGATATCTCTCAAGGCGGTATCGTGAGAAGATTTTGTCATCTTCCCCCACTTCTTGGTAGTTAATTTCCCCTTAAAATCATCAAGAAGACGATTAAGCATCAATTTTTGGCGTTCATTGAGTGGTTTATCAGCATGCTTTAACCAAAAATGATGCTTATACATTACCTTTTGCAGAATAACATCAGAAGACTGCAGGGCATTGTGCAAACAGTTTAGAAACCACGTCAACCATTGAGTAATATCAAGATCACTACTTTGAGTATCCTCCAGAATTTCATAATATTGTTTTCGCTCATTTCTTATTTGAGCAGACATGCTATAAAATCTCTGAGAGATACCGTCTGACCTTGCCAACAGCATATCTGTAATTGCTCTGGTTATTCTTCCATTGCCATCTTCAAATGGGTGGATAGTAACAAACCATAAATGAGCGATCCCTGCTTTCAATACTGGATCTAAATCTTTTTGTTCAGCATTAACCCAAGTTAGAAATTGATTGATCTCATCGGGAATTCTTACTGCTGGTGGTGCCTGAAAATGGACTCTTTCTTTTCCCATAGCTCCCGATACCACTTGCATCGGACCGGTCGAGTCATCTCGCCAATTTCCTACAATGATCTTATACATTCCGCTTCTTCCGGTAGGAAATAAGGAGTAATGCCAATCAAATAGCCTTTCCTCAGTAAGTTTAGATTGATAATTCTGAATGGCATCTAGTAATAAATCTACCATTCCATCTACGTCCCTGTTAGATGGAACCAACCCTGCACGCTCCAACCCTAATCTTCGAGCAAGGGAGGACCTCACCTGTTCCACATTTACTATTTCTCCTTCGATTTCAGAAGATTTGACAATTTCTATCGTAACGGTTTCTAAATTAGCTTCACCTCTTAAATCGAACCCTACAGACTCCATTTTTCCAATTATCTTCCCCTGTAAATTCCTGACCTTACTGATTAAAGGAATGAGCTGGTCACTGTCCCAGCGAAAATTTGGCCATTCTTTGCGATCATATATGTACCTACTCATATCGAACTTCCAAATTACTCACAAATTTTGAGCAAATCAATTAATCTACGCATTTTATGCGTAGATTATTACTTTTTTCTACGCAAATTAAATGCTAATACTTGACGAGAGACACTTTTCAAGATGACCAGCGATTATACGCAACAATTTCTGCGGTTCTGTTATTTACTGTAGAAAATTATTCCCCATGAGCGGTCCCAAAAAAGGTATTCGTCCTGAAATCGTAGGTCTATTGCCGGCCACCCATCCTGCCGAAGCTTTTCAAAATGAAGTTTTGCGTCCTATTCTTAAGATGCAACACGAACTATTCCTCGCTATTTTTTCGAACTATGTGCAGAAAAAGAAAGTACCGCTGGCCAAATGGGCAAGACAAGAGCAAATGACCTGGGTACAAAATAGTTTACAAAAAGACCAACGCCTGCGCCAATTAATGCTGGGGCTGGTTATCGGGCATTTTACTATGGAAGAATGGCAGGACTACCTGGCTTTAGAATCAGAGTTGGCACGGCGTACTATACAAATGGTAATTCAGAGGCTTCAGGATTCCCTGGATAATTTATAGCAGCATCTTTCCCAATCCGGTAATGAAATAATCTCCGAAAAATAACATTCGCTCTTCTGAGCTTTATTTTGAATAACCAGCATTACCACGGGGATTGCGGCCATGCTTTGCATGATAAGCATCGATATACTCATTCTCAATTTGGCGAGCTTTCTTTCTTCCGATTATCCTGGAAACCAAAACTTCGGCGACATATCGCATCCACCCAACAGCTTTATTCAGGTAATTCACTTGCTCCCTCATTCTTAGGGAGTATCCGTCTTCTCCAACTGGTTTGTCACTAATACCAAATTTAAATACATCCTCTTCTTCCAAATCATAAATGGCATATAAATGATGCTCCTTATTGCTTTTGTTTGAGTTTCCATGAAAGCTCATTAGAGAAGGGTTCTTTAAAGGTGAACTTCTATTGATTGAAATATATAAATCATCTTCTTCTTAAAGCATACAGTTTATTCCATCCTTCTTTATTACTGTAAGTTTCAATGGGATGTGCCGGTATGTAATCATAAGCATGACCAGTCTTACGCTCAAATGCTCTTAGTGGAATATAAAGTAAGGATTCAAAAGTTTGATCTTTGGGCATCAATCTCGGATCATCCAATACCTTCTCAAAAATCTCTCGACCATTGGCAATGACACAACACCTGGCGTATAGAAAGGTATCAACCGAAAAATATTGATTAGCAGACCAACTATCTTCACCAATTTCCCGGGCATAATCTATCCCGTCTAAAGCATATAATTTTTCGGATAAGAGATCAGCAAACTCAAAGATATGCCGTACAGGTCCACCAGCAAGATGGACTATCGCTGGCTCAATTACGGCATCATCATCTCCCTCTTTTTCCCAATCCAATAATGAAATAATTTCCCAAAAATAACTTTCACTCATCGGAACTTTATTTTTATCATGATGAAGCTCAAGACTCACTTCTGCTTCCGGATACTTTTCCTGTAAATCCCTTACCACAGCCTCAGTGAGTTCACGCAAAGGAAGTTTGATCTTTTGTCCCATTTTAAGTTTTATATCTTTATGCGAAAATCGCCGGAAATAAATCAACAGATAAACACATCAACATACCATTTTGGGGATAGCATGAATTGCGCACTGTACCAATTTACTAAAACAACAATATACTATCAAGTTACTACAAAACATTAGATCTTACAAGATTTGAAAACTAGTTTTTTGTTCTAAGTAATGATAAAACAATAATCACATCATTTTTCCAACAATAGTTGCCACCGCTTTTGCCGATGCCGGTACAAATGGGTAGCCCACCACGCAACAAAACCCGTCAGCGCTCCGGCGTAAATATTCACCAGGTCAGTATAGAGGGTTCCATCCGTTGTAGGTTCCAACGTAATCAAATGATCCCAGATCTTTAGTATTTGCCCGCTTTCCCGGGATTGTATCCTGTAATTGTCGGCATCGATAGTTTCCAGGTGAATGTTATGATTGCCCAATGGAACGAACCCGTATCCCACCAACCGTAACTTTGCGGTATCGCCCTCACTCCAGGCTGCTTTTAAAGTCGCCCCCCTTTGTGGTTTGAAATACAGCAGAGGCTTACAGATGAATTGCAAACTATAAGTTGTCTGAAGCTTCGACCAGACTACATCTCTTTGATAGGGGAAAAATGACTCCACTACAATCTGCCGACCTTGCCAGGTTTTACCTGAGGTATCGGAAAAAGTCATCCTCTTATTCGAAGCCTTTAAGAATCTGTAGGAACTGAATTGTGTATTTTCCATAGATCTTACTGCCTTACAAATTTCAAATGTTGCACCCTGCCGGCATCGACCGTAAAGCCTTCTACCCTTTCTGCCCCCCGGCTGAATTGGAGGACAACTCCACCTTCCTTTACCATGAACTGATCCACATCCGTCACCGTCAATTCTGTAGGTGGTTTATTCCCAATTCTAACCATTAAAGTACCATCTTCAACAAATAGCTGATAAATAGCATTCAGTTCTTTGCTGTAGTATTTTCCCGAATAGTCTTCTAAGTCGATACTTGAAAAATCTATTGCTTTTATTCTTTTGCACTTAGTTTTAACACCATTCTGCTGAATCGTGAGCATTTGAGTTTTTCCATTTTCTATCTTAGAAAATTCAAAAATAACGTTGGCCTCATGCTCTATACGAAAAGTACTTTTGTCAGATGGATAAATGGGGTAAGAAAGATTATTCCAGGTTTGTAGTACCTCCAATTCCATATTGTTAAGGTCAACAATGAGTTTCACACCCGGCTCTATTTGGTAATGCCCTACGTATTGTTCTAATATTACTTGGGACAGTTCGACTGTTTTGACAGGCGTCTTCTTTTCAGATTGGTGAACTGGTTTTTCTTCCTTCAATTGATCTTTCAAAAAAAGATCCGCTACTTGATAAGATTTTCCACCGGGATCTCCATCATCTCGGTTGGATAAAATAATGACCGAAAACTGCTGATCGGGAAACCTGAGGTAATGTGCCCGATAACCAGCCAAGGCGCCACCGTGACTCACCGTTTTTAGTCCCTTATAAGTTCCGTTTTGCAAAGCAAAAGCATAGCCGGTACTTTCCCCGTTATTGAGTAGACCTTCTTCGTGCATTTTTTCAATAATAGCCTGGCCCCCTTTTCCCAATTTGTTATCATAAAAATTCTGGTCCCACAAATAAAGATCCTCAATAGTCGAATAAACCCCTCCTGACCCAACCAGGTCAAACCGAGAAACCAAGTTGTCGAACCCGGCTTCATTTTTCTGGTAGCTGAAAACACGGTTCTTGATCATTTGAGTAATATCATCGTAGAACTGCGTATCGTACATCCCTAATGGTCCAAAAATATGCTCCTGTGCAAATGCTTTAATGGATTGCCCAGCTACTTTTTCTACGATCATCGCCAACATGAAATAACAAGAGTTACTGTATAAATACCGGTCACCAGGTTTAAAATTCAACTCTTCCTGCTGTTTGATCAACTCATATACTTCCTCATCCTCAATATGATCCAGGTAACTGCGGCCTTTCAAAGACATTAACGTTAAATAATCCCTTACTCCACTGGTATGATGAATGAAGTTCCTAACCGTTAAAGGCGCTTCGTATTCAGGAAAATCGGGTAGGAATTTTTGGATCTTATCGTCCAGATCTAATTTCCCCTGTTCCTCTAACAGCAAAATACAAAAAGTGACAAACTGTTTGGAAACTGATCCTATATAAAATACCGAAGAAGGGTCGATGACTATATCGTGCTCCAGGTCGGCCATGCCGTAGCCTCTGGCGTAAACCATTTTCCCATCTTTAATGATCCCAACCGCACCGCCGGGAACATCAGTCTTATTCCATTCGGCAAAAATACTACCAACAGCGTGATATAATTCAGTTTGCCCGTAGGAATAATGGCTTAAAAGAAGAGAAATAATTAGTAGAAATAGATTTTTCATAACCGTAAAATTAACTAAAGGGTAGTTTTAGGATCAAAGGGTCAAGCGCCAAAGAAGTGAATGGACTACTGTTTCACCAATTTCAATTCTGTTGATTGACCATTCTCCTTTCTGACTTTTAATAAATACAAATTAGCTTCATATTCCTCCAGGTCAATTGTTAGTTGCTGCCCGTTAATCAGCCGTTGCTTAATCAACTGACCATTTAGACTCCATAGTTCCAACCGGGCCTCGATCGGCTTACCAAAATCCAAATGAATAACATCTCCGGTAGGGTTGGGAAAAATGCGATACTGAAAAGTACTAAAATCATCCAATCCTACACTTTTCATCAAAACTCCTTTGGTAGCAATATACCCAACGCACAATTTTACCATATTGTAAAAATAATCCTCATTCAATAGATCTACCCGGTCATTGATATTATGGTAACCGGGTGTTACATCATTGACGGACCAGGCCTCCCCCAATAACAAAGCAGAATATCCATTGGACCAAAAAGCAGCGTGATCGGAGGCGGTCGTTCCCGGATCAACTACATTAGGAACCAGGTCTAGCCCATAGGTACTGACAATCTCGATTAAGTCATCCCGGATTTGGTAAGAATTCGCAATATTTTGTACATCAATATCAAAAAGCTTATCGCTATCTCCATCATAAGCCATCATATCCATATTCAGTACGCCTAAAATGTCGTCTCCATTTTCAGCAGCCTTATTAGCGTAATCCTTTGCTCCGACCAACCCGATTTCCTCCTCATCCCAAAGCGCATAAATGATGGTATTTTCAAAGTTATAATTGGATAGGATCCTGGCGGATTCAAGCACAGCAGTTGTTCCGCTGGCATTATCATCGGCGCCGTAATCTGTTACAGTATCATAATGGGCGCAGACGATATAAATTTTATCAGGATTTACCGTACCCGTCTGGGTAGCTACAATATTCCTACCTCCGGTTCGATAATGGATATCAGCGACGCTTAATCCGTAAGTATTCAATTGTTCTTTCAAATAATCGGCGGCCAGGTCATTCCCCCTCGAACTAACCCGGTGTTTGATAATGGTGTTTCTACCGCTAACTTTTACCGTATCTTCCCCCGAAAGATTGCTCACCATTTGCATAATGCCCGCTTGCGATACTTCATTTATAAGGTCCTGAACAGATTGTCCAAGTACCTGATTAAGAGGTAAAAGAAAAACTACAAATAAAAAGAAGAAGTGCTTCATAAGAATGTTTTGAAAATAAAAAGTGCGGTAATTTTTATTCCGGTAAATAATCGCCCAACAAATTCCAATCCATACCATTACCCCATCCTTGGCCATGATCGCTTGTGTTCTTTGTTTTATGCCCTTCTCCTACTCGATGTTCGCCGTAAGCCAACAATGCTAAAATTTTCCCGGGGCGAAGGTGTTCGCTAGCCCAGGTCAAAGGAGAGTCGCGATTAGCATCTTTCGCGGTTTTGTCGGCTCCGTTGTCCAACAGAAACTGGATAGTGCGTTCGTCCGCGTAAGCAGCCGCACGATGTAAGGGCGTTTCCCCTTTCGTACGTACATCACGCATAAAGGCACCGGTTTCTAGGCCGGGTATTGTTTTGGCATTCACATTAGCCCCTTTTTCAACTAATAGCCGCACAACATAGTAATAATAAGGACGGCCGGCTTTCGCCAATGCATTATGTAATGGTGTTTCGTTGGTTTTATCGACCTTAGCATTGACATCCGCTCCCTGCTTGATTAAAAAATCACAAACTTTCCAATGACCAAAGAAAGCGGCGTTACCCAATTCCTGATTTAGGTCGATACTCTCTAAAGTACCTCCCGCTTCCAAAACCGCCCGCAGGGCTGTAGTATCATTATAATAAACGAACCACTGTAATGGCTTAATGCGACCCTCCCGAAGGATATCGTTGAAGTTGGGTTGCTGTAGCAAATGGAAGATATAGTCGGTTCTACCACGGCTAATATGTTCTAATATTTCCCTAATTCCCATAATTATTTTATTCGTCTTACAAAATAGTTATTTATTGAATATTGTCTCAATTCAACAAATATTTGTGAAATAACAACGAATAACAGCAATTTCTCACGTGAAACGTACGTGGGTTGCCACCAAAACACAAAAGCTCAAAATCCTCACAAAAA
>CAZHNG010000272.1:0-9207 GCA_964533785.1 uncultured Saprospiraceae bacterium | reverse complement strand
CCGAGCTTCAGGTGAAAGCGGATCGTCTCGACCAGCTGGTCGCCGACCGAAAAGAGCGGGTGCAGGCTGGTCAGCGGATCCTGGAAGATCGCGCCGATCCGCCGCCCCCGCACCTTCTGCATCCCAGCCTCGTCCAAGTGGTCGATGCGCTCGCCCTTGAGGCGGATTTCGCCGGCGGCGATGCGGCCGGGCGGCTCGAGCAGGCCCAAGACCGCCATGCCGGTCATCGACTTGCCGGCCCCGCTCTCGCCGACCACGCCCAGGATCTCGCCCGGTGCGATCTCGAGCGAGATGTCGTCGACGGCGGTCAGCACGCCGTGCCGGGTCGGAAACGCGACCGAGAGATGGCGAATGTCGAGCACGGGCTCAGCCATCACGGGTGACCTTGGGATAGCTCGACGAGAAGATTTCCGCGATCGGTGGATGGCCCAGAGTGCGCTCCGGGTAGCGGGCGATCACGCCGTCGAACTGCGCCTGTGCCTGGGCGAACGCCTGGTCCTCGTCGAAGCCAGGGATTTGCCCCTCGTGCATGACGAGACGGCCGTCGATGAAGACGGTGGTGACGTCGCGGCCTGTTGGCCCGGTCATCAGGCTCTGGATCGGGTCGGTGGTCTGCAGCGTGCGGCTGAGGTCGATCACCGCGATGTCCGCCTTGGCGCCGGGCTCGAGCCGGCCGAGATCGGGGCGACGCAGCGCATCGGCACCACCGATGGTCGCGGCGTCGAAATAGTCCTCGCTGCGGCAGCCCTCGATGCCCCGATCCTCGACGAACCGGCAGAGCATGACGCCGAGCTGCATGTTCAAGATCATGTCGGGCGGCCAGGTGTCGGTGCCGAGCCCGATCCGCTGTCCCATCGCCTTGTACGAGGCGAACGAGCGGATGGCGCCGCCGTGCCGGGAGGCCACCAGCGGGCAGTGGACGATGGCCGCCCCGCCGTCGCGGATGATCGAAAGATCGTCGCCAGAGACGTGCGCCGCGTGCGGCAGCAGCGCGCGGTCGGAGAGAAAGCCCAGGTCGCGCAGCCATTCGGGCGGGGTGCGCTCATGCAGCCGGCGGACGATGGCGAGCTCGGTTGTCGACTGACAGCAATGCAGACGGATCGGCACATCGAGCTCGGCCGCGGCCGCCGCCGAACGACGGAGCAGCTCGGGCGTGCAGGTCTCGATCCGATCGGGGGCCAGCATCGTGCGCACGAGCCCGCCCGCAGTGCCCTCATGGCGGCGGCAAAACGCGGTGGCGTCGTCGAGCCCCTGGAACCCGCGCGGCTCGTCGAAGACGGTGCCGATCGTCCCATCCGCCTCGACCACCTGGCCGCCGCTCCGATAGGCGGGGCCGAGATAGACGCGAAGCCCGAGCGCCTCGGCAGCCTCGGCCGCGGCCTCGAACTCGGCCACGGTCTCGCCCCATTCGCGGTAAAAGAGCGAGGCGATGGGCAGCGCCGTGGTGATGCCGTTCCTGATCAGCTGCGCAAAGGCGAAGCGCTTTTGAAACGCCAACTCCTCACCTGTGTACATCTCGTATGGGCCGCGCTCGATATAGCTCCTGGGCCAGATTCGCCCCTTCTTCGCCGCCGGGCCGTTGTCGAAGCCGAGGATGGTCGTATCCAGATCGCTCAACGCGTCGAGGTCGATGAAGCCGGGCGCGATCACTGCCTCGCCGAAATCCATCCGGCGCGCCACCTCGCCCGGGAAGTCGTACCCGACAAAGACCACCCGATCGCCGTCGATAACGATCTCTCCGTGCTCCAGAATCTGGTGGCGGCCCTTGTCGTGGCCGATGAGCCAGCGCGCCCTGAGCAGCGTCGGGCCGGCGTTGCTCATGGTGCCTCGACGATGCACCGGCCGCGCTCGGCCACCACCCGGCCAGCCTTCATCACCAGCCGGCGCGGCGCACGGGTGACGATCGCCTCGGCGAGGCTCTCGCCTTCGAGCAGCACGAGATCGGCCGTAGAGCCGGGCTCGAGCCCGTAGCCCTCCAGCTCCATCACAACGGCGCCGCCATGCGTGCAGATGTCGAACGCAATCGCCATCTCGTCGTCGCGGCGAAGGTTATTGCGCTGGCCTACGAACATCGCACGCTCCAGCATGTCGGCATTGCCGTACGGCCCCCAGGTGTCGCGGATGCCGTCCGAGCCCGAACAGACGACCACGCCAGCATCGCGCAGCTCCTTGACCGCCGGGCACGGCGTGCCCGAGGGCCCGGTGGTCATGATGTGGATCCGCTGCTTCGCCAGTTGGTCGGTGAGCGCCGCCACATAGGTGCGGTCGGCCATGCCGAGGCAGAAGGCGTGGCTGATGGTGACGTGGCCCTGCATGCCCAAGGCCGCCGTCCGCTCGATGATCAGCTCCATCGAGAAGCCGCCCATTTCGCCGCGCTCGTGCAGGTGGATGTCGACCGGGCGGCCGTAGCGCTCGGCCAGGCCGAAAACCACGTCGAGCTGGCCCTTGGGGTCGCGGTCGATGCCGCACGGGTCGAGCCCGCCCACGACCTCGGCACCGGCCTGCATCGCCTGGTCCATGAGCTCGGCCGTGCCGGGGCGGATCATAAGGCCGGATTGCGGGAAGGCCACGAGCTCGATGTCGATCAGGCCCCGGAGCTTGTCCTGGGTCGCCATCACCCCTTCGATGCCCTTGAGCCCGTGCTCGGTGTCGACGTCGACGTGGCTCCTGATATGGGTCGAGCCGTGCGACACCGAGAGGATCGCCTGGCGCTCGCTCTGCCGGGCGGGGTCGATGTCGAGCGCCACCTTGACCCGCCGCTCGTTCTCGATCTTGTCGATCAGCCGGGGTCCCACCTCGTTGGTGTACCAGGGCAGGCCCAAAAGCGACTTGTCGAGATGGGTGTGCGCCTCGACGAGGCCGGGCGCGAGAATTGCCCCGCTGCCGTCGAGCGTGGCGATCCCTGACGGCACAGCCGTACCGGCAGCGGCGAAGCGGCCGTCGAGGATCAGCACGTCCGTCGAGGCACCCGCCATCGGCCGAACATTGGTCAAAAGCACATCGTTCTGCATCAGCAGGCCTATCGAAGCTTGGGATTGAGGGCGTCGCGCAGCCAGTCGCCGATCAGGTTGACCGAGACGACGATCAGGCAGAGCTGCAAGGCTGGAAAGAGGACGATCCACCAGAGCCCGGAGAAGAGGAACTCGTTGCCGAAGCGGATCAGCGTGCCGAGCGACGGCTGGTCCGACGGCATGCCGACGCCGAGAAAGCTCAAGGTGGCCTCCGACAGGATGGCTAGGCCGAAATTGAGCGTCGCCGCCACCATGATCGGGGTCAGCGTGTTGGGCAGGATGTGGGTCAACAGGATGCGCCAGGGCCGGACGCGGATGAGCTGCGCCGCCTGGACGTATTCCTTGCCGGCCTCGACCATCGTCGAGGCCCGGACGGTCCGCGCGTATTGCACCCAAGACGGGATCGAGATGGCGACGACCAGAATGGGCGCGGCCAGCACGTCGCGCATGCCCGCCGGCAGTACCTCGCGGGCCATGGCACTGATCAGGATGGCGATCAGGATAAACGGCATCGAGAGCAGCACGTCGCCGACGCGCATGATGACATTGTCGATCCGCCCGCCCGCGTAGCCGGCCAAAAGCCCGAGCGAGAGGCCGACGCTGAGCGAGAGGATGACCGAGGCAAAGCCGATGATCAGCGAGATTCGCGAGCCGTAAAGGATGGCCGAGAGCATGTCGCGGCCCTGCACGTCGGTGCCGAGCACATAAGGCCAGCGGCTATATTCCTCCCAGATCGGCGGCAGCTCGGAGTTCATCAGCTCGAGTGCCCGGAGGTCGTAAGGGTTCTGCGGTGCGATCAGGGGTGCCGCGAAGGCGGACACCAGGAGGAGCGCCAGGAGCCCGAGCGCCACCATGGCGGATGGATGGCCCTTCAGGCTCCACCAGAGCTCGTGCTCGCGCGCCCGACTGATGATGCTAGCCGCCACCAGCACCTCCCTTGACGGCATTGTCCCTGAGCCGCGGGTCGACGAAGGCGTAAGTGATGTCGACGATGGTGTTGAGCACCACGAAGATGAACGAGACCAGCATGAGGTAGGCTGCCATCACCGGGATATCGACGAAGGTCACGGCCTGGATGAAGAGGAGCCCCATGCCCGGCCACTGAAACACCGTCTCGGTCACCAGCGCGAAGGCGATCAGATTGCCGATCTGCATGCCGGTGAGTGTGATCACCGGCATCAGGCAATTGCGCAAGGCATGGCGCCAGTGGACGATGCGCAAGGGCAGCCCGCGGCCGCGCGAGAACTTGATGAAATCGGTCCTTAGCGTCTCCAGCATCTCGGCCCGGACCAGCCGCATCACCAGGGTGATCTGGAAGAGCGAGAGCGAGATCGACGGCAAGACCAAGGCCGCCCGGCCCGATTCGGTGAGAAAGCCGGTGCTCCACCAGCCGAGATAGACGGTCTCGCCACGGCCGAAGGCGGGCAGCCAGCCGAGCGTCACCGAGAAGATCAGGATCAACAGAATGCCGACGACGAAGCTCGGCAGTGAGACGCCGACGATGGAGCCGAGCTGGAGCGCATCGGCCAGCCGGCTGTCGCGATGGATGGCGGTGATCACGCCCAGGGGAATGCCGAGGACGAGCGAGATGACGGTGGCGACGATAACCAGCTCGAAGGTGGCGGGAAAGCGCTCGCCGATGAGCACCATCACGTCCTGCTGGTTGCGATACGAGATGCCGAAATCGCCCTGCACCGCATTGGTGACGAAGCGGAAATACTGGACGATCAAGCCGTCATTGAGGCCCAGCCGCTCGCGCAGCTCGGTGCGGTCGGCCTGGGTCGCCTGCTCGTTGACCATCATCTCGACCGGATCGCCGAAGAACCGGAAGATGACGAAGGCGAGAAAGGCCACGGCCAACATTACGAGGGCCGCATTGGCGATCCGGTTGATCAGCAGTGCCAGCATGTGCCCAGCCCTTGTCGCGAGGTGACGTCTGTCGACCCTGGCTCAGCGCGAGGCCAGGGTCGACATGTTCCTTCTCGACCGGCCTACTTCATCCGAACGAACCAAAGCCGGGGCTTGTTGTCGGGAAAGAGAGGCATCTCCTCGACGTCCGACGTCACGGCCCAGGCCATCGGCTGCTGGTGGATCGGGATCATGATGATCTCGTCCTTGACGATCTGCAAAGCCTCGATCTGCTTGGCCATGCGGGTGGCGAAATCGAGCTCCGAACCCGCCTCCTGGACCAAGGCATCGAGTTCCGGATAGGACCAGTCACCCCAGTTGAAGACGCCGGAATTGCCTTCCTTGCTGTGGAAGATCTGCAGAAGCGGGCTGTAGGAGTCGAGCATCGGCAGCGTCGCCCAGCCGAGCGTGTAGGTGTCCGTCTGGCCGCCGGTGCGTTTGGGTGTCTGCACCGCGCGAGGACCAACGTCGAGTTCAGGCTCGAGGCCGATGCGGCTCCACATCGACGAGATCGCCTGGCAGATCTGCTCCTCGTTGACGAGCCCGTCGGAGAGGCAATTGAAACCGAAGCTGAAGCCGTCGCCGAAGCCGGCTTCGGCGAGCAGCCCCTTGGCGGCCTCAGCATCGAACGGCAGCCGCTCGTCCTGCGCTTCGGTGTAGCCCGGGATCTGCGGCGCCACGACCGCCCCGGCATTCCGCGATTTGCCGCGCATCACCCGGGCCTGCAGCTGGTCGATGTCGATTGCCTGGTAGAGCGCCTGACGGACCCTGAGGTCCTTGAACGGGTTGGGGCTGCCGTCGGCCAACGTGTCGCGAAAGCTGAAGCCGATCATCACGGTCCGAAGATCGACGCCCTCGAGCACATTGACCTCGGGGGCCGCCTCGAGCCGCGGCAGGTCCTGGACCGGCGCGTCATTGGTGAACTGGATCTCGCCCGAAAGGAGTGCCGCCACCCGGGTCGCCGCCGAATTGACCGGCAGGAGCTCGAAGCCGGAGAGATTGTGCTCGGGCTCGTCCCACCAGTCGGGATTGACGACGAAGACTGTGCGCGCGTCGGGCTGCCGGCTCTCGACGATGAAAGGACCGGTGCCGTTGGCGTTGTAGGTGGCGAAGCCCTCGACATTGGCGCCGATGTCGGTCGGCAACGAGGCGTCGTTCTCGACCATCCACTCCTCGTCGAAGATGTGGATATTGGTCAGGTCGTTGAGCAACAGCGGATACGTGCCATTAAGGGTGACGTCGACCGTATAGTCGTCGACCACGGCCGAGCTGACATAGGCCGGGAGATTGCCCTTCAAAGGCGAGGTCTCGTGGCTCACCCGGGCTAGCGAAGCGACGACGTCGGCGGCGGTGAAGGGGTTGCCGTTATGGAAGGTCACGCCTTCGCGCAAGGTGAACCGCCAGGTGACCCCGTCCTCGAGGATTTCCCAGGCCGTGGCGAGCGCCGGTTCGATCTTGAGGTCGCGGTCGTAACGGACCAGGCCCTCATAGGCATGATTGAGGACGTTGATCGCGAAGCTGTCGCCGTAGGAATAGGGATCAAGCGAGCCGATATCGCGATTGGCACCCCATTTCAATGTCGTGGCATCGGCGCTGCCGGCCAGGAGTGCAACGGCCGTGCCGGCCAGGAGGACAGATCGTGAACCAACCATGGACGACTCCTCGTTGGTGATTGTGTACGATCAGGCGTTAAGATCGCATACGAAACTTGACGAGATTGTATCCAATTGGCAAGAAGAAAATCAGCAACGTGAGGAGCGGGTTGTGAAAGAGGCCGAGACGGAGCTGCGTGGCGCCGTCGTCTATCGATTGCTCAGGCGGGCGATCATCGAGCAGGCGCTGCAGCCCGGCACCAGGCTGCCCGAGGACACGATCGGCGAGCAGTATGGCGTGAGCCGGACAATCGTGCGGCAGGCGCTGACCCGGCTGCAGGGCGAAGGGCTGGTCGAGACCAAGCCCAACCGCGGCGCCTTCGTCGCCACCCCCTCCTTCGAGGAGGCGCGGCAGATCTTCGAGGTCCGCCACTGCCTCGAGCGCGAGGTGATCAGCCGGCTGGTCGAGCGCATCTCGATGCTCGGCCTCGACGCGCTCGCGACGCACGTCGCCCGCGAGGCGCAGGTGCGCAACAAGGACGGGCCGGCGTCGATCAGGCTCGCCGGCGAGTTCCACATCCTCCTGGCCGAGCTCACCGGCAACAAGATACTCGCCCGCTACGTCGCCGAGGTGGTTTCGCGCTGCTCGCTCATCCTCGCCATCTACAGCCGCTCGCACTCGTCGGACTGCGCCGTCGACGAGCATCGCCAGATCATCGAGGCGGTGCGCGGCGGCGACGTCGAGGCCGCGATGCGGATCATGTCGCACCACCTCGGTGCCGTGGAAGAGCGCGCTCAGCTCGCCACCGACTCGGCGTTCAACCTCGAAGAGGTGCTCGCCCGCTACGCCAAGGAGGCCACCGTTTGACCCATCGGCTGTTCGACTTCACCACGCTCGACCCCCGGTCATGCTACAAGCTTTTGATCGGCGCCGTCGTCCCCCGCCCGATCGCGTGGGTGACGACCAGGAGCGTCGAGGGCGTGGTCAACGCCGCCCCCTATAGCTTCTTCAACTGCGTCTCCTCCGACCCGCCGCTCCTGGTCCTGGGGGTCGAGAACAGGGCGTCGACCAGTTTCAAGGACACCGCCTGGAATATCCGCACGACGGAGGAATTCACGGTCAACATCGTCGATGACGCGAACATGGACGCCATGAATATCACCGCCACGGCCTTCCCGCCCGAGGTCGACGAGCTCGCCATGGCCGGGCTCACGGCGTTGCCGGGCCAGATGGTCGGCTGCCCGCGCATCGCCGAGGCGCCGGTCGCCTTCGAATGCCGCCGCCACACCACGCTCAACGTCGGCAAGTCGCGCGAAATCGTCCTGGGCCTGGTGCTGGCCGCCCACATCCGCGAGGATATCGTCGACCCCGAACGCTTCCACGTCGATCCCGTCGGCCTGGACGCAATCGGCCGCATGGGCGGGCACGGCTACGCCCGGACCCGCGATTATTTCGATTTGCCAACACTGAGCGTCGAAGACTACCAAAGTAGGCAGCAATTCAAGTCGTAAAATCTGGCGTCGCTCGCCTGGTGGTTACCCTCCAGCTCTTGATGCTTTTCGCTTCACCCGCAACGAGAACCCGGCGGGCCGAGCCGTCGTCGCGCTCTACGATCCGAGCGACGCCCAGATCGTCATGGCCATCGACTTCCTCGAGGGTCGCTACCGCTGCTACCGTGGCTGGTTCGATGCCGAGATCGCGCAGAGCGGTGCCAACGTCGCCACGGTGGCGAGGGAGCAGTACGCTTGGTTCGAGCTGAAGGTCACCATCGATGCCACCGGCGGTGCGGTCGAGCTGCGCCGCAACGGCGTAGTGCTGCTCACCTTCTCGGGCAACACTAAGGGAGCCCCCACCGGCGACATCACCCGCGTCCAGTTCCGCTCGATGAACCAGACTGGCTCTAACCGGATCGACGTCTGGCTCGACGACATCGTGATCGCCGACGACGAGGGCGGCCGCAACGACGACTTCCTCGGCGATCTGCGGATCAGCACGCTGGTCTCCACCGCCGACACCGACCAGAAGGACCGGACCCCCGACAGCGGCAGCGACAACTTCAGCCGCGTCGACGACATCCCGCCGGACGACGATACGAGCTACGTCGCCAGCGACGTGGTCGGCGACCGCGACCTCTACGCTATGGCCGCTCTCGGCATGACACCGTTCGCGATCAGGGGCCTGCAGCAGACGGCCCTCGCCCGCAAGGACGATGCCGGCGACCGGGCCCTGGCATTTGTCCTGAAGTCGGGCGCCACGGTCGAGGTGAGCCCGGCCGTCACCCTCGGCTCCAGCTATGCCTTTCTCGAAACCATGCACGAGCAGGACCCCGCCACCGCCGAGCCCTGGACCTCCGCCGCAGTCGACGCAGTTCAGGCCGGCCTGGAGGTCGCCCCGTGAGCCAAGCCCGGGTCACCACCACCGCCCTCGAGGTGCTCGTCGCGGCCGAGGCCAACGCCCGCATCAGCAGCCTTGCGCTCGAAGTGCTGCACAGCGTGCAAGAGGGAGCACCACCGCCGCCACCTCCAACGCCAGGGCGGCGGCGGGCGGTTGTGATCGTCATGGGGTGACCCTGATGGCAGGCGTTTCAAAGTCGTCCTACCGGTGGCGCCACTCCCACGGCGGAACGAACGTGCCCCGCCATATCGCGCGTCCGGCCCCACTGGCCTCCGCCTCCTCGGGCTCGTACTCGAGCCGC
>CAZHNG010000271.1:0-9210 GCA_964533785.1 uncultured Saprospiraceae bacterium | reverse complement strand
TTTGGACAAAAATCCGGTGGTTCAAAACACTAAGAAACTTATGTTACAGTGTACTTAGAATGATCAAACAATAAATGCATCATTAATCATTGCAAAGAAAACCTCACGGGCACGATCACCAAAGAGGCAATGGGATGGCCTGCAACGTAGGCAGGTTTGATACCAGGAAGTATTTTCAAAACCCGTCTTACTTCTCTTTCCAATAGATGGTGTAATTTATTGGAAAATTCCACCGATACGATCGTTCCATCCGCAGCTAAAGAGAGCTTCAACAGAGTATTACCCTCAATTCCATAAGCTTTAGCTAATTCCGGATATTCAATCCGATCACTCAGGTAAGTACTGATAGGAAGATCAATGTGCTTGAAGGATGGTGCCGACCAAAACTCTTCTTTTGCGGTGGAAGCAATAAACGTTTGGTGCTTTTGCTCGATGAAAGGCAAATTCAAATCCGATCGTAAAGAACCGGAAGAGGACATTAACCGGTTGATTGATTGTGCACATACTCCATTAAGCAATAATAAAACGGTGCAGACTAAGGGAATTAAGACTTTCATTTTCGACTTTCGGTTATATGTTGAGAAATCAACGCTGTACAACACTTAGTGGAAAATAATAAAAGGCAGTACCCATTTAGTACACAACAATGTCCTTATTAACGAGGGTAAATATCACGGATAGAAAGACTAATGACATTAACTTTTGGCGGCGTCCACTAGTCAAAAAATAAGAAAAAAATATATGAGAGCCTGTTTGGAATTTATGATTTTGTACATTCACCTGTTTATTAGATTATTACGATGTAATTGTCGTATTGATTAACATAAGGCTTCGCTGCCATAAATTCCAAAAGAGCAATGCTGGTTTTGATCTACCAAAGTCTATTTATCTTCTTCGGCGTCTTCTTCTTGTGGAACTGATCCCTAAAACACCTAACAAGCCCCGGGTCAATTCTCTGGCGATAGTACGGGTGACCTGCCGGGTTGTCGTGTGATTCATAAATTTTTCAAAAGCACTCTCTGCTTTTCTGGAAGAAGCATTTCGACCTTTTTCTTGTTGTTCGCGTAATTCTTCCTGACGCTGTTCACTATGGGCGATTTCAATTTTTTCTTTTAGAATCTCGTAGGCACTCTGACGATCAATAGCCTTATTATATTTATCAACCATGCGGGACTCACGGACGATCGCATTAATTTCAGCATCGCTTAAGACATCCATCCGCGATTGAGGGGCTCTTAGCAGGGTATGTACCAAAGGAGTGGGGCGGCCTTTTTCATCCAAGGCTGTAAAAAGCGCCTCACCGATGCCTAATTCCGTCAATAGTTGTTCTGCATCATAAAACTCGGTAATGGGATAATTCTGGGCCGCCAAACGAATGGCCTTACGATCCTTAGCTGTAAAAGCTCGTAGAGCATGCTGTACTTTCATCCCCAATTGGCCGAGAACAGATTCTGGAATGTCAGCCGGATTTTGAGTAATAAAGAATACTCCTATTCCTTTCGACCGGATAAGCTTAATGATCACTTCAATCTGGTCCAGTAAGGCATCGGAAGCATTATCAAATACAAGGTGCGCTTCGTCAATGAAGATCACCAGCTTTGGTTTTTCCAGATCTCCCTCTTCGGGGAAATTGGTATATATCTCAGCCAACAATTGCAACATGAAGGTAGAAAACAACTTTGGCCGGTCCTGAATATCGGTCAACCGGATGATGGATACCATTCCCTTTCCTTCATCATCTGTTCGGCAAAGGTCGTCTACATCAAAAGATCGCTCGCCAAAAAAACGATCTGCCTTTTGTTGTTCCAATTCAACGATCCTACGCATGATCGCGCCAACGGAGGCAGAAGAAATACGGCCGTATTCTTTCTCGAATGCTTCTTTTCCTTCTCCTCTTACATACTGGAGCGTTTTTGTAAAATCATTTAAATCAAGTAGGGGCAGGTCATGATCGTCGCAATATTTAAAAATTACCGCAACGATTCCCGATTGAATATCATTTAGATCCAATATTTTAGAGAATAAAACGGGCCCGAATTCTGAAATAGTAGCCCTCAACCGGGCACCTTTTTCATTAGAAAGCGTTAAAAATTCCACCGGGCTGCTCCCTGCTTCAAAGGGAAAACCTATTTTTTCGTGCCTTTCGTCAATCTTGGGATGCCCGTCACTAGGAACCGCAATACCACTCAAGTCACCTTTCATATCCATCAACAAAGAAGGTACCCCCTTGGCTGATAATTGCTCCGCGATAATTTGCAATGTTTTGGTCTTACCCGTACCCGTTGCCCCGGCGATCAACCCGTGCCTGTTCATCGTACTTAATGGGATATTTACGTAAGTATTGGTCTGACATTCGCCTTCGTACATTGCTCCTCCTAAAAGAATAGCATCCCCCTTAAAAGTATATCCCTTCTCTATCGTATCCAGAAATTGCTGCTTCATTGTTTTAGCACTTGTTTTGGTAATTAAGCAATAGCTTATAAATGGGTTATTTGGTCATGCGGTTATTTGATTATGTAATTTAAAAACATGGAAAATTCAGGTCATTGCCTATAGAAAATGGACACCCCCAACTATTTAACGATTTGCCCGGTTCCATTCCTCCAACCGCTTTTGAAATTTCGATTTACTAAAATACCAAAGGTCAATATTGAATGTACTTTCTATGGATTCTTCTTGTTCATCATCCATAAGGTCCGGGAAAAAATCGATCCCCGTTATTTCCTCTACCTTATCAATGGTTGTTGCAAATTCAAATAAGGGATCATAACTCACCTCATTGGGAAGCAAAAACGCTACCCCTTTTAGTTCTGGTTCCGTAAGATCCAACAATACCTTATAATATGCTGCCGGAACCGAAACCCTGGTCACTCCAATTTCTCCTTTGGTTTCCTGGCTAAGCACGGGGCCCGTTACGACATATAATTGCTCATACTTCTTCGCCCAATCCCTCGTCAACTCTTCTAATTCCCGCCAAATTCCCTGATTGAAATTTCTCGATTGAGGGCTGATGTTGCTAAAGTAAAAAGTTTCGCGCAAAGCTTCGGGGTTATAAGCCATATCAGCCGCCGGAACCAGGTGTCCACGGTCGTAGCCCGAATTGCGGTAATCATTATCGGTAGCCGTACCGGTTCTGACTTGTGGATCTTCCGTAAATTGATCCCGCCTCCTCAACCAGGGTTTTTCGAGACTATCGCGATGTAAAACGTAAGCTACCCATTCTGCTTGTTCGTGGTCTTCACTATAAGATAATGAATAAAATTGATGGTGAATGACCTGCCCGGTGGTAGAGCTTGGTAAATAGTCTTTCTCTTCATAGACTTCCAATGTATCCGTCGGCTCAACAATATCCGATTCAAATGCCCCTTTTGAGAATAAATTGAAGATGTAAAATAAACCGCTGACCAGCAGCCCAAAAATACCTACTTTTACAATGGTATCGCGGCCACCGGCCGATCCTTGTCTACTATGGTTGGTACGAAATTTCGCCATTACTTTGCATGTCAAATTTACACAAACATAACAAATTGTAGGAAAAAACTTATGGTTTGTTTGGAATTCTTAATCATTGGTAAAAAATGCCAGGCAAGTAAAAATACAATCTATGCTTAAAGTAGGTATTACCGGCGGTATCGGAAGCGGGAAAACAACAGTATGTAAAATTTTTGACACCCTTGATATTCCCGTTTATTACGCTGATGAACGAGCAAAATGGCTAATGGAAAATCACGAACCACTCGTACAACAAATAACCGAATTATTCGGTGAAGAAGCCTATTCTTCAGATGGAAAGCTCAACAGACCTTTTATTGCCCAGATTGTTTTCAATGACAAATCCAGACTGGAACAACTCAATCAGCTCGTCCATCCCGTCGTCATTGAAGATGGTGACAAGTGGCACCAAAAACAGTCTGCTCCTTATACCTTGAAAGAGGCGGCTCTGCTCTTCGAAAGCGGCAGTTACAAATCACTCGATAAAGTCATCACCGTATTTGCTCCTGAACACATAAGAATTGAACGAGTGATGCGCCGCGACGGGGTCGACGCTGAAACCGTCAAAGCACGCATGCGTAACCAAATGTCCGATGAACAGAAAATGGCTTTGGCAGATTTTGTCATTCATAATTATGGTGATCATTTATTGGTTCCACAAGTGTTGAGGATTCATGGATGGTTGATGAGTGATCATTCCTCAGTAAACTTTGTCACTAATTTGCGGTAAACCGGCCCAAAAGTTCCATAATTCTATTTTTTGCTTATTTTTGGTTCTTTACATGGACGTAAAAAATCATCCCGAAGATGAGGTTAATAACAGCTGTACTTTTCCTGTTCTTTTCATTTGGTATTTTGGCGCAGAGCCCTAACGACAACTGTGACGGTGCGATTGATATAGGAACGATTCCCTTTTGCGACGGACCAGTTCTCACCAATGTTGGTGCCACCACAAGTAACGTAAATGATATACCTGATTGTTTTGTGGGAGCAAGTGTCCAAAATGACGTTTGGTTCTCTTTTACAACCGACGATGTAGTAAACAATTTAACCCTAACACTTGAAGGGGTAAGCGACGGTCCCAACAATAAAGCCATCGTTAATCCTCAAATAGCTATTTACCGCGGTAATTGTAACGGTCTGGCCCTGCTGATTTGCCAAAGTTCGCAGACTGGTCAAACCAATTTAAAATTTCCTTTGGGAGTAGCATTAACTTCTAACACCACTTACTACATACAGGTTAATAACTATTCCGAAAACCCGTCAGATGACAATACGGGAGATTTTACACTCTGCATTGAAGAAGCCGACCCGATCATAAATATGGGCGCCGTTGCCAATACGGATGCCTGTAGTGGTAGACTATACGACTCCGGAGGTCCGGGCGGCAACTACCGGGCCAATGAAGATTTTTCTTTTGTGATCTGCCCCTCGAATCCGCACGAATGCATCCAACTCGATGTGGAATCTTTCCGAATTGATGACTTTGACCGACTCCGGTTTTATGCCGGAGATAATATCAGTGCTCCTTTATTGGCAGAAGTGAGTGGAAACGACATTGGTACTGGCTTCAGAGTCCTGGCCTCCAGCGAATGTGTGACCGTACGTTTTACGTCCAACAACACTTTGTCTTTTGAAGGTTTCGATTTGACCTGGGAATGTTTGGCCGCCCCCTGTATGTCTTCCACAATTGATAACCCAACGGTAATCGGCAGTCTTCCTTTTAATGCTAACGGACTGTCCACTTGCGACGGAGGGGCTACTTTTGTTAATTCTCCCTGCATTGATGCCAATTTTTTACACGGCCCCGAATATGTTTTTGAATACAATGCGCCCGGTAATACTTGTACCTCTATTGCTTTGTCCGGTGCACAGCCTGAAACAGGCATACTGGTGCTGGACGGCCCTCCGGAAGCTATTAATACCTCTTGCATTGCAACCAGTCAGACGGGAGTTCTCACTAATGTGGATATGAGAAACGGAGGTACTTACTACATCGTAGTCGCCAATGCACAAGGATGTTCTGAATTTGACATTGAAGTGGAAGAGGTAGAATGTATGCTTTCGCCGGCCTTAAGAAGCGCATTGTGTAATCCCATTAATGATTGTTTAGCTTCGGTAGATGAACCATTTAATATTCAAATCGAGAATGGCTTCAGGGATCTGACCATTGACACTGAAATCAATGGTGGTTGTTGGCTGAATGACGGTGAAGAACCTGATTATTTCTGGTTCACGGTTCAGGCAGCTAATCCTGGCGACTTCGGTCTCATCCTGGAATCAGCGGGAGCGCCTTCTGATATAGACTTTAATGTCTGGGGGCCATTTTCATCCGAACAGGTATGTGAAAACGCCAACCAGGTCATCAACTTTAT
Source organism: uncultured Saprospiraceae bacterium (assembly GCA_964533785.1). Classification (GTDB taxonomy): domain Bacteria; phylum Bacteroidota; class Bacteroidia; order Chitinophagales; family Saprospiraceae; genus JANQRV01. The sequence goes on along the minus strand of CAZHNG010000271.1, from coordinate 3,343 downwards.
TCAAACCAATCAACCTATTCGTAGTTCCTGGTCTTCAGTAGACAACCCTACCGGAATGGCCAGAGTACATCCCTTCAACGGCACTCCGGTAGAGGATACTTATGATTGCGGCAGTACTCCGAGCGGTCAGGGCGATCAATTTGTCTTACCAATTGAAATGAATACCGGCGAGGTTTATGTCGTTCTATTGAATGACTGGGGAAATAACGTTGGTGAAGAAGGGATTACCGTAGATTGGTCTCCTACCGATCCTGGCGTTCTCGACCAGATACCTACTTTTGTGATGCCTACCGATACGGCTATATGTGAAGGAGAATCCGTACAGTTTTTCCTAAAAAATTACTCCAATGAAGTAAGATGGTTTGGCAACACCAATACCTTATCTTGCCTGGACTGTCCTAATCCGATAGCTACGCCTACCGAAACAACACTTTATACGGCAGCCGTTGAAAAGGCCTGCAACATTGATACCGTAGCCATTGAAGTTGCCATTTTTGAAGTCAACGCCGGACCGAACCGAACGGTCTGCGTAGGTGAGGATTTCCAAATCATCGCGGGACAGGAATTTGATAATGCTACCTATGAATGGTCGGTCACTAATGATGCTTTTTCAAACCTGGTTAGTTTCAGTTGCACTGACTGCCCCGATCCGGTTATCACTGCTGAAAGCACAGCTACCCCAAGCGCCTCTACTTCCTTAAATATCCGAGTAAGGCTGGTTTCCGATAATTGCACCTTGCAAGACCAAATGCGGTTGACTATCCAACCGCAAACCGCACCGAATTTCAGCATCAGCAATGATGTGGATATCTGCCTGGGAGAATCGGTCAATCTGGGAGACGATGGTAACTCTAACGGACAAACCTACTCCTGGACTTCCCAACCCATTGGATTTATTTCGCAAAGTGCTAATCCGGAAGTATCTCCCACTGAGACGACCACTTATTTTGTGAGCGTTGACAATGGTAGTTGCCCAAGTCCTTCGCTGGACAGTGTGAAAGTAACGGTATTTACCGAACCCACCCTGGCCTTAACTCAATCTGATACAACCATTTGTGAGGGTGATGTGATCATCCTGGCCGATCTTCCGCTGGAAGAAGGTGTTAGCTATCAATGGCAGGGTATTGAAGAGATCTTTACCCCAAGCAACCCCAATACTCCCATTCGCCCCTCTTCTACCAGCGAGTATACGCTTACCGCTACCCGGGGAGCTTGCGTTGTTTCTGAATCGGTAAATATTGAAGTAACACCCATTGAAGCGGAAATTCAACAGGGTGACCTGCTGCGCATATGTAAAGGCAGTGAGGATACGATTCGAGTAGATATACGCCCGATGGATGCCATTCCCACCTGGACTGCCAGCGACGGTTCCGTGGACGGCACAACAACGGACAGCCTCATCATCAACCCTGACCGGCCAATCACCTACTACGTGAATGTCGAAAATATGGGTTGTTCGGTATTGGATTCGGTTGAAATATTGATCGACTCCTTACCAGTAGATCTATCGATCATGCCGCAGGATACTGTAATCTGTGAAGGATCGCCCGTTGTCCTGGAGTCACCGGTATTCGAACCCTTTGAATTCCCCGATATTACCTTCAGCTGGTCTCCGCAAGACCGCGGAAATTTCCAGTCTCCCGACTCTTTGTACAACCTGGTCATCACCCCAGATACTACCTTAACCTACCTGCGCGTAACCGAAAATGGTGCTTGTATTGATTCAGCCACCACCAATGTTATCGTAGACACTATACCCGACATACAGATCACACCAGTGAATCCAATGATATGTATTGGAGAATCCGTTAATGTGCAGGTGGAGGTAGATGCCCAACTGGAAGAAATTATGTGGATGCCCATGCAAGGACTGAGTTGCACGGATTGTCTAAATCCAACCATAACGCCCTTTAGTCCCGGCGCCAACACCTATACCATGCAAGCCATGGCCGGAGAATGCCCGGTAAGCGCCTCCATTACGATCAATGTCAGAGCTCCTTTTTCTTTGCCGGCACAGGCACAGATCTGCGAGGGAGAAAGTATTCAACTGAACAATGATATTGATCCAGCTATCGACTATACCTGGACGTCTACTGATCCCAATTTTGGGACAGTAACCGACCCGGCCCCTATTGTATCTCCTACAGAAAATACAACCTATTTCCTTACCGTCGAAGACCCGGTTTGCGGCACTTTGGAAGCAGAATTATTGGTCGAGGTGTTCGAAGTACCACAATATCAATTTACTGATGTCCGAACGATATGTTCCGGCGAAGAGGTACAACTGAATAGTGTGGTAACCGAAGGAGCTACTTATACCTGGTCAAATACTGATCCGGCGGCACCTTCTTCAAATAACCCCGAATTAACGGTCAGCCCGGCAGCAACCAGTACTTACCAGTTAACCATCATTAACGGTGTTTGCCCTGCAGTGAGGGATCAATTGACACTCACGGTGATTGAAACCCCTAATTTACAGGACACGGAACTTTTCGTTTGTGAAGGGGATAACCTGATACTTCCCGCTGAGGTATCCGAAGACTTTGGCTACCGCTGGACGGCTGACAATGATCCCAATTTCGAGATCCTGGAACCTAATCCTTCCGTTACCCCCGTGGAAAATACGGTTTATACGGTTACGGCTTCAAATGCCAGTTGCGGAGAGGTCTCGGCACAAGTGACGGTCAATGTTATTCCCAGTGCCGATGGAGCGGATATTAGTTTGACTGCATCCTCTCAGGACATTACCCTTGGTGAATCAGTGACCTTGACGGGAGAAGTTACCGGTATCGATACCCAGTTCGGTTCCTATACCTGGACGCTTGGCGGGGCCATCATTGGGGAAGGAGCTTCGATTTCTACTACGCCGATTTCTGCAGATACGCTATTTTATACATTGACTTACATCCAGGGAGGTGGCGTTGGAGAAAACTGCAGCATCCTGGCAGACGATATATTTGTAGCTGTTTCTCGTCCTCCTGATTTCCGGGTACCCAACGCCTTTACACCTAATAATGACGGTGATAATGACTTTTTCAATATTGTCACCAATGGGGTAGGCACCCAGGAAATCGTAGAAGAATTCAGAGTGTATAACCGCTGGGGACAAATTGTGTACGACAACGAAGATCCTTCTCAGGGTTGGGACGGTATTTTTAACGGTAACCCAGCTCCACCGGAAGTGTATGTTTATTACATCGTTGTAAGGTTAAGCGAAGGCGGAGAAACTGTGGAAAGAAAGGGAGATGTGACTTTAATCAGGTAGGTTATTTCTGGCGTCTCACTTAATACTACTTTGTCATCTTAAATGAGAATCAGTTGATTGTATTGAATATTGTAAAGT
>CAZHNG010000270.1:9173-9348 GCA_964533785.1 uncultured Saprospiraceae bacterium | reverse complement strand
GGAAGTAACCGCCTTACAGTGGTGCACTTGGTTTTAAGGAGGCTACTTGGGGTATCCTCCTTAATTTTTGTTCACCGCGAAGAACGCCAAGAGACGCTAAGTTTTTTCTTTGCGCTACTTTGCGGCCTTCGCGGTGAGCAATAGAATTATAGGCTCTTTCATTTCAGAGAATAAG
>CAZHNG010000270.1:0-9073 GCA_964533785.1 uncultured Saprospiraceae bacterium | reverse complement strand
TAAGGCGGTTACGGGAAGTAACCGCCTTACAGTGGTGCACTTGGTTTTAAGGAGGATACTTGGGGTATCCTCCTTAATTTTTATTCACCGCGAAGAACGCAAAGAGACGCTAAGTTTCTTCTTTGCGTTGCTTTGCGGCCTTCGCGGTGGATCATAGAATTAGAGTTGTTCATTTCAGAGAATAAGTAAGGCGGTTACGGGAAGTAACCGCCTTACAGTGGTGCACTTGGTTTTAAGGAGGCTACTTGGGGTATCCTCCTTAATTTTTGTTCACCGCGAAGAACGCGAAGAGACGCTAAGTTTTTTCTTTGCGTTACTTCGTGGCCTTTACGGTGAGAGACTCCAAATAGGCGTGACGTTGAACAACATTTTTGATCCATTATAATGGACGTTGAAGCGAATTAAATTCGACAAACTCAAACTCCGGAGAACATTCCATAAACTGCCGCAAAAGGGCAGCGTGCGCATTGCCAAAAAGGAGTAATATACGGTCGTCCTTACTTTCTAAGACATCCTGTACTTTGCGGAAAATACGCAGGATTAAGTATAACCAAGACCTACTCCGCCTGATTTAACCGCGCTTTAGGCCAGGTCCAGGCCTGCCAAATGATCAGGGCAAAGACGAATAGTTCTACCACATTGTACAACACGAAGAAGGTCATCCATTTATGACTAGCGTCCGTAATAATGATAAGAATGGAAATGAGCGCATAGACCACCGCGAAAATGATATTCAACCATTTGCTGATCGTCGGTTTAAAAAAGATCGAAAAAGGGATCATCAGGGCAGGGATGATCAACAAAATAGAAAAACCAATCAGTATGCCCGGAGTGGTAGGGCCCAGCGGGGTTTTGAGATCCATCATCGTTTGCAGTGCATCGGGGGTCATTAAGTTAAAGTAATCAGCGTAGATGTAAAGATGCATAATGGTGGCCCACAGGAAGGCCAATTTAATTCTGATGTTAATCTTGTAATCTGCCGGCATTTTGTAATGGTTTCGTTTCGAAATGAATTGGTTTTAGTAGTTTAACAATACATTGTCCCTTTAGGATAATAATATGCTTAGCAATTGCTGCTATTACAGAATTGACGTGTTGGTGTGTTTATTCGTTTATCTGTTGATGCATTTCAGCCGATTTTGCATAAACAAATAAACAACAATGATTTAGGTTCATATTTGTAATCAAAATCTCGTTTTTTCAAGATGACAAAGTAGAATTAGAATTCGATAATTTTTTCTACGCTTTCACCAGCCTTTATTTCAATAGTAAAGGATTCAGTTTTTCCTTTATGATCGCCTAATGCATTTAGTGAAACGTTATAGACTCCTGGGCTCAGCAGGAATTCTCTAGGGTTACTCGAAGCACTTTTATAGGTCCTTTTCCCATCAACGTTTTTTCCGGAATTTTTTTCTTCAATGCTAACAGCAGCATCCACCAGTTCGCCACCAGCCTGAGCACCAACCTTTAAGATCCCACTTTCAAAATCATGCTTAGCGTCAATGGATCTATTAGCGATTACTTCAATGTCTTTAATGATGTGCTTGACTTGTAGCCCTTTTATTTTTAAGGCTCCAACTTCAACTTGATAGAGACCTGGATTTACTTCAAACTCTTTGAGTCTACCGTAGGTGCGTCCACTAGCAACGCTTTCTCCACTCCTCATAGCAATAATGTTGACTACCGCATCCCATCCTACTCCATTATTTAAAGTCATCACTTGTATTTTTCCTCCGTCAAAACTGACCGTTTCATGGCCGGTTTGTTCTTCTCTACTTTCTATGTTTGTGAGGGTAATACCATCGACATCACTATTTTCCAAAGGTTTCACTTCGAGGTCGTACTGTCCTTTTGGAAGGTAGATCCAGGCTGTGTCGCCGTATGTTCGTGCTGCGGCGACGCTGTTTGGGGTACCTGCAGCAAACGCTTCCACGAAAGCATCGATAGGCTGGCCATTTTTAATAGCAAATACAGAAAAGTTTCCTGCCGGATCGTCAACGGTGGCATCGGTAGCCTCATTTAAGACTTCACTCAAACCACCGGCATCTCCAGCGTCATAATATTTGCCGCCTCCAGCTTCGGCCGCGCATTTGAGCTGGCCGGTTTCTTCCGCCTTTAGCCCAAAGCCAACGATATGAAGCTTGAATTCAACACCTTGTTCCCGGGCAGTGCGAATGACATCACAGATATTGCCGCCGCAAGATTCTATTCCATCGGTTATCAAAATGATCGTTGCCTTAGCTTGCTGCCTTCGTAACTTATCAATTACCTGTAGGGCTGAATAGGCCAAAGGGGTTTTGCCCACTGGGTTGATATTGTTCAATGCCTGTACGATTGCATTTTTATCTCCATTCGTTTCCTCCACTAAAAATTCTACGTCTTCACAATCTCCTTTTCTTCGGTGACCGTAGGCGACCAGACCGATCTTTTGGCTTTCTTCCAGGTTGTTCACTGCTTCGGCTAAAACCGAAGAAGCAATCTCCTTTTTGGTTTGCCCTCCCATCTGTCCCCACATCGAACCACTGGCATCGTAAATGAAAATAATAGGAGAAGACTCTTGAGCCTGTATCAAAAATAAGGCAAACAGCAGAAACAACGTTGAGATAAATGACTTCATATTCTTATACTTAAGGGTTTGGGAAAATGGGCTCGACTCGTATTAATTTAGTATGCTATGTTAGGAGTTAACGAATCAGTGGCAGTCCATTGTAGTACTGTTTATCGCCCTAGCATAACTTTCTTGCTAGTAGTGAGTTTATGCGCAAAAAACTACCTAATTCTCCGGGATTGCAGCCTGAGTAACGGCATTTGTTAAAGCAGCCAAACTCTCGGGGTTGCCAAAATAGCTAATATGATCGCTGGGCACTTCTTCAATTTGCGCTGGTATCTGCCGGTTGCCGAAGGCTTCGTTGTTTTCGATGCTACTTACAGAAACCGCAATATCATTAGGTGTTTTGAACAGGAATAGGTCGAGTGTATCGTAATGTCCTCTATTTTTGAACCGTTGCCATATTTTCTTTAATAACGATTGTTGGGCAGCTTCCAATTCGGTTGGAATGATCTGCGTATTGCCGGCAATAACCGTATAGCGTACATTGGGATCCGTCCCATCGTTTAGCTTTTCTATGAATTCCGAATTTTTTTCGTGCATTTGCTGTAGCGTGTAGAACATTTTATCTACGTATTTTCCAAGGAAAGAAAGCGGTATCAAATACGGTTTTAGAAAGGCCGCCCCGTTGATGGCCCTTCCCAATAGCATACTGGCCATTTCATAAACACTTGACCAGGGAGAACCTAAATTAGGTGTACCCAGCTGTATCAGGTGATTAACGACTTCGTTACCTCCTTCTTTTTCAATAAACCAGCGGGAAACCAGCCCTCCCATGGAATGAGCTACAATGGTCAATTGCTTGGAATGTCCGGCTCCCAACCCTACACTGGCCAGTTTCTCCTTAAAGGCTACGGCGGTGTCTTCAATAGGAGTATTCAGGTTTTCGTAATCGAAAGTGAGTACCAGGTCGAAGTGTTGATCCAGCGTAGTTTGATCATCAATTCTTGCACGACGCAAAGACTTGGCGATCTCCTTCGTGTTGCCAATAATTCCGTGAATAGCAACCGCGATCGAATTCGCTTCCGCAACTTTTGCTTTTACAGTTTCAATATCTTTATTGTAATTGAATTCATCACCGTTCGTTTCAAATTCAGCAATAGCCAATTGCGGATATTCGTACATACCGATTTTGCTCAAGACTACTTTTTGGAAGAAGATCTTAATAGAGCCAAACAAGCTACGCTCATTGTCCGGTGTCGGATTGGGCAATGTTTCAACGATGATCTTTCCTTCTTTCGAAGAATGGCCGAGCGGATACAGCATACCCGTTTCCTCGTCGTAACCGATGGGTAAAATGAGTTCTTGCTGAGAAAGTTCCTGGTTGGTATTAACGACCAGCGGATGCTCCGCATCCAGTTTTTCAGCCCCCTGGATCTGTTTTATTTCCAATACGCTCAGTCCCGGGCTGTCTACGGTGCTGCGGGTCATGGCCAGTGGTTCTACTTTGGCATCTTCGCCCCAGACCATTGAAGAGCCATTTAAAGAGCGGATGGCGGCTTCTGCACCACCCAGGGCACGTTCAGCATCTTTTAGATTCGATAATTTGACAGTGGCGGTTACGCCTTCTGGAAACAGTAACTGGCAGTTTTCCTGCAGTGAAGTTTCACTACCACCCGTAACGGATTGTTCATCCATGGGCCGGACGATGGTCAGCGGGATCTCTTTCGTTACCCAGTCCGGGATACGTGGATTACTCCGGTGGCTCCGCCCCGATGCTCTGAGGGTCGTAGCTTTGCGGAAATCCATTTCCAGGCCTTCCTGGTTGTAGATCGTTGTGTCGAGATGGGGATCGGTACTGATGAAAACTTTTAAATATTCCGTAGCTTCGATGATCCCCCAGGAATGGAAAGCATCATCCAGCCCGATCGGAATGGTTTTGTAAATGGCTCCTTCAAAATTATCCAACAACCAGGCTGATTCTCCGGGAGCCAGTTCTTCCATAGCCATCATCCGGTTGCTGATCCTAAAGTCGGATTCCATATTCAAGGTACTAACATATAATTTGCGGAAACCGGTATTTGTGATCTTAAATTTATAGGCGGGTTGTTTCCATTCGCCGTCTATCTTTTCGTATCTGAAAACGGAGGCCCCTTCTTCCTTCCAGTCAACAGTTTCAGTGGGGGAGTTATCTTCGAAATTGCCGGCTTCCGTTACCCTCAATAATTCTATTTTAACTTCGTGATCGCGAATCGTTGACTTGGGGTTGCGCAGAACCAACAGACTTTGCCATTTGGCCACGGAAGAAGCATCTTCGAGGAATGTTTCCGCTCCGTTCAAACTATAATCTTCTACTCTTCTGAAAACCGGCCTTTCTTCGAGGGGTAGGGTTAAGTAAAAGGCTTTTCCATCGGCGTGTATCCAATATTGTCCTGCTCCCGGATCATCTATTAATTCGAGGAAAAGCTGGTTTTTCCTAAATATTTCATCTAAGATCAACTTTCCCCGTTCGCCAATCCTTGGTGCATAAGCTACTTTCAGTTTTTGAAAGGCGATATCTTTAACGTTGGCAATGTAGGAGCGATCCTCATCTTTACCTTCCATCCCGGATACCACGGAATAGTTTGGCCCCACACTGGTGATCGTAACTTCAGTGCCGTCGGCGAGTTGTAGCGTGCCTCCCTGTGTGGGAATTCCTTGTACCGTACCGGCATTCATTTTCCATTCGCCTTTATCGAAGTTGACGATGTAGTAAGGTTCGGAAGCCTTGGCAGCCGCACTTAAAAAGCGTAATCTTTTTTCTTGAGGCTGGGCCAGTAGTTGAGGCGTTTGACTGCGTACCCGGTTACTGATTTTTACTTTCAGGGTTTGTACCAGATCGGTATAGGTTAATTGTTCGCTGGATTGCTCCAGGGTTTCGATCAACGAGTAGGTGAATATCCCTCTTGTCGTCGTACCGATCCTTAGTTCTTTGGCTGTTTCATAAGATTTCGATGCTCCTAATTGAACGATATTTCCTTGCGGTGGGGAAACGCTCAATACTCCATCTTCCTCAGATTTTTTGTAGTGCTCGAATCCATGGTAATCTTCGAGACGGGCGGGAGTGGGAGCCGGTTCGGCCATCCGGGAAGTGATCCCCGATTCCCGCGTAATATTACCGGAATGACAACAATCAAAAACAGTCAGGAAATGCAGTTCTTTGTCTTTCGTAGCTTCCCAAAATAAATAGGATAACTCCTTATCCATTAAATCTTTACCATTATCGATCCGGCTGTCATGACAAACGAGGGATTCGTGCATCCGGTTGGGAGCAAGGTGCCAAAAGGCCTGTGGCGCAGGACTCTGAGAACCGTGACCGCTGAAGTAGAAAACGCAGATGTCACCGTCTTGTGCGGCCCGAAAGTGCTGAAATCCTTCAATGATCCCCGCTTTGGTTGCTTCAGTATCGGTCAGGGTTTGAATATTTAAAGCAAGGTCCGTTTCTCCGAAATGTCTTTCAAGATATTCTTTAAAGGCATTGCGGTCGTTGACGCAACCGTTTAATCTATGACGTGCTACCGGATAATTATCGATGGCAACCAATAAAGCATGAAGTGTTTTAGGATTGGTATTACTCATGGATATGGGAAGTTTAAATGGTTTGGTTTCAGTGTGAAAGGTAAGAAAAAAATCACAGGTTTACTTCATGTTAAATCTTCTCAAGGAAAATAAAATTTGCAGATAAACCATGACAAAAAAACCGAGTATGTTAATAGGATTGTAGAATTTTTATATATTTAATGCGTGTAAACACACTTCTTTAGAGCTTTGTGCTGTTACTTTTGGGGAAAGGATTTGAATGATAGGCAAATCCGATCTAACTAAACCCTCCCGTATTTAAGTAAGACTGCAGATTCCAGACGCTAGACTGCAAGATTTTGAGGATTAGAGATTTGCGTGTGAACTATCCGTAAAATGATTCTGCTCTACTACTTAGGTGTTTCCCCAAGGATGAATTGATGGTTATGTATTATTTGCATAGGCGGATTTAATGATTTTCATTTTAACCTGAGCTAACTGCAGGACAAAAATCTTAAGTAGCCGCTAAAGCACCAAAACACTAAATCCCACGAAAAAATTTTGTGTGGATTTAGTGGCGAGAAACGTATTATACTTTTTTAGTTTTGTCCTTTAGTTAATTGGACTTTTGACGCTAGACACAAGATTTTAGACAACAAAACGCTGATATTCGATGGATAGCAATTTTTTGAATAAATAATTTTCCCTTGATTGTCAATTAGTTAGAATTTTTAGTCTAATTTCTAGAGTCTAGCGTCAAAAGTCTAGTAGTTAACCTGAAAAGATTAAAAGAAGTGTTCGGTTTACTTTCCCAGGCAGCAAACACGAATTAGAATAGAATCAAAATTCAAAAATTATGAACCACAACTACCTACCTGCTAAGTGTATGAGCAATCTATCTCTCTTTATACTGTTCTTTTTCTGCGGGCTTTTGCCCAGTTTAACTATGGGGCAAACTGAAATTTGCGAAGGAGAAGATATCCTTTATGAAAATGGTGAAGGAGATACATTTTTCGTTCCTAAAGACTCGATGATCACGCGGGGTACCTTTGTATTCGTTGACGATGAAGACGAAAATCCCTACGTAGGATGGATGGCTTTTGTTAATGAAAATTGTGAAATAGATACCATAAGCACTAAAGTCTTTTGCGCAGACAGCACGCTCGCGGTTCCCTTCTTGGAATTTGAAGGTAATGGCGTAGTAGGTTCTGATCCTCCCCCGCGCGTTAGTAAAATTCATACCTATGCAGCCGATACCATCGGTTTGACAGATTTGGAAGCAACCAGATTGGAATACCTTTTTTGTAATCAGGACGATTTGTGTTCGGGAGGGTGTAGTGATGAAGCTATTCAAAATGCTATTTGGGGAATATTGGGTCAAGCGGACTGTGATAGCTTATGTTCGGCAGCACAGGAGGCAGTACCGGACGATGCTGGTATAGAAGGGCTGGCTGGTCAATTTGTTACCTATCGTCACGTGGCGCCTGAAGACAATATAGCCTATCAGGATTTTATTGCTTTACTACCCCAGGATAGTTGCTCATCTTGTACTTTAACTGCCGTTATTACGGTAGACCAGAACGTTGGCTGTAAAAGTGAAGCCACTGGTGCGCTCACCGCTACGGCGAGTGAGGGAAACCCGCCTTACAGTTATTTATGGAGCAACGACGCAACCACCCCTGCCATCACCGATCTTGTAGCGGGAACTTATACGGTAACAATTACTGACGATGCCGGCTGTACCGCTACCGCCACAGCTGCAGTTTCGGAACCAGCCGAAGAACTGACCATCGCTTTGACCGGTATGGGGACTTCAGGAAGCAGCGATTCTACCGGCACTGCTTCCGCTACCGTAACGGGAGGAACGATGCCTTATACTTACGCCTGGAGTACCGGCGATTCAACGGAATCGATTACAGGTCTGCCAGCCGGCACCTACGGTCTTACGGTCACGGATGAAAATGCCTGTACCGCAGTAGATAGTATTACTTTAGAAGTCGAGGTGAATTTAGAATTGACGACTACGATTACGGACGTTCTTTGTGCCGGCGATTCTACCGGCAGTGTTACGGTAACCGTTGCCGGGGGAAGTACGCCTTATCAATATTTATGGAACACGGGGGACACCACCGAAATGGTGGAAAATTTACCGGCCGGTATTTATGCCGTTACCGTTACGGATGCTAATGAGGTGACGGCCGTAGATTCTGCTGTTGTCAGTGTTCAGAATCCCATTCTCATCGATATTGCGGCTGCTGGTTTTTCTTGTGCGGGCGATTCCACGGGCACTTTGATCGCCAGCGTGATCGGAGGGGCCGAACCGTATCAGTTTGCCTGGAATACCGGTGATACTACCGCAACGGTGGAGAATTTGCCACTAGGCACTTACACCGTTACCGTAACGGATGCCAATAGTTGTACGGTGACGGATAGCATCGACGTAGCTGCATCTATTTTAGAGCTGACCATGACCGCAACGGATATCGTAGCCGGGGTAGACACTGCAGGCAGTGTAGGAGTTATGGTGATGGGAGGAACGCCTCCTTATGGTTACCTATGGAATACCGGAGATTCCACCGAAACGGTAGAGAATTTACCAGTCGGAAATTACATCGTAACTGTAACCGATTCCACAGGTTGTACCGCCGTTGACAGCATCATGATCAATGAAGTTACAGCAGGTGATTTGATGCTTTCCTTATCAGTAACCGATATTCTATGTGCCGGCGATTCAACGGGCGTAGTAGAAACGGCGGTATCAGGTGGCACCATGCCCTACCGTTATCTTTGGAACACCGGCGATTCTACGGCAACGATAACCGATTTACCGGCAGGGATCTACGCGATTACCGTGACGGATTCTCTTGGCCTTACCGCTGCGGATACCGTCAACCTGCAAGCGCCGGAACCCATTGCGCTTACTTTGGAAGCGACTTCCACGGGTGGTAGCGGCAGTATTGACTTATC
>CAZHNG010000269.1:0-9349 GCA_964533785.1 uncultured Saprospiraceae bacterium | reverse complement strand
GCCCCCGCGGGGGGGGCGACGCTCTACATCGACGGCGACCTCACGTTGCGCAAGTTTCAATCCACGCCCCCGCGGGGGGGGGCGACGTAGAGGCCGGCCGTCGCGCAGTTTGTCGCCGGTGTTTCAATCCACGCCCCCGCGGGGGGGGCGACTCTGGACCTTTGGCGACCGCCGCGTTGAGCCGGGTGTTTCAATCCACGCCCCCGCGGGGGGGGCGACGGCGGTCGGTTTTGCGCCATCGTGGAGCGCCATGGTTTCAATCCACGCCCCCGCGGGGGGGGCGACCCGCTCAACTGCACAAATCTAGCTGATGTACCTGGTTTCAATCCACGCCCCCGCGGGGGGGGGCGACTTGGCCGGCCTCTACCGCCCCGAGCAGAGGCGGTGGTTTCAATCCACGCCCCCGCGGGGGGGGCGACCCTATGCGTCGCTGGCACGGCGTGTGTTGGTGCGTTTCAATCCACGCCCCCGCGGGGGGGGCGACCTCCTCCGCGTAGGCGACGACTGCCGGCCACCCCGTTTCAATCCACGCCCCCGCGGGGGGGGCGACTCGCCGTTCTCGGTGGCCTTGAAGTTCTCACTGCGGTTTCAATCCACGCCCCCGCGGGGGGGGCGACAACAGCGGCGACGGGCATCTTGGTCCCCTTTGGGTTTCAATCCACGCCCCCGCGGGGGGGGGGCGACCATCTGCAGCAGGAAACCGCCTTTGGCAAGGCCGAAGGTTTCAATCCACGCCCCCGCGGGGGGGGCGACCATAGGCGCACTGCTGCCCGGCCACGTACAGCTTGTTTCAATCCACGCCCCCGCGGGGGGGGCGACGATGCTCGCCCGTGCGAGCGGATAGCCGGCGGCGTTTCAATCCACGCCCCCGCGGGGGGGGCGACCGCCTGACTGATAAACGATTGACAAAGAACGACAAGATCGTCGCCATCTGCGAACGCTCGGGTATCGGCTCAACGCGCCGTCTCCGATCACGACCGGCGAACCGTATCGCACTGAAAAGTCTGGGTGAAGGCAACGTGCGAAAGCCCCCGGCAAATCGCCACTGCTTAGGGTTCGCGCAACTTTGTCAAACGATCAAGGGCCCGTCGAAATCCACCGCAGGCTTGGCCCCCACATGCTCGACCTTCCGCTTGGCATTGGCGCCCAGATAATAGAACCGCAGGCTGTCGCTCTCCGGATCGATCTCCGCCAACAGCCGGCCCTTGAGCATCGCCCATTGCGTCGGATCGACCTCGCACTCGAAGACCGAATACTGCACCCGCTGTCCCCAATCAAGGCACGCCTTGGCGACCCGCCGAAGCCGCCGCCGGCCGGCCGGGGTGACGGTCGCCACATCGTAGGAAACGAGCACCAGCATCGTCTATTTCCAGACGAACGGCGGATAACCGTCGAGATCGCCTCGCAAATGCCGCGCCAGAAGTTGCGCCTGCACATGCGCCATGAGCCCGATGGTCACGCTCTCGCCGAGGAAGTCGTGGCGCAGCTCCTCCTTCTTCCGCTCCTGATACGCGATCAGCACGGCCTTGCGCGCGTCGTCCTTCATTGTCACGGCCCCGTTCTCGGCCGTGCGGAAATCGCCCACCCCGAGCTGCCGGCGATTGATCAGCGACAGCACCAGCCGATCCGCGAACCATGGCCGGAACTCTTCGCAGAGATCGAGTGCCAAGCTCGGCCGCCCCGGCCGGTCGCGGTGCAGAAAGCCTACTGCCGGATCGAGCCCCACCGTCTCCGCCGCCGAGCGGCAGTCGTGCACTAGGAGCGTGTAGACGAAGGACAGGAGCGCGTTGAACGGATCGAGCGGCGGCCGTCTGGAGCGCCCACGAAACCGCAGTTGCGGCTCGTCCACCAGGATGAGATAATTGAACACGTGAAAATAGCTGGCCGCGGCCTCACCTTCGAGCCCGCGCATGGCCTCCGTCCCATCGGTTCGCTCGGCCCGCCGCGCGATGTCGGTGAGCCGAGTCACGGCCTGCTCAAGCGCCAGGGCCGCCACCTCGCCCAGCCGTTCGCGATAGTCGCGCAAGGAACGACGTAATACCGCCCGCTGGTTCAGGGCCTTGCCGACCACGATGCTGCGCACGATCAGCGCGCAAAGCCCGCGATCGTCCGTCCGCCGATACTGCTCGCGCCGGAGCAGCACGTTGCCCGCCACCGGCCCCTCCACCCTGGCCAGAAAGCGCCCGTTCTCGGTCAGAAACGCCACCGTCAGCCCGCTCTCGGCGCAAAACCCCATGAGCGGCGGGCTCATCGACACCTGTCCCATGCCCACGATCCCGCCGATCGTGTGGATCGGCACCCGCGCCTTCTCCACCCGCTCGACCGACACCACCACATTGGCGCCGTCCTTCGAGAGATAGGCGCCCTGGCTGGTCACATAGAGCGTGTTCAGGTGCCGGCGCACACGCCCTCCTCGCCAGCAGCGTCGCCGTCCTCGATCCGCCGATGCAGCCACCGCGCCACATCCGGCGGCTTCTCCAGCCGCTTCGGCCGGCAAAGCTCGATCATCGAGCACGTATCGCAGCGCTTGGCCACGTAGACCGCAGGCGGCGTGACGCCGGAGGCCAGCATCGCCTTGATCGCGTCGACCACCTGCAGCGTCAACGCCCGCAACGCGTCGTCGATCGCCACCACCAACCGCCGCCGCGTCTTGCCGTAAAAGAGCGCCCCCTCCAGAACCGCCTGCCCGGTCATCGCCTCCAGGCACAGCGCCTGCGCCGCGAGCTGCACCTCGTCCGCCCGATGCGCCTTCGCCCGCCCCCGCTTGTACTCGACCGGATAGGGCCGCCAGGGGCCGTCGCCCTCCTTGTGCCACTCGACCACATCGGCCACGCCAGCGATCCCCAGGGCCGGAGCCGCTAGCGGCAACGACCGGCTCACCCGCACACCCTTGCGCCCAACCGTCCCCGGCATGTCCGCCCGCTCGTGCAGCAACCGCCCCTCGACCGTCGCCACGTTCTCGGCCCAGATCCGCTCCAGATGAATGAGCGCGCACTGCCGGGGACAGAACAGCCAATGCTGCAAGGCCGAAAGCGGGATCGGATCGGGCTCCTCCAAGGCAGGTCACACCAAAGGTGGCAGGAGCCGCACCCCTTCCGGCATGCCACCGTCGTCGACCTGGATCTCGTAATCGCTTATAGCCCGCGCCGCCCCGTCGCCGTTGCGCCGGACGCGTATCCGCTCGAACAGCTTGTGCGCTGGCGCCCGCCCCAACGGACTGTCATGCTCGAACACATAGAGCCCCCTTGTTGCCATCTCGCCCCGCGCCGCCGACCGGTCATGCTCGAACATGCCGATCAACGCTTCCCACAAAAGATCGAGATCACCCTGATCGAACCCCGTCCCCTTGGTCGCGTCGCCGGCCAGATTCGCCGAAACGTAGCCATGCGCCCGATAGAGCCCGTAAGGCACGATGAACTTGCGGCCCATCGTCCGCTCCTTCTCCAGATCGCGCTCGTTGGTCACGGCCATCCGCGTGATGCTGACCTCGAGCGGCACGATCGGATCGATGCTGCGGCCAAATGCGAGCTGCACCGGACCGCGCACCTGCCCGCAATTGATGTCCGTCGACATGACCGCCCCGAACGCCCGGATGTCATAGAAGTTGGTGCACATCCAGCGCGTCAACTCACGCGCCTTCGCCTCCTCCTTGGGCAATTTCTTGGGCTCGGGCTTGAGATCGAGCGCCTTGTATCCCCGCTCGTGCTGCCGGTTCAGAACGCCGCGCTCGCGCACATAGATCTCGAAGCCCGGCATGCCCCCCTTGGCCATCTCGACATAATTCCGGACCTTCCGCTTGAGACAGACATCCGTCACCAGCCCTTGATTCGTTTCCGGATCGAGCCTCGGCAGATTGCCGGCATCCGGGTCACCGTTCGGATTGCCATTGGTCACGTCGAAGAGGAGAACGAAGTCGTAGCGCTTGTCGATGGCGGTCATGGCTCAATTCTCCTCATGGTCGTCGTTATGGTTTTCAGCTGGACTGTCGCTCTTGGTCGAACGGGTGGCCTTCTGGTGATAGTACCCGATGGCGAACCGGCCCTGCGCATCGATAGGGAAGCTCCGCGGAAAATTTGGAGGGAGTGCATGGAGGATAAGCCCGATCTCCCTATCAAAGTAGCGGGCCAAACCTCGCTTCCCTTCACTCTTTCGCAAAACGCTGAGATGATTCCCGGAGTGACTGATGAGCAGTGGAAATATAGAAGCTGGAGTGGCCGAGGCAGATGCATAATACTTGTCGCGAATAGTGGAGTTTATATCCATGCCTAGCGCTCTTTGCTGTATTTTCTCCAGCACAGCAAACAATCGCCCGAGTCGATAGGCTGGATCGGTGTTCTCGGTATCCAGGCTCACGTAAGTGTCCTCCTGCTCGTTCCGCTCGATCCGGCCCGCCCGGACCAGCACGGCCTTGATCATTGATGCTCGCAACTCGTCGATCTCGCCGTCCGCCCGAATGCGCATGATGACGTTGGCGAGCAGCGAGCGTGGATAGCGCCCGCCCGTCAGGATCGCCCGGGTGACCTCGCCGGCGAGCTGCTTGGGCACGTTCTCCATCTTCTTTTCGACCGCCGTCTCCCGCAGCAGCCGCCAGAGCGCCGGCGGCCGTTGGAACCGCGATGGCTCCAGCCGAAGGTCCAGCCAATGCTGGCGAAACCGCTCGGCCAATCCGCCCAGCGTATCGGTATGCCAAAAGCGAATGGAAATCCTGGCCGCATTGGGTGCGAGGCCGAGCACATGGTAGCGAACCTCGGGGTCGATGCCCGGATCGGTCTCCTTGATCCCACGCCCCTTGCCGAGCTGCCCAACCACCGCGCGTAGCTTCGCGGTTTCGTTTGGGTCGAGCTGCCCACCTTCCGGCTCGTCTGAGCTGTCCTCAAACAGCATGCCCATGAAGGCATCCTCTGCCGGCGCATCCCGCTCAGCCCAGAACACCGTCGAGGTATCGGCGATTTGCACCCGCCGCCTGCTGCCCTTCGCCAACAGCTCGTTGAGCGCCCGCCCATAGGCATCCGCCGCAGCCTGCGAGACCGGCGCATTCGCTCCCTGTTTCTTGCCGTAGGACTCGAACGCATCGATGTTGAAGGAAACGATCGACGCCCCGCTCGACTGCGCGCCCCACACCCCCTTGATCGACGGATGCAGCCGCGCGGTCGGCCCCTTCTCGCCGCTCACGAGGCAAAGGTCATCCTCGGCGTCTCGGCCACGCCCGGCCAGAAGAGCTTGGGCCGCCGGTCGCTCGTGCAGCCAGGTGGGCACCCCATCTAGTTTAAAGACGAGATTGCCCTCCAAAAGATCGGAGTTGCCCGCGATCACCGGGTGATCGGCATTCGGAACCCAGGCGTCGAGAAAACGGCAAAGCGCCGCGAGCGCAGGGTCATCGCTCCCTTCCAGCAGATCGCGATGCAACTGGATGAAGGTCGCATGCTCGGCTGCCGTTCGTTTCGCCCGCTTCGCCATATCGGCCGCCGAGGCCTTGGAGTCGGGCGCCGTCAGGCCCAGCACATAGGAAGCCTTGTCCCAGAATGTGTTGGCCGCCACACCCGAGGTCCGCTTGACCGGCTGCGGAACGTCGAGCACTGTAGCTACGAGCCTCTTTGAACTCTCGTCCCTGAGGCGAAGATCGATCGCGTCCAGGAGTTGGCCTTCGGCATCGATCACGAGTGCAAAGCTGACCTTCTCCTTCGTGTAGCCGTCGGCCGCCGGCGCCTCGCCAGGCGTCGCCCGCTGCCGTCGGTCGAAATCGACCAGGGACTGGAGGATCATCCCCTGATCTCCGGGCTCGTGGGTTCGGGCACGTCGATCACCCCGTCGCGCATCACCGCCCGAAAGAACCGTGGCGTCATGTCGTTCGCAAAATCGATGTCGTAGAGCATCCAGCCGAGATCGCGCTCGCCACGCAGCGCCGACGGCGGCTCCGGCGCCTCGCCCTCGATCAGCGTAAAATCGGCGGCAAACTCGCGGCAGCCGAGATAGGGCCGATGAAAGCACTGCCCCGCCCGCGCCCGCCGCCGCGCCATGTCGAGATGCTTGCCCACATTGTCTTCGGGGCCGGCCTTGTCGGTCAGCTCGAAATGCGCGTCGATGAGATAGGCAACATCCCGCAGCAAAGTCGAGGCCCGCTGCTGCCGGTCGTCGTCGACAATAAGCCCGAGATCTCCGCTGCCACGTTTCATCGCCGACGCAGCCGAACTCGCCGGAATCCGATGCCCGACTTCGTTGCGCCGCAGGCTCTCGAAGCGGACCTGTCGCAGCACCGTGATCCGGTCGACGATCCAGCAGATCGCCGGTTTCCAATGCACCGCCTCCAGAACACCACGCGCCGCCGAAGGCGTCATCACGTCATAGGAAACCCGCTCGACCTTCATCTCTGGCCGGGTGAAGCAGGCGTGTTCGCCCCAGACATGTAGGGTCACCCCGTATACCATTTCTATTGAACACCTTTCGAAATCGCGACGATAGGAGCACAGTAGCCTAAGCTATTGTGCTCCATTTTCGTCAGCGGTGATCAACTATTTCAATCCACAACGAACGACGCGTTCGTCGACCATGGCCTCTCATTTCCAGGCGATAGCCAAGCGTACGAGAGGAATCCGACACCATGGGATCTCGATCGTGATGAGGACCCATCGGTGACGCGGAGATGGATAAGCCATGGACGCATCCTTTGCCATCCTGGGTTGTGCGAGCAAGCACCAAGCACTTATGCATTCTCATTCGGTATACGAAGGTTCAATTCATTACCGCTGACAGCAGAAGCTAAATCACATTGCTCTCCGCCGTCCGCGTGGTCGGATCCTCGAACACCAACCCCACGTTCTCGCGATAAAGATCGCTGGCCACCAGCTCGAACAGCCGCTCGTGCCGGCCCACCGGCTGCACCGCCCCACTCGCCACGAGCCCGGCAAGCTCCCGCGTCCGCAAGCCGACCACATAGGACTGCAGCTTGCGCATCACGTCGCGCGGCGGCCTGTCGTCCAGCGTGCGCAGGAAGCAGAGCGGCCGCCGCGCCTCGTCGTCGAACGGGATCACCACGGGCTCCGACTCGTCCTCGATCATCCGAAAGCGAAGCGCGATCTCGGCAAAGTCGAACTGCCAATCGACCGCTCGCTCCTCGTGCAACGGCATGAGGTATTTGGCGTCGAGCCCTTCGCCCTCGAGCCAATAGACCTGCTGGAAGAACGCCCGTACCGCCTCCAGCGAGAGCGGATCGTCATGCTGCCGCAACACCGAGCGCGCCATCTTCACCCGCCGATCGCGATCACCCTGGAGCTTGGTGCCCTCTAGCTCCAACACCTGCACCACACTGTCCGCGACCGGTCGCCTGCCGTTTCGGTTACACCGCCCCGCCGCCTGCGCGAGCTGGTCGAGCCCGCACTCGGCCCGGTAGACAGTCGGAAAATCGACATCCACCCCTGCCTCGATCAGTGTCGTCGAGACCACCCGACAGGGCTCGCCCCGTGTCAAACGCGCGCGGATCACATCCAGTGTCTGCCGCCGATGTGCCGGGCACATCCAGGTCGAGAGATGAAAGCAGCCCTCCCGCTCGACCGCAATCAGCGCCGCGAACACGTCCCGCGCCTGCCGCTTGGTATCGACGATCGCCAGCACCTGCGGCTCTTGGGCGAGCCGTCCTGCCAGTCCCTCCACCCCTAACGTCTCGACCGGCTCGACCCGAACACGCTTCAGGCTTTCGTAGAGCCGTGGCGGATCGGGAGCGATCTCGGTCACGTCCCGCAGCCCACCCTTGAACCCGTCCGCCTCGTTCAGAGCCGGCTGCGTCGCCGTGCAGAGGACCACGGTCGAGCCATAATTCGCCGCCAACTCGTCCAATGCGGCAACGCACGGCCGCAGCAGCCCCAAGGGCAAAGTCTGCGCTTCGTCGAGGACGATCACCGCCCTGGCGAATGACGGCAGCTTCCGCGCCCGCCCCGGCCGGTCGGTGAACAGCGATTCGAAGAACTGCACTGCCGTCGTCACCGTCACCGGCGCGGCAAAGCGCGGTGCCGCGTGCCGCAGCTTGTCGCGCGCGTCCTTGTCGACCACACCGTCGTCGAAGCCCGAATGATGTTCGAGCACGGCCTCTTCGCCGAGCGCCTCGCGAAACACCTGAGCGTTCTGCTCGATGATGCTCGTGAACGGCACGACATAGATCAACCGGTCCAAGCCATGCGCCACGGCGTGTTGCAGCGCGAAGGCGAGCGACGCCAGCGTCTTGCCGCCACCCGTCGGCACGGTCAGCGTGAACCGTCCAGGCGGCTTGCTCGCGACGCGCCGGCAGGCCGCGAGCACCTCGGCCCGCAGTCGGTCGACTGGACTCTCGGCAGCGCCGAATCGGGCCAGATGCGAATCGAGTCTGGTCAATAGTGTCGCCATATCGGGCCAGTGGTCGTCTGCCGGCTTTCGCCCTTCGATCCGGTCGTAGAACGCCTCGGTGTCCCGGTAATCGGCGTCGACCAGCGACCCGAAGAGCATCCGCGTAAAAAGAGCCAGCTGAAAGCCGACCCGATCGCGGCGGCACCGCAGCGGTGGGGGCGACAGCTTTTCGGGCAACCCGATTTCCATCGCGAACGCCGCGTAGGGTGCGACGTCGGCCTTCAACCTGTCCGCCAAGGTCGACCGCTTGGCCCGCGACTCACCCGCCGCATCGGCCAGCCCTGCATGATGCCCGGCTACGACGTACTGCAACGGGGTGGCGAGCTTGCCGTAACGCTTGCGAGCCTCTTTGGCTCCCGCGGTCGCGTGATCGAGACGATCACCGCCTGCCAAACGCCGCTGGAAGCCGTCGGAATACTTACCAAGATCATGGAGCAGTCCGGCCGCATAGCCCCACTCACCCGCGCCGAATCGCGCCGCGCTGGCCAACGCCAAACGAGCCACGTTCTCCAGGTGCTCGGCGAGCCCCTGCCAGTCACTTTTGTCCAACTGGCTGGCTGAATGAGCGAAATATCTCTCGGCCATCAATCTCCTCCAGTTCGCCGTACGCTCGGGACGCACTGAACGCCAGACAAGCAATGATTTCCCAGAATGAAGTGGGTTCAATTGCAGGTAGTAATGACCCATCGTGACGCGCAGTGCAAGGGAGCAGCGATCGCGGCACCGATGACGACCCGCCTCGCTATCGACGCGATGCGATCGAATCGTCGTCCGCAATCGACGTATCGAGTTTGAACGATGCCAAAATCTAACTCGGCGAGCCCCTAAGTTTGCACAGATTGCAATCGACAAGCGCAAGGGCGTGCAACAGGCGCGATAAAGACCGCAAGCGCGCGGCGGCCTGATCGTCATCCCCTGCTGCTGCCTTCCCTTTCAGCCTCTCTGCCCGATCCGCTCGTTGATGAGCGTCGCCACG
>CAZHNG010000268.1:0-9413 GCA_964533785.1 uncultured Saprospiraceae bacterium | reverse complement strand
CGCAGAAAAATAGCCTCCCGAACTATACCGTTTATTTAATGCCCGAGGCACTAGATATATGGTCGAGCAGGTTTTGAATTGTTACGTAAACGAATTTTAATGCCTGCCGACCAATAGGTGGGGATTCTAGTTGATCATTTCCATCAAATGTGGGGAAGAACCACTTTCACCGAAATTTGCAGTATACATCTAAATTTGATTTGTGGTTATTTCAAATTTAAAACTCTACTACAAGATTTCTCGTTTTTATTTCAAAATGCTAAAGTCGAGCTTAAAATTGATTTTTGGGGAACTTCCATTAAAGATACAAGGTTCTGAAGCTGGAAAAAACAAAACCCAGTGAAAACACCGAAATTTCTTCCCGGCGATTTTTATGCACAATACGATGAAAAGTTGGGGCAATACCAATTGTATCGCATCCTGGTCGCTGAACCTGTTTATATAAGTTACAAGTATTCATATTGCGAAATATTCAAACCTATACGATGAGTTGCCAAAGTCAATAAACTTGTAGGAGCTTACTTTTGGCATGGCGCAAGTATCGCAAAAAGGGGATCAAACCACTGTGACCTTTCAAGTAGAAGAAGGCGGGAATGGTAGTCTTGGCAGTATCTTAAAAGCTATGGCCGACGAATCCAATCATTTTGGTATTATGCATATGCCCTTTAATTTGGAAGGGTTTGATAGTGGTAATTTGCAGTTTGTTTACCATCAGCCCTTGGAAGAAAAAGACCTGGAAGGCTTTTGCTGATACCTATAAGAATAAGAAGGCAGCGGCTATTCGGAAAAAAGACGCAAGAATACATCGATTTTGTCATCGAACATTCTAACGATCGAGATTTCCTGGCTCTGAACAAATGGATGAAGTGGATTATACCAGCTTTGGCAACCTTACTAGGTAGTTTGTTTTTCATTGATAATATTTCAACCTTAATTCCTACAATTGCTTAGGAGTTATTGCTTTAGTTAGGTTACTTGTGGTGGGGCCGTATTATTGAGAATACCCTTGGTGATTTATGAAGCTTGGGCTTAAGCGAAATGGAAGGTAGTAATAGCAGCTTTCTATGGTGGTTTGAGCGCTATGGGCGAAACCCTAATCATGTTTATTGAAAGAAGTGCGATTGCAAGTTCTTTAACGGTAAAAGATTCAAAAAACAGAATTTTTTATTACTTTTATGTGGTAGATCAACACAAAAATCCATGGAAAACAATCGCGAACACTTTGACCTTACAGGCATTGACGATAGAAGTAATGTTTTTTCCTCTCTAAATTGGGATTCCAACCGAATCAAAGAAGCCAAAGTGATGGTTATCGGGGCAGGTGCCTTGGGTAATGAAGTTTTGAAAAATCTCGCTCTGATTGGGGTAGAGAATATCTTGATTTCCGATTTTGATGTCATTGAACGTTCCAATCTGGCTAAATCTGTTCTGTTTCGTGAGCAAGATTGTACAGGCACTCACCTGAAAGTTGATATTGCGGCTCAAAGATTAAAGGAAATAAACCCCAGTATAAAAACGATGACGATCAACGGAGATGCTACTCTGGATATCGGGCTCGGGGTTTTCAATCGGGTGGATATCGTTATCGGGTGTGTGGACAATCGACTGACTCGGTTGTGGATCAATAGATTTTGCCATTGGTTGAACAAACCTTGGATCGATGGAGGTATTATGGACTTAGGGGGGCAGATTACGGTCTTCCAACCAGGGAAATCCTGTTATGAGTGCAATATTACACCACAAGCTTGGAAGAACATTGAATACCGAAACAGTTGTATTACAAGAGCTAAAAGATATGCCTCCTCGGGAATTGCAACCACCACGCCCATTACCTCTTCAATTATTGCAGCTATGCAAGTCCAGGAGGCGCTTAAATTTATAGTAGACCCAAATCCTCGAAATTCATTAGCCGGAGAGCAATTTTACTACGAAGGAATGGCAAACGAATACACCAAGCTCCCTTATAATTTAATTAGGGATACCTGCCGCAGCCATACCAAGATCACAGAGATCAACAAAGCAAAAGAGCTTTCCTTCAACTCTACAATAGGAGAGGCGCTGGGGGTATTGCAAAAGATGTTTGATGACTCAGCGGTTAGTATTGCAACGCATTTTGAAATATTCCTGACTATCATGACCGAAAATGGTTCGGAAAAAATTCCATTCATTAAACCCCGACCCAAAGTACGTCAAGAGGATTTTGATCAGTTTAAAACCACAGAAGATGAAGAGGTTAAAGCCAAAGACTATACTTCTGAAATAGATCAAAGTTTTCCAAGGCCAGATTTAAAGTTAAAAGATATTGGAATTCCCGCTCTTCATATATTAAAAGTGATCTCGAAAGGGATTGTCAAACATGTAGAATTGACTGGGGACGACTCTTTCTTTCATTTTAAATAAAAAAGTTAATTAAGCATAGAATTTAAAGCCAATTTAGATGAGTACAATTAGAGTTACTGTAAGTGTTCCACACCTTCAAAAAGAGTACGATGTAAGCTTGCCACTGACAACAACGGGCAAAAAGCTTTACGAAGCTTTAGTGGCTAGAGTAAAAAACCTTGGGGCCGACACTGAAATGGGTCCAATTGTTTATGAATTATTCTCAAAAAAAGCTCAAAAAAAGTTATACCCTGATTTAAAGGATCATACTCTAAGTCAAATGGGTATCAAGGACGGGGATACTATTATTTTGAAAAAAGATATGGACCCGGGTAGTCATGGATAATTAGTCACTTCAAAACCAAAAAACAACTAATGAGTACGGTCCAATACAATTGGAAAGATTTTAAAGATTATTATATCGAAAGGTTGGCCATAGAACATCTGCGAATTGATCAGTTGGCAAGAGCGAACGCTGAATTGATAGCCTATGAGCCCATCGAACGTTCAAAAATCTTTCCCCACCCGCCCGTAGTATACAAGATTGTCTATAAAATTAATAGTATTATTGGTATAGACGAAAATAAATCGCCAAAATACGGAGGTGAACATGAATTGAAGCTACGCCTTCCCACAAACTTTCCCGAGCAGCCCGCAGAATGTACCATGGTCTCTGAAGTATGGCACCCTAATATCCGATTTTACGGTGCTTTCAAAGGAGCTATATGTACGAACCATAAAGGCTTCGGTAGTTTGTTTTACCTGGATGAACTCATTATTAGAATTGGGGAATTTATCCAATATAAAAGGTACCTGGCTGAAGACCGGCCCCCTTATCCGGAAGATAGGAAAGTTGCACGCTGGGTAAAAAGTTTTGGTGAACCTCAGGGCATCATAAACAAAGAAAAAGGGATATTCACCGATGATCGTATTTGGAAAGCTTGGGAAGAGGTCACCGAAACAGAAGTCGATCAAATTATTGTTGAAGAAAAGACCAGTGAAAACCCTCCCGATGAAGACCATAAGGAAGATGATCAGAACAACCAAGACGAAAAAAATGAAGATGATGATGATATTTCGATTGTAGAATTGGATTGAATCAGTTTAAATCGTACCAACATGTCAATTCTCCGCCTAATTCAATACAGAGCCCTCTTATTGTTTTTTCTATTCTTTTTTGGGGCTTTTTCAACTGTGCTTTACGCTCAGAAGAAAATTTATTTTTCCACTATCTCTAACGACTTCGCTGCGAGCCAGGCACAATCTTTCGACTTTTCTGAAAAAATTGCTTATAAAACATGCAAAGACAACGGTAACCTATCAAAAAGGAGAGCTATCCTAAAGGGTAACCGCTATTCGTCAGATGTCATCCCCATTGTTAAGCCCCATACTGCAGAACTCGTGATTTCCCTGAGGATACCGGAAACGCTCTTGAATAGGTTAACTACTTTAGAACTTACAGTAAAAACTACAGGAGCTTTTGGTGATGAGTCTAAAAAATTAGAGCTGAAAGAGAAAGATATAAAACGACTTGGTGCTAGTACGAATGAAGTGGTTTTTCCTCCGTTTAGGGACGCCTTTGGTAGTAGTGAGATAAAAGAAAGAGGGAGTGATCTTCTCATCCCCATCTTTGGTGTCGGATCTGGTAGTGTTGAATTCGAAATTACCAAGCTAATAATGGGCAATGGAGAATCAACTACCGGAAATGTGGATGGTAAAAGTAATAAGTTTAATTACGAAGTTATAGAATTCCCCAATATTCCACCGGACTTAGCTGATCAGGCAAAAAATGACTACCGAATTATAGAGCGACTAGCCGATCAATACGATAAGTTTGTTTTTCTGCTCGATGGAAAATTTTCGGAGTGCCGGAAGTGCTACCCGGAATTTGCTAAAGATATGGAGCGGCTGAAAAATCAGATTTTACTATTTGAAGAACAAGCTTTTTCTGAAGCAGTAGTCAATAACGATTGCGATGCCGTAGCAAAATATTACGACGTTTTTGCGCTTAAAAGCAGTTCTTTGCTCCAGCCTTTTTCCAACAAAGCGTTAAATCTAGTTAAGACTTTTGAAAAGCAGTCCTTTAGAGCAATTAAACGCTTTGATATAGTGGCGCTAGAAAATTTCTATGATAATTTCCTATGCGGAAAAGTCCCTAAAGGTTATGCCCGGGTTTACAGTAGAGAGAGCATCGAAAAAAGAATAAAAGATGAATTGGGGGCCTGGAGCCGTATCAAGAATAAAACAAGGTATTGTGGCATTTTCGACACCTTAATTAGTTCTTCAAACTACTATGAAAACCATCAAAAGGAAGATTATTTTAAAGACTTGGGAAAATGTAACCCAAACCTTTGTTTGGGTTTGGATGCCGGTTTGGAAAGGATATTTAACGAAAATACCTTGAACGGAAGGCTCGCTGAGGCTCGGGAGAATAACTGTTCAACTGCCGAAACGAAAATCAAAGCAAGGATCAATTTTGTCCATTATCTCAACTTACTAGATCAAGCGAGAAAAGAAGATGACCCTTCTGAAAAAATACCTTTGCTGGAAAGGATTATTTACGGAGAAGGATGTCCTGATAAAATAAAGGCAGAAGCTAATGCCATCTATGCCAATTATCTACCACCGGAACTGTCTGTGGATACTTTCTATATAGTTGAGATCGATGAATTCAATTATGTACAATATTTGGTTTCTGTTAAGAAAGGCAAAAGCATAGAAGTGGTAGCCATAGATGGAGATAGTACCTATATCGAAAACCATCCGGTGGTCAAATACGAAACGATCGTAGCAGATAGTATCTTCCGCTTCAGAGTTAGAAGTACAGTAGGGGAAGATGGTGAAGAACACGAAATAACTTTTCGATCGCAAAGTGGTGATCGACAGGCCTTAGTCTTGACCAAAAGAAAGTTTAGGGTTATAGCGTTTGAAGACCACGAGGAGTTTTTCTTCGTAGAACTTGAAAACGGCCGCCCGCCTTATTGGATTGAACTGATCCGAAACGATAAAAGCTTCAAGTATAAGCTGCATACCCAAAGAGATACCATCCAAAAGTCCGACCGGGCTTTTCAACTGGCTGAAAAAGGGACTTACGAAGTGTTGATTCACGATAGCAATGGTAATCGGTTGCCGCCCCCGGAACCGGGAGAAAAAACTGTCAAGTTGAACCCAACTGCGAAATGGCAAATCTGGCAGATCCTGATTTTACCAACCACTTTGTTAATTGGATTTTTGTTTTATCGAAACCTTGGCACCAAAGAGGAGTAATGAAGAAATATTTGTACATATTGTTCTTTTTTCCCGTCCTCAGCAATTCAAGCTTTGGACAAAATACTCGAATTGAATTTGGTGAACCTTTCACTTTCGACGGTGCTTCCTTTCAATTGACTGCTGAATTATCTATTGTAGCTAATTTGGAGGTGTCAAAAAATGGAAATACTGAATTTACTCTCACTAATGAAGATGGAGCGAGTGGTGGTTTTGTGCTTAGCTTTAATTATTTAAATACCCAAGGTGAACGGAAGGGCATTCCTCGGGAGGCAGGCCTGAAATTGAACATTAACCTTGACAATGACCTTCTGAAAAGCAATAGTTCTTCCATTAAATTTCCAGGAGAATTTTATCTTGAAACGGTTTCCCTCAATAATGATAATCTTGCTCAATCAAACAAAGTCACGGCGTTTTTTACTTTGAACGATAGATCCTACCAGGTATCTTTTATCTTGAAGCCCGCAACTATTACAGAAACAACTCCATCTACAGATGTTATTCCTGCTGATCGCCTGGCTTCGTGTGATGCAAAGAAGGGATGTGCTCGCCTGGAATGCCTTAAGAAAATTAGAGCAGATTTTCCCAATGTTGTTGATGAAACACTGGACGGAGCTATTCAGCAACTCGAAGGAAGACGTCAGTATCTTAGCCGGCAAATAGGAAAAATGTCTCCTAAAAAGACAAATACTTCTAATCGATATTATTTAAGTGGAAATAGAAGTGACTTCGACGTTTCCCCACGTTATGTAGTTGAAAGATCTGATGCTTCGGGCTGGACGATCGTTATTGACAGGGATATCGACCTGGTTATCAAAAGTAAAGAATGCCCCTCACTAACAAGGGAATTTACTTTATCTCTGGAAAAGTCACCTTCAGCAGTCGAGGAAGTTCCTCCAGAAGAGGAGGAGCCAGAAGTCCTCATTATTCCCTCCCCTATGGAGGATACTCCCAATGAGGATGAGCCGATGGTAAAAATAAGTACGGACTCCTTTTGGATTACTAAAATCGCGCCTGCCTTGGATACCGTACAGAATTATTTTCTACCTACGGCTCTACTGACCGAGAATTTGAACCAATATCTTATAAAAAAGGACAGAACACCTTCCAGGTCTGCTTTATCATACGTCATCCTTTGGCGATTATGGATCCCTACACTATTCCTTTTGGCAATTTTCATTTGGTGGATTCTACCCAAAAACAAGCAAAATAAGATCTCAACCGACACCGAAAGCGATAATCCCATTCCTGCTTCAATGGAGCAAAAAATACCGGTAACTCAAGAACAAGGACAAGAACAACAGGCAACAGAAGAGGAAACGCAAGAGGAACCTGTTTTAGCTTTAGAGATCGACATTGAAGAAATCGACCCTGGATCATCCGGTGCAGAGCTGGGCATCATTCCGCTAAATGAGCTTAAAGCACACGACGATTATCTTAAAATAGACCTCACCTCATGTTGGTCTGATACAGCGGTTACGTATCTGTATACGCATCGCAGAACAATCCTGGATATTAATAAAATGCTCCACGAACAATATGAATTTCCCATTGATTTATCTCGTCTGGAAAGCATTCCGGAAATTGGGGGCTTTTTATTAGGTAACATCTACGAAGAGAAGGATGCTTTCCAAGTATCCATTGAACAATTTATTCCCATTACTGCGGAAAGTCAAAACAGGTATACGGTAAAATTTGGAGACCAGGCCTGGTTAGAACTAGACGATGCCTTCAAGGCCTTCCCAGGACTGAAGTTGGTAGGATGGTTCCATACCCACCCTGGGCATGGGTTGTTCTTGTCTGACGCCGATCTTCGAGAACACCGGCAGCTTTTTACCCAAAGGTATCAGATTGCCATCGAAATAGACCCTTTGAAAGAAGGACTTGACATCGCATTTTTTACTTGGACTAAATACGGACCAATGAACAATCAAGAAGATAGAATGCTGGAAAAATGGTGGAGTTTCAAGAGATTGTTAAACCAGGCCTCATCATAAGCGTGCAATGAAAAAATTGAATTGGATGAAGTACTTATTATTACTCTGTTCCTTCGCTGTTGCTTGTTTACTATTTCCGCTGTCTGGAAATAGTCAGAATAGCCTACCTTCAAAGAATGACATCAGTTTTGTTCCTCCCCATGTAGAGCGAAATGATACTACTAATACAGTGGATCTTTACCTGAGAGCTAAGCGAAACAATCAGCTTTTTTGGGATTTTGATGAAGATGAATTGAAAGCCTTTGAAATCGTCAATGGAAAAAAAATTGAACTGGAGGTATTTTTTAAAGGACCTGTAACAAACGTATCGAAATTTAAAGAAGGAGGGGAACGCTATCTTGTGCAAACTCGTTCTGAGAGAAACTATCACCGGGAGCCCCGAAATTACATCGTTTATTGGTATAGTAATGACGGGGCGATGATCGATAGCACTAGCCATATACAGAATTGGTCAGACGCCGAGGCTTTCAATCTGGTAGACAGGTTTTCTTTCCTGGATGCACTATTGATAGGGTTGCTGAGCATTGCAGTTCTGCTATTGGTCTTAAGCGAGTTCATTCCTTTGTTGAGGATTTACAACTTCTATCGGAAGTTTGTTTTTCCTTACAGCAAGGTGCAAAAAAAAGACGAAAGGAAACTCAATCCCATTACTGGCCGGCCGATCCCACCCGACGAAAAAGTGGTCGTCAAGTGCGACAGAGAAAACTGTGGGGTTCCATTAAGGGTGTGGAAGCAGAAAAATTACCAATGCTTTCACTGTCCTGATATATGCGAAGGCTCGGTCAATGTAGGGTTTAAAGAGTTTTTTGACCAACTAGGGATTTTCCGTAGGCTCAATTGGTTGTGGTTTGGAGCACTGGGGGGATTGTTGGCTTTTTTGATCTATTTTTCTATCATCAATCTTTTTGACCTGGATCCGGGCAAAAGTGATCATAGCGTTTGGATATACGTTACCCTTGGGTTTAGCATTGGCGTCGGACTTACCTCAATGTTGGCGTGGGTAGAAGAACGCGGTGAAGGCACTTTTTCGAGGCTTAAAATATTTTCTAAAACCTTAATCGGAGCGATCGTGTCAACGGCCCTGTTCTTTATTGCACACAATGTGCAAAGCTCCGAATATCAACTAGGTAACTTAGGAATCGCCTTTTTTTGGTTGCTGAACTGTGTTTTTATTGGAGGGATCTTATCCTTCTGGTCTTCCGTTTCCAGGGGTAGGGGAGTTCTTAGCGGCCTTATCGCCGGCTTGGTTTCTTCTATCGGCTACTTTTTGATTCTTTTACTATTTCCCGACCCTGACGCCGAAATGTCCAGAATACTTACCTTGGTGATTGCCGGTGGCTTGTTAGGTTTAGTGATCATCCAAGTAATCACCCAGTTGGATAAAATCGAATTGGAGGTACTATCACCTAAATACCGTAAAGGGTTGGTCTATTCATTGGACAATTACCTCAATTCTAACGAAAATGTAATCATCGGTAGTGACATGAAACGGTCTCAGGCGAGAGTGAAATGGGATGATACTTATGTGTATCCTCAACATGCCGAACTTACCATGAACAACAACAGAGTCTTTATTAAACCGCTTGGCGATGCGGAAATATTGGTAAATGACCGTCTTCTAGTTTCTGAAAACAGTCAACAATTAAACGGTGGAGAAAAAATTCAATTGGGAAGACATAGCCATACCGTATTCAAATACACACAAAAAGGGAGTAAAGAAAACTAGATATCGTAAGGATGCTTTTACATGCCAAAAATTAAAAACTATGG
>CAZHNG010000267.1:0-9455 GCA_964533785.1 uncultured Saprospiraceae bacterium | reverse complement strand
CCGCTATAAAAGAGACCGCGAAATGTGCCGGTTATTTAGTTCCCGAGGCACTAGCATCTTAGATTTGGCTTCTCACTTAGTAGAGCGGAATTAGATTACTGAAAGCCCACACACTCCTGACGGCACCGTTAGCACTAGTCCTCAATCTCGCAATCTACAGTATCGGCAGGCAGGTTTATGGCGATTCAATGGCGGTCATATTGGAAATTGCTGGGCATCTGTAGTCTTACGTATAAAAAAAGGGCGGAGTAATTCAAGAATCCTCCGCCTTCAGTCCTGTATGAGAAACCCTTTACAAACCTACTCTTATAAATGCGGTAAAACTTTACTGTCTGTCAGCTGTATTAATAGCCAACCTCTTTTCTTTACTCACTGATTCAGTTTTACCGGTGTGCTTTGTTCGGAAATTTTCTATTGCTGAAGTGCTACCGGCAATTTCTTTTTCGGAGAAACTTTCCGGAGCAATTTTTATGATCTGCGTTTTTGTTATGGAGTTGCCTAAATAGACATCTTTTACGGTCCAGTGTCTTAGGATACGAAGTCTTTCATTTTCACGATCGATTTCATCTATCCAAACGACTTCGAAGCCTTCTTTCAGCTCGGTTGTTAAAACCTGATCGTATGGAGTCTCCGGGTTTCCGTCTTCGTCAAAGTATGGTACACCCGTAACGGAAGGGGGAATGGATGTTCCCGTTTCTAATACCGGAGCACGAAGTTCATTCAAATGAACCGGAAAAAATACCTGCTGAATTGCCGGACGTTCTATGGCAATAAATTGGTCAAAAGAATTTCGGTTACCTGTTAGATCTACTGCAGTCCAGGTTCTTTTTATCAATTGGTTAGAATTAGTGTAGAAATTAAAGTTGGAAATTTCCATCTTCTCAGGAGTAGCTCCTTTATTGATCAATTCAATAGTTACTAAATCACCTGGCCTGAGTAAAGGAGAAAAAACTTTTTGAGCCGCTGTTATTTCTTGTTTGTTCACGGTAAAGCGGAGCATAGAAGTAGTGGAGCCCCCAATGTTGTCCCAGTTAAAAGTCATATATCCTTCGGCTGGTATAGCAATGCTAAGCCATAAATGGCTGCCGGGATTGACATTAACCAAGACGGAATTAGCCCCTTCAACTAATTGCTTACTGGGAGCTCCGGTGACATCTACCCCACCGTCACCTTTTTCTTTACCAAAAGTCCAGTTATCCCATTTGAAATAATAGGAATCGATACCAGACTGAAGGGTGAATATCTTGTCAACTGAGGAAAGTTTATATGGTACATTACAAGGGCTGAGGACTCGAGGAGGAGTCTTGTAAGTGGTGAAATTTTTATTTAAATTTTTTACGGCATAGTGATGCCCTGCCATGATCAATTGGCAATTAGGATTGTCTATCTGCGGTGTAGTAGTAAGGGTAACAGGAGCACTGCTGCCTTCCTGTGCTATCGCACTCATCTGGAAAGCCATTGTGCTTATCATTATTATTCGAGCGGATAAACTCAATTTGTCAAAAAACTGTACCATGGGGAATAATCTTTTTTACCTCATGCAATCTCTAGCCAATAGAGGTTGCTTCGGCAATTGAACACCAAAGTTTTAACTTAGCTGATTTAGGTATAGCATTGTGTTAAAAAGAAATGATTGATGTTTGGAAAAGAATATTCCGACGAAAAGTCTAAATAGGAATGATACAGTAAGGAATTGAAAATTTCTCTATACTTCATGGGATTACACGGTTGTTGGGAAAATAATTCTTTATACTTATTGCAAATATACAAATATATCACAGGAACGCCATACCTAGAATTAGGTATTTTAAGGAAAGGAAAAATCTTCTGGTCAGTTTATAAGATCTGTTGCGGGGAATGGACTTTTTCTTTTTACGATTCTTATTTCCCAACCGGCAGAGTTGGCCATAAAACGGATAGCATCAATTATTTGGTTGCCTTCTTCTCTGGCCTTTTCCAACAAGTGGTTCTCAATTGCTTTTTGTTCCAATACCTTTTTAGCATTTGCATTAAGGGCCGTAAAATCCTCTTCGTCGAAACTATTGAACCAGCTTTCGTTAAGATTTTCGTAGAAAACTTCGTGATCGATAGCCAGTATTTGAGGGTCGGGAAAATTAGCTAATTCGATAATTCTTTCTGTACTATCCGCAGTGATTTCGAGTTCCTCCAAATCGTAACCGACAAGTACAGTACCGGTGATTCTTAACCTTGCCGATTTACTAAATTCCCAGGTGCTGGGGAGCGGCAAATAAACGGTAAACGCTTTGATATTTTTTTCATCGTATCGTTCTTCAAAGTTTCCTTCAATGGTCACCAGCTTGCAAACCTGATCAATTTTTTCAAGGATCACCGTACTGTCTGATTCTATGTATTCTCTAGGCCCGCCTGGATTAAGGAACTTGTTGGTTATCCATATCCCAAGGAAAAAGAAACCCGCAAATAGGATTGGCAGCAATATTTTCTTCATTAATCAAAATTAAATCCCGATTATTT
The DNA here is from genome assembly GCA_964533785.1 of uncultured Saprospiraceae bacterium. Taxonomy (GTDB): domain Bacteria; phylum Bacteroidota; class Bacteroidia; order Chitinophagales; family Saprospiraceae; genus JANQRV01. The sequence continues at coordinate 6,962 of CAZHNG010000267.1, read as the reverse complement.
TATTTCTTCTCTACTTCAGCTCCTAGGTCATGGCGCAGACCATTATATTCTTTGATAACCGCCTTAATCGAGCCTACAGAAACAGGCGATTCGATCAGCAAAGGGATCTTGTTTTCATCATCCGAAACCCAGACGTTCATTTCAGCATCTTTTTTGAAATAGTACCCCTCTATTACTTCCGGGCCGAATTTAATGGTTTTGAACCGGCCGTTACCCTTGATCTTTTTATTGTCATCCCGGCCCCGGAATTCCAGGTTTAATGGCCAGGTTTCTTCATCCATAAATAATTTTATTGGAATGATGTCACCCTCCTTAAAATTACTAAAATCCAGGTTTCTGGTATAATACAATATGGAAAGCAGGTCGTGCATGCAGGGTTCTATATCATAGCGCTGTATTTTAGCTTCCTCCTTTGACCTTCCTCTCAAAGAAACTGCTTTCCTTTTTCTTTGATCAAAAGAGATTTCGTCGTACAACCTGTATTTTCCCTCATTAATATCCCGAATGGACAAGCTGGGTAGTAGTGTTTCCTTATCTACATAAGTATCGTAATAATCTTTGATCTTGTAAAACCATTCGTAGGATTTGTAGGTACGGCCTTCCGCTGAAAGATGGTATTGATCCCCTTCTTCGCTCACTTCAAAAACCACTTCACCGGCTGCTAACCATATGAAATTCCAATTGTAGTAAATTTTATATACAATTTTTTCTCCGGGAACAAAAGCTGTATTTTCGATCGAGCAAGAGTTAACCGGAACGGTCCTATTCTTGATTTCTTCAACCGCCTGGCTTGGGGATTGAAACGCCATAAAACAAAATGCGACGCATATTATTCCGTATGTTCTAAGGGATTTATAGCTCATTATGTATTGGTTTAAAAAAATTTGTGCGAACGATATACATCAGTCCAACAAACGCGGGCAAACAAAGATTTATTACAAAAAGACTAAAAGTTGCCCCTAGTATACTAATTTCATTAACTTCAAAATGGTTCCAAATAAGCAGTGCAAGTTCTCCCCGCGCTACTAATCCTAAAACCGGTGGCATAGGGACAATGGTTTGAAACAAAAAAATGCCGGCAATGCCGCTCATAGCTTCAAAAAAGGGAAGGTGAGCACCATAAAACTTTAGCATCCAATAATACTGAAGCGTATAGGTGAAATACCGCAATGCCGCTAAACCTAAAGCCTTAGCCAGTACCGCCCGGTTGTATTCCCCCAATAGTTTAATCCTGGAAAATAACTTTGATAGCCATTTTCTTCCGGTAAAATAGCGTTCCAACCTAAGCACCATCGCAATATTAAAGTAGACCCCAAACATGATCAATAATATTAGACCAACTCCGGCAAGAAAACTCAAATAAGTTCTGAACCCCCAGTGAAATAAGTAAGTGCCGACATAGATAGCACCCATTAGACCAACTGAAACCAACACCAGCATCTGGCTGAAACTTCCTACAACCGCTGCCATAAAAGCCGCCCAACTGTTTCTTGGACCCACTATCAGCATTCTTCCTCCGTAATCTCCTATTCTGTTTGGCGTAAAGAGACTTATTGAAACACCCGCCAGCACTGCTTTTAATAGTTTATAAAAAGGTAAGGGAACGAACACTTTGGTCAGAAGCTGCCATTTGAATGCTTCCAGCATCCAGTTCACCGGCATCAGAAGTATTACGATCAACAGGAATATAAAGGATTCGGGCTCGGTTATGTTAGCTAAAAAGCCTTCCCATATCTCAAAGATGTTTTCCTGTCGAAATACCTTAAAGTATACGGCAATTGTCAACGCGGTGAGTACGGTAAATTTCAAAAGCGGATCGGCCCATTTATGTAGCAGCTTTTTTTTCAGGATTTGGATGTTTATTGTGGTTTGGAAACGAGTTTAACGGGTTGCGGGTTTGAACGGATTAGACGATTTCAACGGGTTTAATGAGTTGTTCCAATGCTGTTAGTTAATCTAACCAAATAACCGCATGACCAATATAAACGGGGGTAACGGGTTGCGAGTTAGACGAGTTTAGAGGTGTGGGTCGGGGGTGGAGTATTTAGGTTTTTGTACCTGATTTGGGACTTTAAGTACAAATTACATTCCATTTTTTCCGTTATTTAAAATTAATCATTTAACTTGTTGGTAAAATAAACAAATTCAATTGAAGGAAGAGAAAAGGGTTCGGTTATTAGGGGTTGATCCCGGCACAGTAGTGCTCGGCTTTGCAATTATTGAGGCAACGGCCAAACAAATTGGTATCCTGGAGATAGGGGTTGTTCATTTGAAAAAATATGATAACCACTACTTAAGGTTACAGCAAATATACCAAAGATTACAGCGTTTGATCCAAAATTACGGGCCCAGGGAAATGGCTATTGAAGCCCCTTTTTACGGAAAAAACGTCCAGTCCATGTTAAAGTTGGGGCGTGCTCAAGGTGTTGCTATGGCAGCGGGAATGATGCACGATGTAGCGATTACCGAGTATTCCCCAAAGAAAATCAAACAATCTATTACGGGCAACGGCAATGCTACCAAAGAGCAAGTAGCGGCTATGCTGGAAAATATTCTCAAAGTCAAACTTGATGACTACGTGGATGATGCCACTGATGCACTCGCTACCGCCATTTGTCATCACTACCAATCGCAAAGTCTTTTCTCTTCGTCAAAAAAATATAATAACTGGGAAAATTTTTTGAAGGATAACCGCGACCGGGTGAAATGATATTGCCTTGAAATAATTATGTCGTATTATTTTACGCTGCTTATAAGGTTGACCTTAATCTTCACTTCAATTTTGCATCCCTGGACAATATCTTCCGTATACCCCTTTCAAACAGATTTATACATCGGCCTTTTACCGCTCTGCAAAAGTCAAGGAGCACAGGAGAAAGATCAAAAGGTAAAACGATATCGGACTTGTTGGGATAAAGAAACATTTAGCTGTATTTTTGATGTTCCTTACGCCGGGAACAATAAGAATAAATTGAATTATCCCGTTTAAGTTTTCTGGCCATTTGCAAAAACAACGGAAGACTAAAAGACTTTATCCGGTAAATGAAGTCCTTGGTCAAAGTTAATCCCCTGATTGCTGACCAGGCTACAAAAAATCGTTTAACTGTTAGGTATTGCGGTTATATTTGACAATCAAATTTTGCAGAAAACACTGATGTATTATGAGAATGACAACACCGATTTTCAAGACTATCCTATCCTTAATGGTCTTGGTCATGAGTTTTCAATGGTGCCTCGCCCAAGGTTATATTTCCGCCAAAGTAAATCGAACCAAACCCTACAAAGGATTTTTCAATTTCTATTGGGATGTGAAACAGGGAAAAATTTGGTTAGAAATTGATAAATTCAATGAGGAATTCTTGCTGATCAATTCTTTATCCGCAGGAGTGGGCTCAAATGATATTGGCCTTGATCGGTCGCAGCTGGGAGATACCCGAATAGTTCTGTTTGAAAGGATCGGCCCTCGTGTATTTCTGAAAGAAGTCAATTACAAATATAGGGCAGAAAGTGATAATCCGGATGAACGAAGGGCAGTTGAAGATGCCTTTGCCCAATCCATATTAATGGGTTTCAGAGTCGAAGCAGAACAAGACGGCCGCGCATTAGTTGACTTCACTCCTTTTTTAATGACGGATTTACACGGTGTTGCCGCACAACTGAGCCGTAAAGACCAGGGAAACTACATATTAGACCGTTCCCGCAGTGCCGTTTACCTGGAGCGTACTAAGAACTTTCCAAATAATTCCGAATTAGAGATCACGTTAACCTTTGCCGGCGAAGCCAAAGGAGAATGGATACGCTCCGTTTCACCCACACCAAGCTTGGTTACCGTACGCCAACATTATTCGCTGGTCAAATTGCCGGATGATGGCTATAAACCCAGGAAATTCGACCCCCGTTGTGGCTATTTCCCCATGTCTTACTACGATTACGCCGCTCCATTGGAAGAGTCAGTTGTCAAACGATACATTACCCGGCACCGGCTGGAGAAGAAAAACCCCGATGCAGCCGTAAGCGAGCCGGTTAGCCCGATCATTTATTATTTAGACAGAGGCGTTCCTGAGCCAGTAAAAACCGCTTTGATGGAAGGAGCTGGCTGGTGGAACGAAGCTTTCGAAGCTGCCGGGTTTAAAAATGCCTTCCAGGTAAAAGTATTACCGCTTAATGCCGACCCAATGGATATCAGGTACAACGTTATTCATTGGGTACACCGTGCATCGCGTGGCTGGTCCTACGGAACAAGCGTAACGGATCCACGGACGGGCGAAATTATTAAAGGCAATGTCCTGTTGGGATCATTGCGGGTAAGGCAAGATTTTCTTATTGCACAAGGCTTAGTCGATGCATATGAGAACGGAGCAACTCCCGACCCCAGGATTAAAGCAATGGCCCTAGCCCGGTTAAGGCAATTGTCAGCACATGAAGTAGGACATACTTTAGGGCTTGCGCATAATTTCGCCTCAAGCGTGAATGAAAGAGCTTCCGTAATGGACTATCCGCACCCTTTTGTAGTGCAGGAAAACGGGTCGATTAGTTTCGAGCAGGCTTATACAACGGGCATCGGAGAATGGGACCGGCGCGCCATTATTTATGGCTACGCTCAATTTAACGAAAATGAAGATGAAGCCGTCAATTTGAAAAATTTGCTGGAAGAAAATGATAAGCTGGGGTTAAATTATATTTCCGATGAGGGGGCACGCCCCATTTATGGTGCACATCCAAATGCTCATTTATGGGATAATGGTGAATCTCCTATTAATGAATTGGAAAGACTTACCGCCCTGCGGGCTACAGCATTGAAAAACTTCAACGAGAAAAACATCCCGGAAGGCATGCCGATGAGCGCACTTGAAGATGTACTGGTGCCGGTCTATTTTATGCACCGTTATCAAATAGAAGCGGTTGCCAAAATAGTGGGAGGGGTAGAATACAGCTATGCAGTCAGGGGGGACGGAAAAGTACCTAATAAAGTAGTAGATCCTCAAATACAGCGCGAAGCTATTGAGCGTTTGATCAATACCTTAAAACCGGAGTTTCTCGCCGTTCCCGAAAGAGTTATCCGGTTTATTCCCCCGCAACCCATTGGTTACGAACAAGTGAAAGAGCAATTTAAAGGCCATACTGGCGTTACCTTTGATCCTTTGGCTGCTGCGGAGACTTCTGCTCAGCATACCATTAGCTTTTTACTAAATCCCGCCCGCCTGGCGAGGATCGTCGAACAACACTCTATCGATAAAAGCCATATTTCCTTGGTTGACTTTATCGGCAGTGTTATCAGTGGTACACGGTCGGGTTTGAGTAACGCTTCGAATTACCATTTGGAGGTAAGCCGGGTCGTTGAGAAGCTTTTGTTCAACCAGTTACTGAATTTGGCGGGAGATGAAAATATTATGAGGCAGGTATCCGCTGTTGCACTATATCATATTAACGAACAAGAGAAATTTATCACTGACATCATCAAAAAGAACGATAACAGTTTGAGGATTGGAGAACGGGGAGCGGATCCCTCCTTGATCGCTCACTTGTCTTATTTGCTTGAACAGATCAATCGCTTCAAGAATGAGCCTTCTGAATTTAAACTGCCGCCGACACCGGAAATGCCTGATGGGTCACCGATTGGATGTGGATGGAGACATTGATCAAAACTACCATTATTCTTCTGTTTCCGTCAATTCTATTTCAATTCCCCAGGCGTTTAATTTTCCGGTATCTCTGGCGACCATATCTTTTACGCTTAACACCCAGTCTCCATTCGCTTGTTCTCCAAGCAAGTTTTTGAGATCAGCATGGTCTTTGCCGGAATAGGTGGCAAGTATGTTATCGGTACTTCCCCCCTCTCTTTCGTGTAAAGAAATTTCTTTTCCGGAAGGTGTTACCAAGGTAACGATGAGGTCGGAGATAAAAGTATGGGTTATGTCCACAGATACTTTAATATCGTTAATAGTACCTTCCCGGTTAAAATTTAGAGTGCGTTGGATGCCACCGGGGTCTGCATCCGGAATGAGAAGGCCTGGTTGTTCCGCAATTGTAATAGCTGCAGAAGGTTGCATTTCGATAGCGACTTCCCAGAAGTTGAGTATGCCGGTATCGAGATTGGCAGCGTCCCAAACATTGAGTTGCCAGGTACCTTCCACCAATTCTCCGACTAAGGCTTTTAGATTGGCGAACTTTTCGATGGTGTAAGTTTCACGAAGGTCGTCGGCACTTCCTCCGTTGCGGTTATGGAGCAATACGCTTTTCCCCGAAGGAGCGATCAACTCAACAACCAAATCTCCGATATAGGTGTGGGAAATATCCAACTTCAACTGGATATCTTCTAAAGTTCCTTTTCTGGCAATGGTGATTTGGTCGCTGATGCCCCGCACATCATTATCAGGTATCGCTATATTGGGAGAGGAATTAGCTTGAACGATTTCGGAGGGTTTCTCAATACCCGATAGCCGGCGTTGTGCTTCCTGAACAGCTTTGAAGGCATTCACTTTACCGTAACCGAACCATTGGGAGTGACCGTTTTCATCATAATTGCCGAAGGCATTTCCGAGCTGAGGGTCGGTCGAATCATCTATGATCTTATCAGCCGTGGATTCCAGGATTTTCTTTACCTCAGCAGCTGTTAGGTCTGGGTTTGCCGAAAGCACCAAAGCCGCAACTCCTGCTGCAAGTGGGCAGGCGCTAGAAGTACCACCAAAATTGTTGGTATAATCAGCGCTGGAATACCCAACGGGACCTACCCGGTCAGTTGTCAAAATCCCCCTGCCGGGAAAACTTCCCCTGATAAACGGATAGGTCGGAGAGGTACCGATCCCGGGATGTCCATTATTACTCGGTGCACAAACAGAAATTTCTTTTCCCCAAGAACTGTAAAATGATTTTTTGTTAAGACTGGTGCTGGCTGAAACAGCGATCACATCGGGGTGAGTAGCAAAGCCATCCATCCAAACGGTAGGGCCGCTAAGCACCTC
>CAZHNG010000266.1:0-9596 GCA_964533785.1 uncultured Saprospiraceae bacterium | reverse complement strand
AGAATTATTTTCAACCGGGCTTTAGAGGTATAGGGCCCGAAATAAGTAGAGCCGTCCCGAAATACTTTTCGCGTTATGAATACCCGTGGAAAAGGTTCCTTTTTTACACAAATAAAAGAATAGGATTTCCCGTCTTTTAACATCACATTGTAACGGGGTTGGTGCTTTTTAATCAAAGCGTTTTCCAGCAGGAGTGCGTCCGCTTCCGTTTCCACGATCGTGAATGCGATATGGTGAGCATTTTTTACCATTACTCTGGTACGGTGAGCGCGGTCTTTTCGGTCTCCAAAATAAGAATTAAGCCGGCTTTTAAGGTTTTTGGCCTTACCAATGTACAGAATGGTTCCTTGCTCATCGATAAACTTATAGATACCTGGCTGTCGGGGCAAGGTATCTACAATATGCATAAAATCAGCAGTCGTCATTTACTAAAAACCCTTATTAACTAACCAAATTGAGGTATCACTAATCCAACACTTTCCCCATTCTTTTGGAACGGTAATCATTGATGACCGGGATTAAAGCATCCACCCCTTCTTCTAATGGTCTAATAACAGGAATACCGATGCGATCGTTCAGTTCAGACTGGTATTGGAGTAATGCTTCCTTTTTCATGCTCTCTCCATTTAACGTAACACCCAAAACTTTGGCGCCCATTGCTTCAATGACCTCGATATTTCGTTCCGCCGTATCCATTTTGTTGGGAGTATCTATATAATATTCACGGCCGGGGACATGCTGCAGAACAACCGCTTTGGCATTTCCGGCCAGAATAAATTCACTACCACACGGACCACTGGGGTTCAAGATAGAAGATTGTCCTTCCAGTAGAATCAGTTCCGGGTTAAGTGCCCGGGCACACTCAACGATGGCTTTTTCCATTTCACCACAAACAAAATCATTAGTAGTGGAATCAAAGATAAACCCATAAGGATAGCCTTGCATCCATCCGGTTTGGCCGGTATAGATCATTTCTGTTCTAATTCCGTTAGCGCGGCAACTTTCCAGCAAAAACCGGCAGGTGGTTCTTTTCCCGACGGCACAGTCTGTACCCAGAACGGCCAGAATAGGTGCTTCAACCCGGTATATTTCACCGGTCCAGAACCTCAGCTCATGCCGGGGTCGGGGTTTTCTGATATCAATTAATTGGACGCCCTGCTCTGCCGCCAGTCTGGCAAAATGTGCATCCTCGCTTAAGAAACTATGGAGTCCGTTTACAATACTCATCTTTTGTAAAATGGCATTCATAATGTCCTGCCTCATGCTTTCCGGTAATTGCCCGCCCGGCACCGCAACTCCAATGATACAATAACCGGGTACGGTATCGGTTGCTTGTAAAAAAGCATCAAATGTACCGTAAACCGGAATGTTCAACCGCTTACCATCCATAACTTCTCCAGCATCCTGCCCTGCGTATTTTTCATCCACTACTGCCATAACGTCAAACCGATCCGTTCCGCGTAGCAATCCATGGCAGGTCTTTGCAAAGGAGTTGTCCAGGTTGCCCGCTGTTAATACTACTGCCTTTTCTTTGTTCATCTCAGTTTTACTTTGTCGTCTTGTTAACCGTTTTTCCGGCGAAATTTAGCTTTTATTTTTAACTCTTCCATACCATTCGTGTTTATGATACTATAGAGTAGCCTTGATCAATGGGTGACCAAAAATTATTGCTTATGTTAAGAACCATTGTTAAAAACCTGCATTTTTTGCTTTTCCTTTTGGTAGCCTACTGTGCTCCTACTCCAAAAGCAGCCGGTCAGTTTACGGAAAAGCAATTCGACCGGATGGCTAAACGGATGGCGAAGGGTAGCGTACCTGATATTTCTATCACTGAATTACAACCCATACTTGATAAAGTGATCTTATTGGATACCAGGGAGAAGGAGGAATTTGAGGTCAGTCACCTTCCTAATGCGATATGGGTAGGATATGATGATTTTGACCTGGAAAGAGTAACCGGTATTGACAAGGATAAGAAAGTTATTACCTATTGCTCTGTAGGATACCGTAGTGAAAAGATTGGAGAAAAACTACAAAAAGCGGGTTTCTCCAATGTTTATAACCTAAACGGTAGCCTCTTCCGTTGGGTCAACGCCGGTCTTTCGATTGTTGACAGCAAGGGAGAACCCACACAGCAAGTTCACGGTTATAATAAGGAATGGAGTAAGTGGCTGAAAAGAGGAGAAATCATCTACTGATATTTTTTTGATCAAAAAGAATACGGGCACATTGCTTTACCGATCAAAGCAACTGAATTTTCCAGTGCTTTAAATCTGTAAACAACAATTTCTTGAATATATTTAGGCTAAATGTCATCTGTACTCAATTTTTTATCCTTTTTTGCGTTTCATTGAAAGTTTTACCTCAGTATATTTGAGGAGTAATACCATTTCTCTTCCTTACTTACCCTGGTATCTCCAGCTAATTACAATATTCTAACCCCCAAATATAGATTAGTTCAGATCAATTTAGAATCGCCTTTGGTCGTATTCTAAATCTACTATTATTATCAAGCAAAATATAAGATAGAAGTATGCGATTGTTTTACACAACATTATTTCTTTGGGTCTGCTTATTTGAAATTTATGCAGCAAATTTACCGGATGGATTCATAGAGCAAAAAGTAGCAGAGGGCCTTGATCCGACAACAATGACACAATTGCCTGATGGACGAATACTCATTGCAGAAAAATATGGCGCCATCAGAGTAGTTGAAAATGGACAACTTCTAGCCGAACCACTGCATTTGATTGATTTAGATAACAAGAACGAACGCGGACTCCTTGGCCTGGCAGTAGATCCTGATTTTGTGGATAACGGCTTTCTATACTATTACCATACTCTTCCCGACGGCAGCCAAAATCAAGCCGTTCGGATCACAGTTTCAGGGAATAAAGCAGTTCAAGGCAGTGAACAAGTGATTTTTGAATTGGATCAACTCACCTCTTCTAGCGGTATTCATAATGGAGGAGCAATGGCTTTTGGTATCGACGGTAAATTGTATATCGCAGTTGGTGATGGTGGTGGCGGGCAAAATGGACAAAGCCTGAATACTACCTTTGGTAAAATCCTTCGTATAAATGCAGATGGCAGTATCCCCTCTGATAATCCTTTCTATGATTTACTGGATGGGAAAAATCGGGCTATTTGGGCGTATGGCCTACGAAACCCTTTCACTTTTGCTATACAACCAGGGACTGGCCTTTTTTACGCAAATGATGTTGGTGGCAGTAAATTTGAAGAGATAAATGAAATAAAAAAAGGTAAAAACTATGGCTGGAAAGTTTACCAAGGAATCAGAAACAATGGGAATCTTGAAAATTATGTAAACCCAGTTCTGGCCTACCCTCACAGTGAGGGGTGCTCTATTATCGGCGCTTCATTTTACAATCCAGAAAACTACCAATTTCCTCAAAAATACCATGACAAATATTTTTTTGGAGATTACTGTGATGGATATATCAAAGTTTTCGATCCAGCAACACACCAAATAATAGAAACCTTTGCTACCAATATCGAACGGCCAGTTGCTATTCTTACCGCTCAGGACGGATCAATGTATTATCTGGAGCGCCGAGGTATTCCCGGTGGTAGTGTCAAAGCCAATACTAAATCAAACAACGGCGTACTTTTCCAAATAACTTACGCTGAAGACCAGGATCCTGTAATTTCCGAGCAACCTAACTCAATCACTGTATCAGAAGGAGCCGATGCTTCATTTTTTATCAGAGTTTCTGGCGCCAATAGTGAAACCTATCAGTGGTATAAAGACAATTTCCCGATTGAAGGAGCAATAGAAAGCACATTAATATATCCTAATGTCACCGTTGATGATGATGGAAGTGAATTCTACTGCGTTATTACCCACAGTACAGGCACGCTTACAAGTAATGTAGTAACGCTAACGGTAACTACTAACCAGCCACCAGTAGTTAATATACTGGACCCGGTTGACCAAGCTTTTTACGAAGCAGGAGATATTCTCAATTTTCAAGGAGCAATAATCGATCCGGAAGATGGTCCGATAGACGCCTCAAAATGGACCTGGCAGATTGATTTTCATCATGCTGAACACGTCCACCCTGGTTTGGCGCCTACTTCCAATATTAAAAGTGGAGAATATCTAATCCCCTCAATAGGACACAATGCTACTGATGTATGGTACCGTATCTATTTGACAGGAGAAGATAACAATGGAGCTGTTTCCAGAGAATACGTTGAAATTTTCCCTAAATTAATCGACATCAATATTACCAGCGAACCCGAAGGTGTTGGCTTGTTCTTAGAGGGTAAACAAGAAATAACGCCTCACTCTTTTGAAAGCGTAGTAGGTATCGTCCGAACATTAACTACTCCGGAAAATATTGAACGAGATGGCAGAACTTATACCTTTAAAGGCTGGGAGAATATTAGCGACGAGCCATTTATTGTCTTTCGTGCTGATGAGGATCATAAATCGATAAAAGCCATCTTCGATTTGGTTCCAATCATTATCGACCAACCTCAGTCGTTAACAGTAAACAATGGCGAGAAAGCAAATTTTTCCATTACAACGGACCCTGTTGCAGAGGAATATCAATGGTACCGTAATGGCATTGCGATTCCCGGTGCTAATGCTTCTACTTACTCAATAGAAGCTGTGAGTCCGGAGGAACAAGGTGCTTTTTACTGCGAAGCTAAGTTGGGTGATTTTGTTTTGGTCTCTGATACTGCCACCCTGTCCGTTATCACGAGGTATCCACCTGCGGCTGCTATTATTTACCCCAAAAACAACGACCTGTACCATGCAGGTGATACCCTTTATTTTAAAGGCAGGGTAGAGGATACAGAAGACGGTACAATTAACGCTGAGCATTGGACCTGGGCGATGGAATTATTTGTAGACGGAAGACGGGAAAAAGCAATGAACCCAATTAACGGTCAGGAAGAGTCATTTTACATTATTCCCCGAAAACCAATACTGGCTGATCAGGTATGGTACCGTTTATCTCTGACTGCAACCGATAGTGACGGAATGTCTACTACCCAATCTGTAGAGATCTTCCCGGAAAGAGTCCAATTTTCAATCGATACCGACCCAAAAGGACTATCTCTCAGCATTAATGATAAGTCCGTAAGTGCACTCTATTCATTTAGTTCCATCATTGGTACCGAGCATATTGTTTCGATCGCTCCGATACAAACTTTGGAAGAATCATTATTTCAGTTTAACCAGTGGGATTTTGGAGCGACTGATCCGGAACAGGTTGTTCAAGTTCCCGCAATACCAGATACCATTGTAGCGCGTTTCAGTTCGTTGGAATATAGTTCGGGAAGTGGTTTAATGGGGTATTATTACAAGGGGATGACAGGTCTTCAGGAAGACTCCCTGCTTTTTAACCGCATTGATCCAATAGTCGATTTTGACTGGTCACTCGAAGATCCGTTACAGGTTCCGAATCAAGGCGATCCTTTTTCAGTCATTTGGGTAGGGTATATAGAGCCCCTGGTGGATGGCTTGCATTCATTTATATTAGAGGCCGATGACGGGGCAAGGCTATCCATTGATGAACAATTAATTATCGATCAATGGGGTACTTCTGATACCACTTCCTTTGAAGGCTCCGTTCAATTAATGGCAGGAAAGCGATATCCTATTAAGATTATGTATTACCAAAATACCGGAGACGCCCATTGCCAATTAAAGTGGTATACTGATCAGCTTCCGGAGCAGATCGTTCCTTATCAACAGTTGTTCCCCGGTCAACTCTCTACAACTACATGGGAGGAACTCAATACAATAGATTTCGAGGTTTTCCCTGTCCCTACGGTTGACCAGTTGAATGTGACTATTGAGTATCCAAATAGTGTATCCATTCAGTTTAACTTGGTCGAAGGATCAGGAAAAATAATCAGAACCTGGCAGGTAGAACATCAGGCGGGAAAATCCAATTTTCAATTGAGTATCGGAGAAGAAAGTCCGGCAGGAGTCTACTTCCTCGAAGCAGTGACACCAGCATTTAAAACTTCCAGAACAATAATTAAAAATTAAGGAACGCAAAGCTTGGTCTTGACTTTTGAGTAACTATCAAGATCAAGCTGCTTCTACCATTGCTTTTTGTGTTTCCTCTTTTTCCTCTACTTCATCCTTCTCTACTTTCAGGTTGTCGATGATAAACTCTTGTCTTTCTGAAGTATTTTTACCCATGAAATAACTGAGGATATCTTTGATTTGAGTTTCCTCGTTGAGAATTACCGGTTCCAAGCGAATATCTTCACCGATAAAGTCGGTGAATTCATCAGGAGATATCTCTCCAAGCCCTTTAAAGCGGGTGATTTCAGGCTTGCCTCTCAGCTTCTTAATAGCCTCCTGTTTTTCCTTCTCACTGTAACAGTAGAAAGTTTGGTTCTTATCGCGTACCCGGAATAGTGGTGTTTCCAGGATGAATAAATGACCATTGCGTACAAGATCGGGAAAAAACTGAAGAAAGAAAGTCAGCAATAACAACCGGATGTGCATACCATCAACATCGGCATCAGTGGCGATGACAACGCGGTTGTAACGCAGGTCATCTATCCCGTCTTCGATGTTGAGGGCATGTTGTAACAGGTTGAATTCCTCATTTTGGTAAACTACTTTTTTGGTCAGCCCAAAACAATTTAGGGGTTTACCACGCAAACTGAAGACAGCCTGCGTGTTGACATCCCGGGCTTTGGTAATTGAGCCGCTGGCAGAATCTCCCTCGGTGATGAATATGGTTGTTGCTTTTTTATCTTCTTCTGGGGTTTTACTGTTATTATTGAAGTGAATGCGGCAATCTCTGAGTTTTTTGTTATGCAGATTAGCTTTTTTGGCTTTGGCCTTGGCCAGTTTTTTAATGCCGGCAATTTCCTCCCGTTCCCGTTTGGATTGAAGGATGCGCTTTTCAATGGCTTTTACCACTTCCTCGTTCCGGTGCAGGAAGTTATCCAGTTTTTCTTTTACAAAATTACCGATGAAGGTGTTCAGGGTAGGGCCTTCCGGGCCAATATCCGTTGATCCCAGTTTAGTCTTGGTTTGTGATTCAAAAACGGGCTCTTGTATCCTGATACTGATGGCAGCAACGATGGATGCTAAAACATCCCGGCGATCGTAATTCTTTTTACCGAAAAAGTCCTGAATAGTTTTAGCAACGGCCGACTTGAAGGCATTCAAATGGGTTCCGCCCTGAGTGGTATGTTGTCCGTTTACAAAAGAATAGTATTGTTCCCCGTATTGGTAGCCATGTGTCAGGGCGACTTCCATATCGCCATCTTTGTCTCTCATGTGAATGATAGGGTAGCAGAGCGCTTCGGGGTCCGTTTTACGCTTCAGCAAATCCAATAAGCCATCCTTTGAGTGAAATACCTGGCCGTTGTAATAAAGTTTAAGACCGGCATTTAGATAGGCGTAATTCCATAGCTGATTTTCAATGTATTCGTGGCGGAAACGGTATTTTTTAAAAATGCTTTCGTCCGGCCTGAAAGTAACCAATGTGCCGTTATTTTCATCACTGGCTTTGACCTTGTGGTCTTTTTTCAGCATTCCCTGCTCAAATTCGGCCACTTTTGCTTTGCCATCCCTTATTGCTTTTACTAGAAAATGGTTGGAAAGTGCATTAACCGCTTTGGTCCCGACCCCATTCAAGCCGACTGACTTTTTAAAAGCTTTAGAATCGTATTTTCCACCGGTATTGATCTTGGATACGCAATCCACGACTTTCCCTAACGGAATACCACGGCCGTAATCCCGAATGGACATCACGCCGTCTTCCAGGTTAATATCTATTCTTTTTCCGTAGCCCATTACGTATTCATCAATAGAATTATCCAACACCTCTTTAACCAGTACGTAAATACCGTCATCCGGCGCAGAACCATCGCCCAGTTTTCCGATATACATTCCCGGCCGCAAGCGAATGTGTTCGCGCCAGTCCAATGATTTAATGTTGTCTTCTGTATAGTTTACTTGTGCCATTATTTTTATTTTCGATTCCAAAGCCCTGACTACAAATATAGGACATGCAAGAGTTAAAAACAACTTGTTATAAGTTGTCGCTTAGAAAAACTTTTAAACAATTTTGTGTTGATAAATACAACGCACGTTGATATAAAACGGTTTTTAGGGCAACCCGTCAATTCAGCTTCTCTGGGATTTTTCCGGATCGCTTTCGGCCTGTTAGCCTTTTTTGACGTACTCAACCATTACGTCTATTACCATTTGACCGTTAATGCTTACAATGTCGATCGCTTTCAGTTTGCTTATTACGGATTCGAGTGGGTAAAGGTATTTCCCGAACCGTGGATGACCGTTTTCTTCTTTATTTTGATGCTGGCGGCAGCAGGAATAACCCTGGGTTGGCAATATCGCCTAAATGCTGTTGTATTTGCCGTCGGGTTTACCTACCTGTTCTTGTTAGAAAAAAGCTTTTACCTCAATCACGGTTATCTTTTTTGCTGGATCTCCTGGTTGCTGGTTTTCTTTCCTGCAGACGTCAGATATGCGCTGAGGGTCAAAATGGATAAAAAATACGGGCAAAGGTATATTCCCTATTGGCCTTTATTTTTGCTGCAATTTTTGATGGGCCTAGTCTATTTCTACGCGGGAATCGCTAAATTAAACGCGGATTGGCTCAACGCCATTCCGTTAAAATATTGGTTACCCGCCAAATCAGACCTCTATTTGATCGGGCCATTGTTTAAAAGTGCATTTATGGCCTATTTAATGAGCTATGGCGGTATTTTTATCGATTTATTTACGCCATTTTTATTATTGTTTCGTAGAACCCGTCCCTGGATCTTTGGGCTTGCGGTACTATTTCATATCACCAATGCCCTGATTTTTAATATTGGCATTTTTCCCTATTTGTCGATCTCATTAACTGCATTATTTTTTTCCAGTGATTTTCCCGAAAGAATCCTCAAAAAATTGGGTATTTCACCTTCTCACCATCCTTCGATTTCTCCTTCTTTTTCCATCAGTTCATTAACGATCGGGCTCATTATTTTATTAATAACATTCCACGTAAGTTATCCCCTGCGCCGGTATTGGTTTCAGAATAATACCGCATGGACGGAAGAAGGACATCGATACTCCTGGCGCATGATGTTGCGCTCTAAACAAGGATATGGAACCTTCACCGTAGTAGACCTTGATACCGGCGAAAAAGAACGGATCCAACCCTACGATCACCTCCACGAAAAACAAGCCCGCAAATTATTTACGCATCCGGATATGATCCTGCAATTTGCGCACCGGCTTCGCGATCAATACGAAGCCAGCGGCAAAAAAGTGGCTGTTTACGCAGATATTAAGGTAAGCCTGAACGGCAAGAAATACGAAACCTATGTTGACCCCACTATTGACCTTTGTACCGTAGAATGGTCATTTTTTCGGTCTAAGGATTGGATTCGGTAGGGGGTAAAACAGTAACTTACCTCAACTTTAATAAGTTCAATATGCCGTTTTTATCAATCAAAATTAGCAACTTATTCAGCATCCTTTTTTAATACTAGACTTTTGACGCTAGACTCTAGAAGTTAGGCTAAAAATTCTAACTAATTGACAATCAACGGAAATTTTATTTATTCTGAAAAAT
>CAZHNG010000265.1:0-9608 GCA_964533785.1 uncultured Saprospiraceae bacterium | reverse complement strand
ATTAGTTAGAATTTTTAGTCTAACTTCTAGAGTCTAGCGTCAAAAGTCTAGTTAATTTAAATAAAATTTGATAAATGAACTATTCAACGGAAATAGCCAGGGCATTGTTAGCTATTAAAGCGGTTAAATTGAATCCGCAAGATCCGTTCACCTGGGCTTCAGGAATTCGATCTCCCATTTATTGCGACAATCGTATTGCGCTTTCCCATCCTAAGGTACGTTCTCTGATCCTTGATGGATTTTTGGAAATGACGCGGTTTTCCGGCAAACTGCTCCGGCAGCCGGAGTTTATTGCCGGGGTTGCCACAGCCGGTATCCCGCATGGCGCTTTGTTGGCCGACCGTTTAAATCTGCCTTTTGTTTATGTGCGGTCAAAACCTAAAGCACACGGCCGGCAAAATCTCATTGAGGGGGACTTAAAACCGGGAGCTAGAATATTAGTGATCGAAGACCTCATTTCTACCGGAGGAAGCAGCATTGAAGCGGTAAAAGCCCTTCAAGCAGCAGGTGGCGAAGTGTTAGGGGTATTTGCCATTTTTACCTATGGCTTTGAACAGGCTAAACAAAACTTTTCCACCGTTAATTGTCCATTTCATACGCTGACTAATTATATGGAGTTGATCAGCATTGCATTGGATATCGGGTACATTGATGGTCACCAGCACCAGGAATTGGTACGGTGGAGGGAAAATCCTCAGCAATGGCAAACGGATAGGGGATGATTGGGTATTTTGACGCTAGACGTATTAACCTCAATACTTGGGACAGTTTTTATCACCACTAGATGTGCTGGCAATTTTTCTTGTACCGTATTTTTTTTGGGATTTATAAGGTTTATATATACACATCAACTTTATAAACCTCATAAACCCAACAAACCTTATATACGTCCCTTCGCCCAATTTAAATGTCAATACAAGGAACCACTAGAGGCTAAAACTCCGTTGGTTCCGCTTCCGAAATGACCAATGGTATTTCCGAGCGAATGGCTTTCTGCTCAGCCATGGTTAGATTATCGTAGCTTTTTCTATACCGTTGCAGTGCTTTTTCTTCCCATAATTCGCGGTAAGCTGCTTTCAATTCATTGTAAACGGAAAGATAGATATCGTATTCAGTACCCCGGTCGTGTTGCAGGGAAATGACGGCGTTTTTAGGGCGCTTGGGCAAGGTTGGCAAATCCAGGGGATTTTGGATGAATTCTTTAGCTAGCGCTTTGATTTCATCTACGGTTTTGGGTTCATTTTCGATCATAATGGCGTTGTCACTACGTATTTTGACCGACAGTAAATTGCGGTCAGGCACTGGTTGAACGATCACTTTTTCCTCTTCCCAACGGGGTAATTTCACCAATATGCCTTTGTCCTCAATGATCGTAGTGGTAACGAGGAAAAAGATCAATAAAAGAAAAGCAATATCCGCCATACTTCCGGCATTGATCGCATTGGAATCTCTTCGTTCTTTATGAGTTCTCATAGGCTATATTTTTTGATAATGAGATGCGGATGTCCGCAGTTTTGGTGCAAAAAACCTAAGCGGAAAACAAACGGCCGGCAGCTTAAAAATCCTGACAGGGATGTTTGCTTATGAGGCAATCGTAACATAAATTACCTACCTTCGTATTCAAAGCTTTGATAATAAATACGAGTTATGGCAAAGGTTTTAATAGTAGATGACGAAAAGAGTATCCGCCGCACCTTGCGTGATATTCTTGAATTTGAAAAATACGAAGTAGACGAGGCCAGCAATGGAATGGAATGTCTGGTGAAATTGAAGAGTGCCGATTATGATGTGATCATTCTGGATATAAAAATGCCCCAGATGGATGGTATGGAGGCCTTGGAACGCATTGAAATCCTGAAGCCGGATACACCTATTATTATGATCTCCGGTCATGCGAATATTGATACCGCGGTAGAAGCGGTGAAAAAGGGAGCATTCGACTTTATTTCTAAGCCACCGGATTTGAACCGTTTGCTGATCACTATTCGCAATGCAATGGACAAATCCACCCTTATTTCAGAGACTAAGGTACTCCAGCGAAGAGTTTCCAAGAGTAAAGTCCAGAAGATTGTTGGTGAATCGGAGCCGATGCTACATATACACGAGACGATTGCCCGGGTTGCGCCAACGGATGCCAGGGTTCTGGTTACTGGTCCTAATGGAACGGGAAAAGAATTGGTTGCCCGCCGAATCCATGAATTAAGTAACAGGGCCGATATGCCCATCATAGAAGTCAACTGCGCCGCTATTCCCTCTGAATTGATCGAGAGCGAGCTTTTTGGTCACGAGAAAGGAGCTTTTACTTCGGCCGTTAAACAAAGGATCGGAAAATTCGAGCAGGCCAACGGAGGGACACTTTTTCTGGATGAGATCGGTGATATGAGTTTATCCGCACAGGCAAAGGTACTCAGGGCGCTGCAAGAGAATAAAATAACCAGGGTAGGAGGGGATAAAGAAATAAAAGTTGACGTCCGGATTATTGCCGCCACTAATAAGGACCTGCGTAAAGAAATTGAAGCCAAACGGTTTCGGGAAGACTTATACCACCGCCTGGCAGTTATTATTATCCAGGTGCCTGCTTTAAATGACCGGAAGGCAGATATTCCCCTGTTGGTAGATCACTTTATTACAACGGTATGTGAAGAATATGGTACCAATAAGAAAAAGATCGCTGACGGTGCTCTGAAAACACTTCAAGAAGTAAACTGGACGGGGAATATCCGTGAATTAAGAAATGCAATAGAACGCCTGATCATACTTTGCGGAGAAACCATAACGGAGGAAGATGTAATGACTTACGTTTTGCCTTCCAGTGCTTCTCCAAAAATGAAGAAACAGACTTTGCACGACATTTTGCAACAATTTGAAAACCTGGATAGCCTGAAAAACTTTATAGAAAAAGAATACAAAGCGCTCAAAAAAGAATCTGCCTGAGAACATTTCCATTTATATTTGTTCCTTTTATGCTTAGTAATGGTAAAACAATAACTTCATCATTTTGTGAGCGCCTCTTTTTGCGCCAGGCTTCGTTAAAAAGCCTCGTCGTCCGCCTGAGGAGGATGACTGCGTTTTTTGCCTTGCCTGACACCAAAATAGCCTGCTCAAAAACGCGAACTTATTATTTTACCATTACTTAGATCATAATTTAAATGCTGTTGCTTTCAAAAAAAAGCATTGATGGGAAACAGTGGGCGCAAAAATATTTCATATGAAAGAATTAGATGAGGCAATATTGCCCAATAGAAAAGAGATGAAAACCTGGAGCGATCAGGCAAAGGGTGAAAATTCCTGGACAATGTTCAAAGTATTGTCCGAGATGGTGGAAGGTTTTGAGAAATTGACCGAGCAGGGGCCAAGTGTTTCTATTTTTGGATCTTCCAGAACAAGACCAGATCATCAATATTATAAAAAAGCAGAAGAGATTGCAAGGTTACTGACAGAAGCGGGTTACGGTGTAATCACCGGCGGCGGCCCCGGCATCATGGAAGCCGGCAATAAAGGTGCTGCCCAGGCCGACGGTAAATCCGTAGGCTTAAATATCGACCTACCTTTTGAGCAGGGGTCAAACCCTTATATCGATCCGGATAAAAATTTGAATTTCCGCTACTTTTTTATTCGTAAAGTAATGTTTGTGAAATTTGCCCAGGCTTTTGTAATCCTCCCCGGCGGTTTTGGTACACTGGATGAATTGTTTGAGGTCATAACTTTAGTTCAAACCTACAAAATTACCAAAGTTCCGATTATCCTGGTGGGTAAAGACTTTTGGAAAGGATTGAAGGCTTGGATCAAAGAGATGTTATTAGATAAAGAGCAAAATATCAGCCCGGAAGACATGGACTTGATACCATTGGTGGATGAGCCGCATGAAGT
This sequence comes from uncultured Saprospiraceae bacterium, assembly GCA_964533785.1. Lineage (GTDB taxonomy): Bacteria > Bacteroidota > Bacteroidia > Chitinophagales > Saprospiraceae > JANQRV01. The sequence continues at coordinate 5,738 of CAZHNG010000265.1, read as the reverse complement.
CATCGACATTATTAATGACTTCTACAAAGAACGGGATGATATGTTGAAACCTAATTATCAGTTGTGAGTTTGGACGCTAGACGCTAGACGCTAGACGCTAGACGCTAGACGCTAGACAGGTTCGCATTTTATCTTGTGCCTGGAAATAGTTTCAGCGGGGTGATATCTTAGGGGAGTATTGTAAAACTATGTTGTATATTTGACGGGTTACTTTGCATTAGACAAGCCTATTGTATAGATGCATTATCATATTCAATTCAATATCAGATGAAACATATTTTTTTCTCCTTTATCTGCCTTTTGGGGCTTCAGTTGAGTTTTGCTCAGGATAATCTCGATATTATTACCGACGAAGCTTGTAAGTGTATACAAGAAAAGGAATTGACTGGAAAGAACCAGCAAGAATTGCAGATGGAGTTGGGAATGTGCATTATTCAGAGTTTATCGGCTCTTGATGAAAGCGGCAGAGATTCTTTGGGGATTGACATGAGCGATCAAAATGCGATGTACCAGCTTGGGGAAAAGGTGGGCATTCGAATGGCCGTTAAGTGTCCGGATGCACTTATGAAAATGGTGGAGACCGTTGAAACCGTAGAGACCAAACCCAGGGTAGAGATCAGCAATGCTGAAAACCAGGCGCAAGGAACGATCACGGGAGTTGAGATCAAGGATCTGGTGGTCGTAACCTTAGAAACAATTGATGGTAGTTTGCTCAAGTTGGTTTGGTTGAGACCATTTGACGGTGCTATTAATTTCATTAACGATCCCGGTGCGATGAATGGAAAACAAGTCATTGCGGAATACCAAACTACTGAGATCTATGCTCCCGAAAGAAAAGGGTACGTGAAACGCAAGGAGATCGTTTCATTGCAGGTAATTGAGTGAAGTTAAGGCTACGATTGAAGGACTCAGTCCTTATTTCCGGCCAAAATCTGCCGGTATTTCTCCCCACCTTTCCGTGTCCCATTTTAATATTGGGTTGGGATAAGTGTTATTGGCGAGCCATTTTTCAGCCCTGCTGATCACTTCGTATAATTTTTTTGTATTTTCTGTTTTTTTCAGTTTGGTAGCACAGTACTTCTGCTTTACCCATTTCATAGCAATTTTCGAATCGGTGTAAATGGGCGTTTTTTTGTCTTCTTTTTTTAACATGGCCAGTGCATGGACGATGGCTAAGAACTCACCGATATTATTGGTACCCAGGTTGAATTGCTGGTGGAAAAACCTCATGCCCGTTTTGGTATCGACACCTTGGTATTCCATCTTCCCGGGGTTACCGCTACAGGCGGCATCTACCGAAATACTATCCCAGATGATCTCATCCTTGTAATTGTCGTCAATGGTTAATAGGTCAAATTTGGAGGTTGAAGCTGTTTGTTTCTTTACGAAGGTATCATAACCGAGGGCAAAAGCTTGCCTGGCCTCTTTTTCACTTTTAAAAGACTTATATTTGGCTCCCGGATAACCTTTGATTTGTTCCTGGCAAGCAGTCCAGCTATCAAAGACTCCCGTATTTACTCCCTGCCAAACCACGTAGTATTTTTTTTTGCTCATTGAATTTTCTGTTAAAGTTTCATTTATCTTTGCCCTAAATACACCAAAAACACAGCAAAATTAATCAAATATCTTATGAAGCTAGTTGATACCCATGCACATTTGTACGCCGAAGAATTTGAAGAAGATAGAGCGGAGATGTTGCAAAGGGCGATGGATAAGGGAGTTGACAAGTTTTATTTACCAAATATTGATAGCCGTTCGATTTCAGCCATGATAGCTTTGGAAAAGCAATACCCCCGGCATTGTCATGCCATGATGGGGTTGCATCCCTGCTATGTGAAAGAAAATTACCAGGAAGAGCTGAATATTGTAAAAGAATGGTTGGATGATAGAAGATTTTGTGCGGTCGGTGAAATAGGAATGGACCTTTACTGGGATAAAAGTTTTTTGAAAGAGCAAGAACAAGCATTTGTAATCCAATCAGAATGGGCGATGGATTTAGGATTGCCGATCGTGATACATTCCCGGGAAGCAACTGATCGGTTGATAGAGCTGATCCGGGAAATGAATGATCCTCGTTTACGGGGAATTTTTCATTGTTTTACCGGAAATTCCGAACAAGCGGAAAAAATAATTGATCTGGGGTTATATCTGGGAATAGGCGGCGTACTGACTTTTAAGAATGCAGGATTGGATAAGACGGTCAAGGAGATTGACATCAGGCATTTAGTGTTGGAAACGGATGCTCCCTATCTTGCACCAAAACCGTTTCGCGGTAAACGCAACGAAAGTAGTTATTTACTGTATATTGCTCAAAAGTTAGCGGAAATCAAGGGGGTAACAGTGGAAGAGGTGGCTGCGGTCACAACCCAAAATGCGGAAAACATATTCGAATTTCAAACGGAAAGAACAGCTCAATAGTCAAAGAGAACCAAAGGTTCAAAAAGTGCCGATGTTATAAAAATTTTGTATTATTATTTCTTTTTACAATTTTTGCGTTGCAGAATTATTATTTTTATGAAAAATAGGAGAGGTGCTCGAGTGGTTGAAGAGGCACGCCTGGAAAGCGTGTATACCGTAACCCGGTATCGAGGGTTCGAATCCCTTCCTCTCCGCTGAAGTAAAAATCGATATTGAATTGATCAAAAAGAGTTTGAATTTTGAGGGGATTGAGGTTTTTTTGTATAAAATAGATAGTGTTCACTCAATTTTTTTGAACATTATTTGGTTTTCTTAAAAATGATGAACTATATTGCTGTCGCGAGAAACCACTTATTACAACCAAGAACGTCAAAAAAAAGTAATCGGTAGTCTCTCCGGAAGATCAGGCGTACATCACTCATTAGATCAGCATTTAAAAACTTCAACGCTTGATGGTTCAAATTGGATTTTTGGAAATTCTCATTATTTACTAAACTAATATTAATTTATAGCAAAATCTTATTGACTATGCGAAAATTATTAGCCTTACTGCTTGTTTTAGGCTTGGCAGTATTTTCGGGAACGACTACTACAGTATATGCGCAAGGTAGTGCTGACGATACCGAGGAAGTTGTAGAGCAAAGCGGTTTCCAAGTTTTGAAGAAAAACTTCATCGATGGGAACTGGGTATTTATGAGCTTTGTGTTGGTTTGCTTGATCTTAGGGTTGGCATTCTGTATAGAGCGGATCATTACTTTGAATATTGCAACTGCTAATACGGACAAATTGTTGTCGCGTATTGATGAAAATTTAAAGGACAATAATCTCGAAGGAGCAATGGATGTTGCCAAATCGACACCTGGCCCTACGGCAAGTGTATTGTACGAAGGTCTTAGAAACGCTAATGGCGGCCCGGAGGCAGTTGAAAAAGCAATTGTTTCTTACGGTAGTGTACAAATGGGATTATTGGAGCGCGGCTTGGTATGGATTTCTCTTTTCATCGCGATTGCACCGATGCTTGGATTTATGGGAACGGTAATCGGTATGATCGAAGCCTTTAACCGTATTGAAGCGGTTGGGGACCTTTCTCCTTCCGTAGTTGCGGGTGGTATTAAAGTGGCCCTTTTGACTACCGTATTCGGTTTGATTACGGCGATCATTTTACAAATCTTCTACAACTATATCGTAAGTAAGATTGACGGTATTGTAAACAAAATGGAAGATGCATCCGTCGCGCTTGTTGAGATCATGGCAGAAAACAATGTTTTCAAATAAAAAGAGAAACCACTTAACTTATGTATAATTTTCTAACAAAAAACGGCCAGACTATAGCATTCGGTCTTGGGGTTGTGCTGGTTGCTATTTACTTCATTTCTGTTAACTCAGGACTGAATGAATTCAACCTGCTTCCGGAAGAGCAACAGTCACAAACCAGTATTTTCAATTTTGGTTTAAATGCGGCGATCGGATTAACCATTCTTTCTGCGATAGCAATGCTAGTGTTTGGTATTTACCAAATTGCAACTAATGTAAAAGGATCTCTGAAAGGGATTATCGGTATTGCTGTTTTGATTATCGTATTTATTGTTTCTTATAATATGTCCAGCGGTACTGCCGAAACTGAGTACATTGCAGATGCTATCAAGAAATATGAAACCGATGGTCGAAAAATTACGGAAGGTAATTTAAAATTCATAGGGGGAAGTATTTCTACGGCACTTGTAGTAATAACTATTGCTGCTGGTGCGTTTGTATTATCTGAAATTCGTAACTTTTTTAAATAAATTCAGCTATGGCTAGAACACGTTCAAGAGATAGAATGAGCAATGAGATCAATGCAGGCTCTATGGCTGATATAGCATTCTTATTGCTGATCTTTTTCCTGGTAACAACAACAATTGTTGAGGATAAAGGGATTCTCGTTAAGCTACCACCGTGGTCTGATGAACCACCGGAAATTCAAAAATTGAATACCAGGAATGTATTTTCTGTATTGGTAAATGCCGAAAATCAATTATTAGTAAGAGGAGAACCTGCAAGGATCGGAGATCTTAGAGAACGGGCAAAGGAATTTATTTCCAATCCGAATAAGCGTCCTGATCTAGCAGAAAAACCTACGAAAGCTATCATTTCGCTGAAAAACGACCGGGGAACTAACTATAAAACCTATCTCGAAGTTTATAATGAACTGAAAGGTGCTTATAATGAACTTTGGGATGAAAAAAGTCAAAGAGACTATGGTCGCCCTTATTCGGAAGAAATGCCGCTTTCTCTGAGAAAAGCGATCAGGGCGGAAATTCCAATGGTGTTGTCTGAGGCGGAACCTACTGCTTTCGGTGAAGAAAACTAGTTTCCAGAAAATACATTCAGTGAAATTTGGGTAGTTAAATTAGCTGTTAGTCGAAAGCTGCTCCATTATTTCACAAACGTGAAGTTATAGTACACTAAACTTCATGTCTAAATTCATTTTGCTATGTCAAAATTTACAAAGAAAAGAGGAAAAGCAAAGCCTGCGATTTCCACTGCCTCGTTACCGGATATTATTTTTATGCTGTTATTCTTCTTTATGGTGGTTACCGTATTGAGAGACGCTGAATTAAAGGTAAGGGTTAATACTCCTCAGGCAACGGAATTAACTAAACTTGAGGAAAAATCGCTAGTCAATTATTTATATATCGGAAAACCGCTTGCCAGATATCGCGAAATATACGGTACTAAACCTCGTCTCCAACTTGGGGATAAGTTCGCAGATAACATGCAGGATATCACTTTATTCCTGGAAAAGCATAAGGTGAAAGTGCCTGAAAATAAAAGAGGCCGTATCACTTCTTCTTTGAGAATTGATGGTGAAGTGACGATGGGAATCGTACAAGATGTTAAAACTCAATTGAGAAGATCAGGGCAGTTGAGGGTAAATTATTCTGCAAAACGTAGAGCAGATTAAGTTTTTCTCTTTTAAAAATCATAAGGAAAAGCCACTTCAATTAAATTATTGAGGTGGCTTTTCCTTTTCCACAGTTTGTAATCCCCAGAAATTACACTTTCAATAACGTGAACTAGAGATTCCCTGAACTTATTTGTGCTTCCTTCGATTTACGCGGGACAGTTTTAACAGTACTGACAACGACCGGAACTGGACTACCAAAGGTAGTTAAAAGTTCCGGTTCTACAATTAAGTACACCGATACTAAAGTCCATGGATTGGGGTTTGCAATCCTAATGCCCGAATCTACAAAGTGCCTTCTACTTTTCGGTTTCAACACATCACTAGTGCGTCAGGAACGAAGTTCCTGCGCAACTATTTTTTTTCGCAAACCCCT
>CAZHNG010000264.1:0-9716 GCA_964533785.1 uncultured Saprospiraceae bacterium | reverse complement strand
AATTGAATGAAATTATATAATTGAGGGGCTAATAAAAGTATAGCATTATCTGGTGGTTTATGGGGTTGGGGCGAAGGTTATTGATCGGAGCAAAGCCTCATAAGGATGGTCAGTAGGTACGTTCATAAATAATTTATAAATGCTCACAAGAGATGTCTCGATGCCGCGAAACTCGCGAGTCTCTGACTCAATAGGCAATAAAAATCAGAGACTTACGAGTTTTGACGTCACAGTCAGAGACTTGGACGAGCAACGGATAAAAGGGTTAATGCACTTACCTGGAGACGATGAACATCAAAAGTCTACCAATAGCGATCGGGAAAAGTCAGCGCCTAAATCTTCGGAGGTTTTTGCCCGAGGCACTAGCCTCAGGCATCTGGCGTCTCCATAACGACCTGTTCTTTCTCCAACGGCGCCCGAAACACATATTCATCGTCAAAGGCATCCAGTACTACTGTGCTACCAGGTTCAACTTTATGGAGCAATAATTGCTTCGACAAGTTGTTCAGTACCCGCTTCTGGATGACCCGCTTGATCGGTCTCGCGCCAAATTGGGGATCGAAACCTTCTTCTGCCAGGCGATCAATAGCTTGTTCCGTTATGCTGATCTCAATATCCTGCTTGCGCAAGATCTCTTTTACGTGCGCTAATTGCAATACTACGATCTTGCGGACATCCTGAGCCGTCAGTGGTTCAAACATGATCACTTCATCGATACGGTTGAGGAACTCCGGACGTACGCTCTGCTTCAATAAATTGAATACCAGGTTTTTGGTGTTCTCCACAATTTCTCGTTCTTTACCCGTTTCCATCTTCTCGAAATTGTCGCGGATGATATCCGAGCCGATATTCGAGGTCATGATGATGATGGTGTTTTTGAAATTGGCGATCCGGCCCTTGTTGTCCGTTAGCCGGCCATCATCCAATACCTGTAGAAGGATATTGAAAACATCCGGGTGCGCTTTTTCAATCTCGTCCAATAGCACGACCGAATAAGGTTTTCTACGGACGGCTTCGGTTAGCTGTCCACCTTCGTCGTAACCCACGTATCCGGGAGGCGCTCCCACCAACCGTGAAACGGCGTGGCGTTCCTGATACTCACTCATGTCAATCCGGGTCATGAGATTCTCATCATTGAAGAGGTATTCTGCCAGGGCTTTAGCCAGCTCTGTTTTACCTACTCCTGTAGTACCTAAGAATAAGAAAGAGCCAATTGGCTTTTTCTCATCCGACAAACCGGTGCGGCTACGACGGATAGCGTCAGAAACTGCTTCGATCGCTTCGTCCTGACCAACTACTCTTTTGTGCAATTCATCTTCCAGGTGGATGAGTTTGTCGCGTTCGCTTTGCATCATCCGGGATACGGGAATGCCGGTCCACTTGGCAACAATTTGGGCGATGTCTTCTGCTTCGACTTCCTCTTTTACCAGTAAGTTGCGATTTACCTGCATTTGTTCCAGTTCATCCTGGAAAGATTTAAGCCTGTTCTCTACTTCGGGGATTTTTCCGTAGCGGATTTCAGCGGCCTGGCTGAAGTTTCCTTCGCGTTCTGCCCGCGCACCGTCATTTTTCAGTTGTTCGATTTCCTGTTTGGCCTGTTGAATGCCTAAAACTACTTCCCGCTCGCTTTCCCAACGGGCGCGCAAGGCATTCCTGCTGTCTTCCAGGTTGGCCAACTCTTCGTTCAATTGCTGGATCTTGACATCATCACTTTCGCGTTTCATCGCTTCCCGTTCAATTTCCAGTTGCCGGATCTTGCGTTCTACTTCATCGAGTTCCTCCGGCATCGAGTTCATCTCTAATCTAAGACGGGCAGCAGCTTCGTCGATCAGGTCAATCGCCTTATCCGGCAAAAAGCGGTCGGTAATGTAGCGGCTGGATAATTGTACCGCAGCGACGATCGCTTCGTCTTTGATATTGATCTTGTGGTGCGTTTCGTAACGCTCTTTTAAGCCCCGGAGGATGGAAACGGCGTCTTCTTCATTCGGCTCATCCACCAATACATTTTGAAAACGGCGTTCAAGGGCTTTATCTGATTCAAAATACTTCTGGTATTCCTTTAATGTAGTAGCACCGATAGCTCTTAAATCTCCTCTGGCCAGGGCCGGCTTCAAAATATTGGCTGCATCCATGGCACCTTGGGTTTTACCGGCTCCTACGAGCGTATGGATCTCATCGATGAAGAGAAACATTTCTCCTTCCGCGCTTACGACCTCGTTGATCACCGATTTAAGACGTTCTTCGAATTCCCCCTGGTATTTGGCACCAGCAATCAATGCTCCCATATCCAGTGCATAGATCTCCTTATCCCGGAGGTCTTCTGGAATGTCCCCATTCACGATCCGGTGTGCCAATCCTTCTACGATAGCCGTTTTACCTACGCCGGGTTCACCGATCAAAATCGGGTTGTTCTTGGTTCTGCGTGCTAAAATGTGCAACACGCGTCGAATTTCTTCTTCACGGCCGATTACCGGGTCCAGTTTTCCGCTCCGGGCGCGTTCGTTTAGATTGACGGCATATTTATTCAGGGCATTATAACTGGCTTCCGCAGAGCTGGAAGTTACGCGTTGCCCTTTTCTTAGATCGACAATGGCTGCTTTTAAGTCTTTTTCGCTGATGCCGCTATCTTTTAACAGCCGGGCCACTTCATCATTAACATTCAGTAGCGCCAGCAAAAGGTGTTCTATGGCGATGTACTCATCTCCAAATTCTTTCAGGTAAGACCCTGCCTTTTGCAAGGTAGTAGTAGCATTGCGCGAAAGGTACTGATTGCCGCCGGAAACGGTAGGGTAAGAATCTACCATACGGTCTACTGCCTGCTTGATAATTGAAAAATTAACGCCCAATTTTTTGATCACGAAAGGGGTTACATTTTCATCTACCTCCAGAATACCTTTCAACAAATGCCCGTTCTCGATCGCCTGGTGCTGTTTTTCAGTGGCTATAAACTGGGCGCGCTGAACCGCTTCCTGAGCTTTTATCGTTAGGTTATTTAAATTCATTTTTACTATTGTTTTTTTACACTTATTGATACAACGAATTATAGACCAAGCAGGTTGGTAAGTAAGTGAGAAATTAAATGCCAGATATTCAATCTATGTAGTGGAAATACACTATAAGTTGAGTTGGAGCAATCAAGGACACTGTCCGAAGCAATTCTCTTGATTTAAAACTCATAGTTGATGATGATCCTAACATTTAACATCAAAAAAGCCCAACTGGAATGCTCCCGTTGGGCTTTGACAAATTCATTTTTACCTAATTGCCCAATGGCTTGTTTTAGCCAATCTCAATTCGCTTGATGTCTTCTCGCTTTTCCGCTTTGGGAATGTTCACGTGCAAGATACCATCTTTGTAGTCTGCTTTAATCTCATCTTTATTGACGGTCTTGGGCAGGTGGAACATCCTTTTGAAGGAGCGGAAGCTGAATTCTCTACGTCTGTACTTGCCCTCTTCTTTGTCTTCTGTGCTTTCTTTATGCTCAGAAGAGATGGTCAAGGTATTGTCTTTCACTTCGACGTTGATGTCATTCTTGTCAAAACCCGGAATGGCAACTTCCAATTCGTAATGATTATCGTCTTCTTTGACGTTAACGGCGGGCATCGACTCAAATTTTGGTCTTTCCACGTTGAAGAAATCATCTTTCAAAAACTCATTCACCAATGAAGGGAAATTCAAATTTGATCTTCTTATAAGGTTCATAATTACTTAGTTTTTAGTTTTAGTTTTCAAAGCAAATTTGCCTTATTGAGATCAATTGGTGTGCCAAGGAGGGAAATGGGGATAAGGGTTGAATTTTTCAGCCATTTTGGCAGTTTTGGCTGATTTTTGCTGACAAAGTGGCAAAAAATAATTTTAGCTGGGTACATTCTGGCGGGAAGGGAAAGATTTTATCCGGAATTTCTAATTTGAACTATCCTGATTGCGTGGAATTTTTGATTTTGTGCTCAATAACGAAAAGTCTTGAAAAACCGATACTTGATTTGCATCAAAGTAAATCGTATATTAAATAGGCAAAATTAATGCCTATGAGAAAATATCTACTTACCTGCAATTTAATTGTACTTTTCTTTCTACCCGCCTTTTGTCAACAATTTTTATCCGAGGAAAAACAATGGCACATCAGTAAAGTATCTGACCGGGATCGATCAGAAGTAATGGTAGCCTATAAATTGAGAGGTGATACCGTTTTGAACGGTCTGACTTATAAAAGGCTGTATTATACCAAAGATACATCATTCCAGAATTGGCGGCCCGCTAACGTATATCTACGGGAAGAATCATTAAAGATCTTCCGTTTCTCTATTATCGACGGAAAGGAAAGTTTGCTGTATGACTTTGAGCTGGAAGTGGGAGAATTTTTTCCGCTACAAGCCAAAGGAGCTTGTCAACTTGTAGTAACAAAAGTGGACAGTCTTAAACTCGGACCACAGGTATGGCGAAAAAGGTGGACTTTGAAAAATAAAGAAAATCCCAGGGTAAGCTATCAGTGGATAGAAGGAGTAGGGGCTACCACTGATTTTTTGAATCATGGGCAAGTGGCTTGTCAAGGCAGTGATGAGTTCAGGCTAGATCACTATACTGAAAATAGAACAATCATTTACACCAGAAAAGGTGGGGCCAGGCAAGGGGCTCATTCTCCGGCAAAATACTTGCCTGCTGATTCTTTTAACATCTATCCCAATCCAACCCATGGATTAATTACCATAGAGCCTCCATTGCACAAAGAAAATTTTCGCTATAAATTATTTAATGCTGCCGGGCAACAGGTGGTCGAATCTTTTGAGAGAGAGGCAACAAAATTTACGCTGAACATCGGCGGTTTAAAACCGGGGATCTATTTTTTGGAAATACAATCCGCTAATGGGGGTAAGATAACTAAAAAGATAGAACGTCTTTGATGGCAGAGTATAAATTGGGATTTTTACGCTAGACGCTAGACGCTAGACGCTAGACGCTAGACGTGATTACAAATAAACAGTTTGCATACCGCCAACGGATTCTTTTTCATTTCCTTTGTTGATAGGTTTATGTAAACAAATCAACCTATAAACTTTATAAACAAAACATTAGTCTAAATGAAAAGCCCCATCAGTCATAGCAATCAATTCATCCAAATTGCTTTATTACAAAATAGAATGGCACAGGATTGATTTCACTTCAGAATGGTGAAGCTGCCCACCTTCAGTTCTTCTTCGCCTTCGCATACATACTGGATACGATAGACCATTACGCCGGGATTGACTTCGGTGCCGCGATAGAAGCCATCCCATTGCTCTTGTGGGTTATCGGTAAAAAATACCCGGTTTCCCCAGCGGTCGAAGATCTCGAAGGAGATTAACTGTTGAATAGCAATAGGATTGCTGATGCCATAAGTGTCGTTAAGATTATCACCATTAGGTGTAAAGGCTTTAGGCAGGAATATTTGATTACAATCCAGATCAGTCGGGTCAATTACTCTGATGATCAATGAATCTCTGGCAATACAGCGGGTGTTATTGTCCCTGACCAGGTTGTCAGTTAAAGCAACATCGTATACGAAAGTACCTGCGGCAGGAGGAGTAATTAAGGGGTTGGCAGCGGTAGAGATAGAGGTCATTTCATTGCCTTTGCCCAATGTCCAGCGAATCTCTTGTGAACAAGTCTTGGACAATTCGGCCTGAACGGAACTGCCCAGGAAAATAATGGTATCTCTGGTAACAACTTGGTCGGGTTGGGCATATAAACCGGCAATTTCATCTTCATCTAAAGCGCGGTTATACAAGCGGAATTCATCTATAATACCCTTAAACAATTGCAGGGTCTGGTCTTTACACTCCTGTTCTACTCCTCCGAGGATTAGTGCGCCGGTATTCTCGATATCTACTCTTGCATCCGAACCGGATTCCGCCGCAAATTCTCCATTGATATAGAGCTGGATTTTGTTACGTTGTCGTATGAAGGTGAGGTGTTGCCAACAAGCGTCGTTTAGAATTCGGTATTTGATCGTTGCGAATTGGCCATCTACATCTGATAGGGTGGCATTTACCAGGTTGTTTACCGGATCGAAAAGAATAGTGAAATTATTACCTAAGATACAATCCGGGCCCAGCTTAGTCAATAAATATTGAGTTTGGGTGCCGCCGTTCGACTTAAAATAAAAGCTAAGTGTGAAATCTTCCGTATCAAACTCTCCCGTAACTTGGTCGTCAATAAACCGGACAAAGTCATTGTTCCCATTGAGGAACATCGCATTGGATTCTGCTCCGCAAACGCCAAGGGTAGGAGCACCGTTTGCAATTCCGTTGCTGGCATTATTCCCTAAGAAGTCAGTGAGGTCCGTATCTAAAGTGTAGTAAGCAACTAATCCGACATTCGTTTGTGCGTGAGATAAAACAACCACTAAACAACAGCATAGTAACTGCAATATTTTCATTTATTCCGTTCGCTTTAATTCTTGCGTAAAAATAGTTGAATAACTAGGTAACGCAGTACCTGATCCAATATTATGTTAATGGAAATGGAAGACTTTGTATCAGACTTGTTCTTAACTTTATTTTCCAAACAGCTTTCCAAGTCCTCCCAGGCCGGGAGGAAGCATGTCTTTTAGCATAGCCTGGCTTTCAGCAAGTTCTTTTTCTGTGGCCAGTTTGATTGCACGGTTGACGGCGACGAGAATCAAGTCTTGCAATTCCTCGGTATCAGAAGGGTCGACGATGGAAGTATCGATCTCAATATTTAAAATTTCCCGGGCGGCATTAGCGGTTACTTTTACGGCACCGTCACCAGCTTCGGCTTCGACGATTATTTCAACCAGTTTTTTGCGGAGTTCTTCCTGCTTTTCTTTGAAATTACCAAATGCATTTCCAAACATGATGGATGTATTTATTAGAGATAAAGATCAATATTTTAGTTACAAGCGAAAGTAGATAAAGTTTTTACTAATTCCTTAAAATTGATCTTCAGTATTTTAAGTAAACTTTAACCCGTTTTAGGATTGTTTTAGGAATATCGCGTTCCGATTACGCGTTTAGTGATACAGATACAATATCCATGAACTAATTACAGCAATGATGAAACCTATCCTTTTTGTTTTTTTTCAATTGATCTTCCTTCAATTGGCTATAGCCCAAACTAACCAGTATACCAGTGCTCAGGATGTAGATCCGGAGGCAAAAGCTATTATGGATGTGGTGAAAAAAAAATACAATGGTTATCGGAGTATTGAAGCCGTTTTTACTATTGAAACCCGGTTCTCGGAAGAAGAAAGTTCACCGGTTCAGGAAGGAAGGATCGCGCGTGCCGGCGATAAGTATTTTATGGTACTGGGAGATTTTGAAGTGATTTGCAACGGCGAAGCGATCTGGTATATTCTCAAAGAAAATGAAGAAGTACAAATAAACGATATTCCTGAGGAAGAAGAAACGGGCAATATCCTTTCGCCGCAATCTATGTTCAATTTTTACACTACGGATAATTATGTATACGCTTTGACTAACGAACTAGTCGAAAATAATCAGCCCATCAAGCAAATTGAATTTAAACCTTTGAGCAGGGAAAGTGATTATTTTAAGCTTAGATTGAGCCTGCATTCAAAAACAAAGGACATTACAAAAATTGAAGCTTTCAATAAGGATGGAACCCGCTACATCATCAACGTGAAAAAGTTAGAGCCTAATAAGAATTATTTACCTTCCGTTTTTGAGTTTGATCAGTCAAAGTATCCGGATTTTTATGTGGAGGATTTGCGGGAGTAATGGTTGTTTTTCCTGACCTTTTGGCCGGTTTAAGTCTTATGAATGCCATAGTTGCAGGTTTTTCATTAAACTTGTTCGGTGGCTTCTGATCGAGCGAAATGAGACAAATTTTATTCTGTGCGAGGCAAAAAAACGTAAGCATACCTGTGGTACGGTGAGGCTTTTTAACGAAGTATAGGATAGAATTTGGCCATTGTAGCCGATTGAGAAGCCGCCGAACAAGTCTATTGCAATACCTTGTGGCATAAAAGTTGTACATTTAGTTTGTTGAACTACAGTTGTAGTAACCCGTTCACTTTCTCAACGTTTGTTAGGATAAACGTTGAGGTATTTTATTTAAGACAACCGCTTGAAAGATACATATATGTTTGAGGACTTTTTTGACTCACAATCATTCGACGAAGAGGGAGACTTTATACCATTGTTATCGCTTGAAGATGATCAATCGGAAGAAGATGAACAGACAAGTTACCCCGATATTTTGCCCATTTTAGCACTGAAGAATACGGTACTGTTTCCGGGAGTGGTCATGCCAATCACCGTGGGGCGTGAAAAATCGATAAAGGCCATAACGAAGGCTTACGGTGAGGATCGGTTGATCGGTGTGCTTTCACAAAAAGATGCCAATATCGAGGACCCTCAACTGGAAGATTTTTTTTCTACGGGAACTATAAGTCGTATCCTAAAGATACTGAGAATGCCCGATGGCACCATCACGGCCATCATGCAGGGAAGGCATCGCTTTGCACTTAGGCATCTCAATCAGTTTGATCCTTATATGGAGGGGGAGATTCAGCCGCTATATTACGTCCCCGACCATAACCCTCTGGAATTTGAGGCGCTTTTGTCTTCTATCATGGATTTGGCGGCGAAAATTATTGAGTTATCCCCGCATATTCCATCAGAAGCGGTGGTCATGTTGCGCAATATTGAGAATACCACCTATCTGTTGTATTTCATTGCCTCCAACCTGGGGTCTAAAATAGAGATTAAACAAAAGATCTTAGAGACGGACGATCTGAAGGAAAAGGCAAACATGATCCTTAAGGAAATGCACGGAGAGTTGCAATTGCTGGAACTGAAGTATAAAATAGACAATAAGGTTCGTGGGGATATCGAAAAACAACAGCGTGATTATTTCCTCAATCAGCAATTGAAAACCATTCAGGAAGAGTTGGGGCAAAGTCCTCAGCAAGAAGAATTCCAAAGGCTTGCAAAAAAAGCCGAACAGAAAAAATGGCCGAAACAGGCTAAAGAGACTTTTGATAAGGAGTTTAAAAAACTCAAGCGTATTAATCCTCAGGTGGCAGAATTCGCTATTCAAATGAATTATTTGGAATTATTGCTCGATTTACCCTGGGGGAAATATACTAAAGACAACTTTGACCTGGCCAAGGTGAAAAAAATCCTGGACAAAGATCATTCTGGCCTGGATAAGGTGAAAGAAAGAATTCTGGAGCATTTGGCAGTTTTAAAGCTCAAGGGCGATATGAAATCTCCAATTCTTTGCTTGGTAGGACCTCCGGGAG
Organism: uncultured Saprospiraceae bacterium; assembly: GCA_964533785.1. Lineage (GTDB taxonomy): Bacteria > Bacteroidota > Bacteroidia > Chitinophagales > Saprospiraceae > JANQRV01. Next base: position 451 of record CAZHNG010000264.1, on the reverse strand, counting down.
TTGGAAAAACTTCTCTCGGCAAATCCATCGCCAGGGCATTGAACAGGGAGTTCATTCGGATGTCTTTAGGAGGTTTGCACGATGAATCTGAAATCAGAGGTCATAGGCGAACATATATAGGCGCAATGCCCGGACGAATCATAAAGGCCCTTAAAAAAGCAGGTTCTTCCAATCCGGTATTTATTCTGGACGAGATCGATAAGGTGGGCCGTGATTTCAGGGGTGATCCATCTTCTGCCTTGTTGGAAGTATTGGACCCCGAGCAGAATACAACTTTCCAGGACAATTACCTCGAACTGGAATATGACCTTTCAAAAGTTCTTTTTATCGCTACTGCCAATACGCTGGGGTCTATTCAACCTGCTTTGCAAGACCGCATGGAGATTATCGATATTAGCGGTTATTCCACTGAAGAAAAGGTTGAAATAGCCAAAAAACATTTAATACCACA
>CAZHNG010000263.1:0-9721 GCA_964533785.1 uncultured Saprospiraceae bacterium | reverse complement strand
AATCGTAAAAATCTGTCAATCAATTGATTAGGGCAAGTTTTTGAGGCGGATTTTGCTCAACGGTTCAACGGTTCAACGGTTCTCAGCTATGCGCAGGCAGGGATTTTAACCACTGAACTTCCCATGAAGAATGAACTTTAAATTTAGCACTTTCCTTTCCAACGAGGCACGAAAACCCTGCTTGCGTATAGGTGATGTTGTAGCCAGTACGGTTTTACGATTCATAAATATATTGAAGAAATAGTTCATATTGGAACAAGGCCCATGGAACAGCCTAAACATCCAATCAACCCATACTTAATGAAGATTTCGAATTTATTTTTTGTCTACCTTAATGCATATAACGTTGCTGCTCAAGCATTTGAAGATCTTGGATTGAAAACTGCTCCCCTTCAAATATCCTTGTGTAATAAAGCTCTTGTAAACTTGTATGATAGGTATGCACTTCCTTCACAAATTCGAGATGGCTCTGTCGGTCGGTCTCTGATAGCATGGATAGCCTTTCATGGACCATAGCTGCCGGGGCGAGCCATTCCCATTTTTCAAGTAAGGCATTTCGTTTGCTTACCTGTTCTTCAAACGTTGCTTTCAATGTGTTGGCCTCTTTATCAAGTAAAGTGAAGCTGGCGTAGTACCATTTGCTGAAATCAGTAGTGTCCCCATCATTATACTGCGGATTATTAGAGTAGAATTTATCCCACACAAAAGATTTTGGATTTTCCCAAATCTGATCGTTTAGGCTTCTGACCGCATGAATTAGTTCCGCCCGATTGGGTAAAGGCTCATCGACCAGAACAAAAAGGTTAAGAAGTGCAGGGGTGATCAGCGTGAAAATCAGCCATACACCCAAGCCTAGCATGGCACTTAAAGCAGATGATTGACGAAACCAAACAATCACTCCCATCAGGATTGCCCAAAGTAGACAATACCCGAATACAATGAGCATCCATTGGAAGAACAATTGTCCATTTCCACTCAATGAGATACTCTGAAGTAGGAAACCCAGTACCAGCAAAATAGCAGCTAATACCCAAACGATAAACAACCGTAACAAGCCCCTACTAAAAAGAATCACCCCCAGTGGAGTAGATTGCGACTGTAAGATTGAAAGTGTGCCGCCTTCCTTTTCTCCTGCATAAAGATTATAAAACAGGCCTACAACTAACAGCGGGAAAAGAAAAATAAACACATAGGATAGGTCAAAATTACCAGTTAAAAGTTTCATCGGATTGGCCAGTTCACCCGTATTCATTTGCCTGGCCAGGTCACTCAAGTCAACACCATAATACACAGGAAATAAATCCCTTTGTCCGAGACAAAGCCCAGCCGCATCAGGGGTTTTATTCGTCAGGTAGTACGTGAAATGTTTATTCCATCCTACACCAGACGGAGAAACGGCTTGCTGGTACTTCTCCTTGTTCTTAGCAATGGACGTATCGAGTTTCGCCCATACCAATAAACTATCGAACTGCTGCTGCTCATATTGTTGCACTTCTGCAATGCGGGCTTCCTGCTTATCAATCTCGAACTTGCCAAAATAAATGCCATAAATTCCGGCACCAAAACCAACCAGCAGCAGCACCTTCAGGGTATTGCTGCGCCACAACGTTTTCCATTCGAAAGAGAAGATATGCAATAGCGTTTTCATGTTAATATCTGACTTTTTGAACGTTTTAAATTGAGCCATTCAATGGCAATGAGGAGTAAAAATGAAATACCAAACACTGGCAAAAGCACTCCCAGAAGGAGAAGCACAATCCACAGTGTGATAGGTAGTTCTAACTTTTTAACAGAAGGAAGACCCATTCTACCTTCAGGCTTTCTCTTCCACCACATTATCCACCCAGTAGCAATCAAACCTATGAGCACTAAACAACCGAGCGCCATAAGTAATTGATTGGTCAGTCCAAACAAACGTCCCTCATGCAGCCTAACACCAATGGTAATGGCTTTTGTCAATGGTTTTAATTGATCCCAATAGGTACTGTGCAACACCGCTCCAGTATATTGGTCAATGTGAACATAGAACGTAGATTCTGGTCTATCATCTATAGAGATTAAGCTGTACACATCCTCTGGGGAATTAGGAAAGTTGATCAAAAAAGGCCCATTGAGCGATAGTTGGTTGGCAATAGCTTGAACCTGTAAAAGATTGATGGTTGAGTGTGTTGAATCAACAACCTGGCTGTTCGGAGGAACAAAAGCCTCTATGGGAAAACCACCACCCAGTGAAGCCTCAATCCTTGATACCACGTTTTCGCCTGCATGCTTGGTCCATGGGATACTTGTAATAACCAACGTGAGAACAAGAAAACCGAAAAAGATACCACCAACCGTATGGATTCCGCGAAATGTACGCCTCCCTTTATTCCATTGAAACTTAAGTGCATTTCTAAACGTCATGTTGTCCTTTGGCCACCAAAGCATTGTTCCTAAGATAAAAAGTACTATTACCCAACTGGCTCCAAATTCAACAATCGTGCGACCTACATTTCCACTAAAAAGATCTTTATGAAACCTACGCACTTTCTGCATTAATCGTTCGCCACTTATACTTCCTAAAAGCTTTCCACTGTAAGGGTTAACAAAATAAGTCGTCTCAACTCCATTTAAATTAGCCATAATGACCTGAGAGCTACGATCCCGACTTTTCCCTGGGATAAAGGAAATCAAATCGTCTTCATCATAAATTGATTGTAATTGCTCAGGAATGGAAAGCTTTTTCTCTTCGGGTTTTACAATTATAAGATCAGGATGTAGCCAAGATTCAATTTGGGGAGCAAAAACGTAAATCCCTCCAGTAAAAGCACTAATCAAAAGGACAGGGGACAAAACCATTCCTGCAATCATATGCCAACGCCAAAGCAAAAAATATTTTCCCCTTTGCCCCATACTTAGAAGTTGAACTTAGCTTGCAATCCCCCAAACCATTGTCTTCTGAAAGCAGGATTATAGAATCCGCCAAAAGTACTGTTGTAAGCCGTAAGCCCACTGTATAATTCATTTCCAAGATTGTTTGCTCCCACATAAGGATGGAGTGATAGACGGTCTTTTAAAAGACTGGCTTCATACCCAAGACGCAGGTTCATCACCTGATATCCCGCTAGCGTAATATCATTTGCATCGGTCACAAAAGTTTCATCATAGGTATTGAGCGTAAAATTCAAATATGCACCCACTTTTGTCCTGACATCCAACATGACAAGGAACGAATGAGGGATGGTACCGGGCACTTCCTGTCCGCTGTAATCCACCGGTTCATTGATTGGATTGAAATCTTGGTCAAAATCAACCGCTTGGAAGGTTTGATAATCCACGTATTCAAAGTCGTTGAATGTATAGCCAATTCTCATTTGTGATCTGTACCAAAAGTCATCTGGGTTAGTTGTGAAATTAATACCTGCCAATGCCTCAATACCTGTTTGCCTTACTTCACCCGCATTGGTTTTACGCTCTGCGTTTACACCAGGTGAGATTTCGAATAGTCTGCTGATGATGGCATTCTGTACATTTAGGTTGTAAAGTGCTACATCATAAAAAAAGCGACCATTCTTACTATTTCCTCTGCTCCCGATTTCGAAGTTCCAACCTGTAGAAGATCGCAGGTCACTATTTACCGTTCCATCCGGGTTTAGAAAGTCGTTAAAAATTCCTGCTGCCGGAGGATTAAACCCTTGTCCGGCAGAGGCATAGATGGAATAAGTGCCAAACCTTTTGAGTACGGAAAACCGCGGCACTGCCTGATTCACATTTTGGTCAAAAACCAAAGGATTGGGCTCATTCGTCCCACTTTTCACATCATATATGAATTGATTGTAGCTAAGGCCTGCGGTAAAAAAAAGTTGATTAGGAAACTCTAACTCCGCCTGTGTAAATGCTAAAAACTGATCGGTTTGTGCTTCGTTCATTGTTAGCACAGTTGCTGGACCTATTCTAAAATCACCATCGTAACTTGTTGCTTCGTTATTGGCGAAACCATATTCAAAACCACCGTCTATCTTTAAATTTATATTGCCAATCTTGTTTTTGTAGGTTGCTGTGGCCCTTGTATTTAAGCCATTTGAGGGCTCTTTGTCAAATATGGCGAAAAAAGGAAAACTCAAGATAAACTCTCCCTCATTATTGAAGTAATATCCACCCACTGTAGCACTCCAATTTTTATTAAAATCGTGATTATAACCAATGCCAACGGTGTGTTTATTTGGACCAAAACCCGTAGGTTGGACAGTGTTAGCTGTCGTGGGTTCATTCAAAAAAGTGTTTTCATCTAAATCCCCGGCTATGTTTACCGTTCTATTTTCATAATTGTAGAAGAAATTTAGATTTCCTTTCGTTCCGGTGTACAGCTGGCCGAAGAGGTTAACCACATCTCCTTCTGAGTCCGTCATATCCCGATACCCATCGGTCTGCGCCCTGGTATATTGAAGGGCAATATTTCCCCACTTGTCATTGTGCTTAATTCCTGACGTACTTCGTAATGTACCATAACTACCTACCATGAAATCAGTATTCAGCGAAGTTCCCAGTCTGGTCGCCCGTTCGGTATTCACCAGCACCGTTCCTCCAAATCCAGCTCCATACAGCGAACTGCCAGGGCCTTTGATGATTTCTATATCATCAATGAAGTTGATATCGAGACCACCCAGGGGGTTCCCACCACTAGCAGAAGTAATGGGGATGCCGTTCCAGTACATCCGGTAGCCGCTACTATGAACGGATGGTTGTGCAAGAGCCCCGCCCCTGATGTTGAGGCGATAGTCGCCAACCGTATAGTAATCAAGCTTGACTCCTGGAACTGCATTGAAAATAGGAATAATGGTTGTATTGTCGGCACGCTGTAAGTCAGCTTTCGAGATGACCGAAACGGGGGCGGCTACATTCAAAAGCTCCGTATTCTTCTGATATGCCGAAACAACGACTTCCGCAAGTTGAAGGGTATTTTGAACGAGTTGTATTCTATGATACCTTTCGGATGGCTTTACCGTCTGACTTTCGTACCCGATATTACTAACCTGAAAAGGAGCATTCGTAGTAATTTCAAATTCTCCATTTTCGTTCGTGAAGGTTCCCTCATTTCCGTCAATCACTTTTACCGTAGCTCCGATAACGGCTGCCCCGGTTTTGGAATCTGTTACTTTTCCCTTCTGCGTTTGAGCAATCAGTTGAGTGCATGAAAATGAGAAAAATAGGATGAAGGTTAGGTTACTTATGTATTTTGTCATTTTTTATAAAATTGAAATTTTTGAATATGAAAAGTGAGCAAACCCAAATAATAGAATCAACCAGAACGCCAGCGCAGCAATGCTTCGCCATTGACCGGACAGAATGGTAGCCGTACTTGGAAGGTTATACTTAAAAGGCTCGATGCTCGCCCACATTTCCTCACCCACATTGTAGTCACCGTAAGCCACGCCCGGTTTATGGTTCACCTCCATGTCTTTGTTTAGCGTTTTCACTAAATATCTGCGATGGTTTTCCGCTACCTTGGCAAAGGCTACATGATGATGAAAATCCGTACCAGCCAGTGCCATAGAGAGATGCCTGATAGCTAAATATGGGTTGATAAATCCCACCCACTCAGATAGCATGTTTTGCTTTTTAAAGATGTCCTCTACTTTCGAAAATTCCATATCGTAGACCTGATCGGTAAATTCTTCGCCTGCCTGCATGGCTATGCCGCTCCAGTTCACAGGTAGTTCTTCGATGGTTTCCACACCATACTGATCCAATACTTCTTGCTGTAGTGATGCCAAGTGAACATCCGATGGATTATGCCCGTCAATTCCGTTTTTCACCTTATCCTGGATAGTCTTTTTAAACTCAAACTGTGAAGGCGTGGGATATAGTTTATCTGCAAGGTTGGTAGTGGCCTTGGGAAGAATAATGCATGAAACAATCCATAAACCAAGCAATGTCAACAAGGAGAATCCTGAGTTTTTAGCAAAAGCTGAGATCAAGACACAGAGCAGCACAAATACCAAAAAGTAGATGGCATATCCGCCTGTTAGCAACAGAAACTTTGCAGTCACCCCGGAATCAAGACTGGCCAATTGCTGATCCAGCAGCAGATAAGCAAGCAGGATTACCGGCAAAAAGATCAGTAGCACCATCAGGTACGTGCCCCACACCTTTCCCATGAATAACTGCCGCATAGACAAGCCCTGCCCGTGGATCAGTTTGAGGGTTCCTTCTTCTCGTTCCCTACTAAATATGTTGAAGGTTAGAAAAATGATGAGCAATGGCAGCAACACTTGTAAAATCAGTGCAACAGTCATCTCACCGAAGCGGGTCATGCCGTTACTATCCTGTGCAGCACTGAACAGCACCTCATTTTGTTTATGAGCTTCCAGAAAAACCGAAGTTCCGGTGTAGTTATCCAAGCCCACATCAAGAAAGCTCAACACCGGCTTTGGTTTGAAAGCGAACTGTCCATAATGTGCCGCACTGTGCGGATGTTTATTGTCTTGATTCAGCCACTTTTCGTACATAGCCGATTGGGCTTTGGTACGCTCTTCTTGTATCTGATTTTGACCTTGTCGCCCTACTAGTACGGCCGTAAGCATCAAAATAATCAGTGTAGCCCCCGAGATTTGCAACCGAACATCTCGCAAAGCGGTGATGAACTCTTTTTTAATGACTAACTTAAGCATAGTTCTCTGTCTTCATAGTCTCTAAATACAAATGCTCCAATTCAGTAAGGGTGATCTCATCACTTTTCAATGAGTGAATCAGCTTTCCTGCTTTCATGATCCCAATGTGTGTACCACTCTCTTTTGCTCTGAATAGGTCATGAGTCGCCATCAGGATAGCAACATTATTTTGTCGCATATCTTGGAGCAATTGTGCAAAGTCATTGCTTGCCTGTGGATCTAGTCCGGAAGTGGGTTCGTCCAACAACAAATTGTCGGCTTGTTTCGCTTTGGCAATGGCAATCCCCACTTTCTGGCGCATTCCTTTTGAGTACTGAGCAACACGCTTGTTAATGGCATCTACTTGCAAACCCACCGACTCAAGAAGCCCTCTAGCAGTTGGCTTATCAGGCTTTTCACCACTTAATCCTGCGAAAAACTGTAAATTCTCCAATCCGGTAAGGTTTCCGTATAGGTTAAGATTTTCCGGGATATAGGCCAGGTGTTCTTTTGCATTGCCAGCTTCAGTAGTTACATCGAACTCGTTCACCTTCACTTGCCCAGAGCTAGGTTTAATAAAGTCCATGAATAAATTGATAGTGGTTGTTTTGCCAGCCCCATTTGCGCCCAAAAGGCAATATATTTCACCTGATGAAACAGACAGGTTCAAATCGGTAAGCACTTCGTGTGTACCGTATTGTTTGGATAGCTTTACTGCTTGAAGCATAGTCTATTTTTTAGTGTAACGCAAAAATAATAATTATTCACATAAATGCAACACTATTGCATTTATGTGAGTGTTAAATTAAGTTTCTTAGTATTGGCTACAACGGTTTGTACATGCGGCGTGCGACGTTAGGAGCATGATCGTCATGTACATTGTTACCTCTTGTTACTTATTTATTTGATTGGGCCATAACCACCTATAAATACTTCCTGTTTGACGGTAATGAAGTGTTCGTTTTACGCCGCCTTTTTCGGGTACGTATATTTCTCTATCGGGATTTTTTATACCAAGAGTGTCCCGATATTCGTCAATTTTGGAAACCATAGCGTGATGAATTAACAACGTCAGAATTATAATCTTATCAAATTCATCATAATCTACATATTCAATTGACCATTTATTTGATGCATCGTAATTATCTAAGTATACTTTTTTGTCAGAAAGGTAGTAATCGCTATGGGCGAAGGCATTTCGAATTTGACTGCGATACGTTTGCTTTATTATATCATATATTTTCAATCCTTGTTTATTGAATACCTCTCGGATGTTGTCTTTTATGTAATTATATGTCTCCTTTGGTCGAACAATTAAACACCAATCATACTCTTTACCTTCCGAGAGTAATGCTAATTGTCTTAGTTTTCGAAGGAATACTTTAGACTCCCAAAAATGAGTATATACCATCATTGAAAGGGCAGTTGATTGTCTTCGAATGTCAAATTTTCCCTGCGAATGTTCGGTTTTATTGTAGTTCTCTTCGAATGGAATATTAAGATATAATTCTACGAATGACATCCTGTCCCCATCCTTTGCACCTTCCATTCCTTGACCGATTAAGTAAGGACTATATCCATTTTTAGTGAGAGAGTTGTCAAAATGTCCATTCTCAAGAAACACCAGAAATTCATTTGGCCTTAACTCCTTTTTGATACAGTGCTGAAATAGTTCATCCATTGCCTCTAATACAATTGGTTCGTATTTCTCAAAATTTGCATTGGTTATCATTATTCTTTTCTTTTTAATAAGAGGTAACGGCAGTCTGTGAAAAAACCTTCATCGTTCTACATCAAATTCCCCGACAAGGGTATAGTTCCTTTTTACAGGCCGTTAAATTATTTTTTGATAAAAATTTAGTGGGGTTTGATTTCAAAAAAAATGGCTCAAAATCCCTTAAAATGGGTTGTAATTTGGTCCAAAACAAGCCATTAGCTTCTTTTAGCCGTTTAACCAACTCCCGTACGCCCAAAATAGACATAGCTCTCCTAAGGTTGTAGGATAGAAAGATCAATCCAAATTCACCACTCACTTTTTCTTTCCCCTTCAATAGGGTGTAATTGAAGCCCCATTGTCGTTTTATTGTTCCGAAAGGGTGTTCCACGATGGCTTGTCGTCGTCGATAAAAATCCTTATTGGCTTCTATTCTATCACGATTGTCATCTACATAATCCTCGTATTCAGAACGTTCGATCACCTTCCCGTGGCGGTATTGCAAATATTTTTCACCAACACACTCCATTTTGAATGGACAATCATTGCAGACAAAATGCGGTAAAGTATAGCGCTTGATCTTGTAAGACTGCCGATTTGTTCCTCCGTTTTTATTGTACCACTTTCCATTACTTTCCAATCGATAACCTGCAGGGCAAGTGTAATTATCTGATTTCCAATCGTATTTAAATTGGTCTTTGCGGAAGGCTTTGGCTTTTTTAGTATTAGAAGTTGTCTTTGGAGCTACAAAAGTAGTGATTTGATTAGCAGCACATTTCTGAAGTTCCGCCCCAGTATGATAGCCTTTATCGGCCAGCGCATTAATCCGATCGGCTTCTAAAACTTGCTTAGCCTTAATGCAAATGGACGATAAAGCGTTGGTATCATTCTCATTCGTCACTTCGTATTCTACTACCAAATTGTGCTTGTCATCTACTGCGCTTTGTACATTGTAACCTACTTCTACAATCTTCATGCGTAAAGGCAAGGCCCGGGCATCTGCATCGGTTGTAGAAACTTGGCTGGCTTGACTTTCTTCCAGTTGCTTTTCCAGGTGCTCGTATTTTTGCCTGCGTTCATCTAAATGATCCAGTTTTTCTTGTATACCAGCTTTTCGCTGTTCCTTTTCCTCTTTATCTTCTAATTGGTCCACCCGTTCCATTTGCTCTAAATAAGCTTCGATTTGTCCTTTGATGTATTCCAGGTGTTGTTGTATTTTCTTATCGTTATAGTTATTCTTCTTGCTGTTTTGGGCTCTGAATTTTGAACCGTCAACCGCTACTGTTTCCTTGCCGAATAAGTCCCATCCTATGAGCAGTTGAGTGAACTGCCGAAAGACGGCTTTCAACCCCTTGGCATGATCTTTCCTGAAATTTGC
>CAZHNG010000262.1:0-9756 GCA_964533785.1 uncultured Saprospiraceae bacterium | reverse complement strand
AAGAGTTGGACGAAAAGACGGCTTCAAAATGCAAAGAAATTTGTGTTACAGTGTACTAGATTCCTCTCGCGTATATGAATCTAATTAGCCTGCCCAAAGACCTATGCAATACTTAGGTAAAGAACGCCACGTGGACGGCAATAATCTCCTGACTTCGTAGCCACATTATTAAGGTCTCTGACCGTTTTAGATCACCTTCTGCCAAAGATCGCAAATGTTGCGATGAACCCCGGAAGCTTCCTACATCAATATAGCATTTACCAGCATAAACAATCACGCCTCCAGCACTTGCTCTAAATAAACGCTGAGCATTGCCTCCTGATTAATTGAGCTACTTCATTTTCCGTTAATCCTTTTTCCGATAAAGCAGCCCGCCATTGGAAAAATTCCGTATAATTTTTGATCACGGGCTTAAAGTTGGCATCCATGTCAGTACCCATCCCCACATGACCAACACCTACAGCATCTATCATTCTCAAGGTATGGTCAACAAACTCTTCAAAAGAAGCCGAAAACCCGGAAGGCCACATCCCAATCAACCCACCATTTTTTGCAATCCTTTTAGCTAGGTCAATACTAATCGCACGGGCTGCAATGGGGCGATCAGTACCTGCCTCCAAAATACTGTGGGACAACATCACCGGAGCAGTGCGTTATCTTCCGGGGTTTAAAAGCTGCCCCAAGGAAAACTTGTTAATGAACTTTCCAATAAAACACCAGAATTGAGGGGGTGTTTATTCACTTCAAGCTTCAGATAAGATCAAAACCTTGGACTTGGATGATTTGATGGTAGTAACATACTAAATCAGTGCATCCTTTAAGGAGGTAAGCCTGGCGATTAAAATAATCTTGGCACGCTTTAGTAGATAAAAAATAAGAAGAACCGATAGTTTCAGTTCTTCTTATTTTTAAAATCAGTGGTTCCACCAGGAATCGAACCTGGATCTTAGGTTCCGGAGACCTACGTACTATCCATTGTACTATGGAACCATTAAATGAAGACAATAAACTTAAGAAGCCAGATACTAAGGAATAATTAGTTAAATGATCCGGCATCATGTATTGCTAAAGTAGCCTCATTTCAATTGGAACGCAAAGATAAGAAAACTTTTGGCAACCTGCAGGGGTTAAGGTTGGGAGAGTGAAAAGCGGAAGATAGACGTGTTAATTCCGCTATTTTCTTTTTGATATGAAGTACTTTTGCAGCAATTTAACTAATCTTAAAATACATGAAATTCTATTTAGCCATTGTATTGATCACCATCGTTTACTTCTGCAATGCTCAATCCAACACCATCGATGTTTGTTCTTTCAATATTCGTTTTGATAATCCGGATGATGGAGAACACAACTGGAAGCACCGCAAAGAAAATGTGGCGGCTTTGATCCAATATTATGAAGCCGACCTAATCGGCATGCAAGAGGTGCTCAAAAGTCAGATTGAAGACCTGGAAAAATTATTGCCCGGTTATGCCTGGGTAGGCGTCGGAAGGGATGATGGTAAAGAAGCGGGAGAATACAGCCCCATTTTCTACAACAAAGACCGGTTTATAGTAAAGCAACAGTCCACCTTCTGGCTCTCTGAAACTTGTGATGAACCAGGTACGATGGGTTGGGATGCTGCCTGCAACCGGGTCGTCACCTGGATGGAACTCCAAGACCGCAATACGGAGAAAGTATTTTTTATTTTTAATACGCATTTTGACCACCGCGGCGTTACGGCACGCAAAGAAAGCGCCAAGTTGATCGTTCAAAAGGTAAAAGAAATAGCAGGAAGTTATCCGGTCGTCATTACCGGTGACTTCAATTGTACGCCGGATTCGGAGCCTTATAAAATTTTGGCTGAGGCATTTTCCGATGCCTATTTAGTCTCCAAAACGCCGCATTACGGTCAATTGGACACCTTCAACGGTTTTAAAGTACCGGAAGAAGATAAAGGCAGGCGAATTGACTTTATTTTCACTAAGGGTCAGGTTGAAGTTTTAAAGCATGCTATCCTTACGGATTCATGGGCAGGGAAGTTTCCTTCGGATCATTTTCCTGTTTTGGCTAAACTCGCGTTTCCTTAACCCAACTTGCAGCTTTTAGCCTTAAAAACGGGAAAAACATGCACAAATAAGCGAAAAAAGAAAGGCAAGAAAATTCGTCAAAGCGTTGATTTTCTTGCCTTTAGTTGATTTTGGTTTCTGATGGAAAACTGAATATGTACCCGGAGCGGGACTTGAACCCGCACGGCCTAATGGCCACAGGATTTTAAGTCCTGCGTGTCTACCAATTCCACCACCCGGGCAAAGTAGACATAAAAAAAGCCTCCACTTTTGAAGGCTTAGAGCGGATGACGAGACTCGAACCCGCGACCCCGACCTTGGCAAGGTCGTGCTCTACCAACTGAGCTACATCCGCATATAAAGAATAAAATGTCAATCTTTTAATCAGGTCAGAGACTCGAACCCGCAACCCCGACCTTGGTCCCGCACTTGCTGCGGGATGCTCTACCAACTGAGCTACATCCGCATATAAAAAGACCTATTTTCTTTTGTGGATGCAAATATAGAACATTTTAGTGGCTAAAGTCAAATATGTATCCAAGAAAATTTTCCACAATTATATTTTTATGCGCCAGCCATTGACTAAACTAGTGGTTCCAACCAGAAATTTCTACCCTTTTTGGCTGGGCCCTTTTCCGAAATGCTGCGTACTCAAAAGACTTACGTAGCAGGGCTATACGCGGTTTTGAACTCGGATGTGGGCCCCTTTCCCTCAATTCCTCGTTGCCTTTCGAAAAAATACCCGACCCAAAAAATGCATTAACTTCTGGCGGGAACCACTAGGCATATTGATTGAAAACGGTTTATTCTGTGCAAGATATTCAAACAATGCGAATTTTTAATGGTTGTTATCTTTACAAAATAGCATATGAACATATTTTCATGATTTCAGAAAGGATTAAAGGTGGATTTTGCATTATTCCTTTACACCTTTGTACTTTTACGCCTCTAAAACAATAAAACATGGCTAATAAATCCAGAGGGATCCTTTCTAGTATATTCGGATTAAGATGCCCGCGTTGCCGGAAAAGTAAATTATTTAAAACTGGGACATTCGCCTTCAACCAACCTTTTGAAATGAAAGACGAGTGCGAAAATTGCGGGCAAAACTTCATGCCCGAGCCAGGGTATTATTTCGGAGCTATGTTCATCTCCTATATCTTCACGGCCTGGTTTTGCATTGGTTTTGTTGCCTTTTTCCATTGGGTCTTAGGGTGGTCTACCGAAGCCTCTTTTGGATTGTTGATCCTGACCATTGTCGTTTCTTTTGTATACATTTTCAGGCTCGCACGATCCGTTTGGATCCACATTACTGAAAAATACGATCCTGGTGCTGTAAAGAGTAAGTAAACCAGGAGATAGATAGATCAAGAAACCAGATACCACCTGCCGGCCATACTGGCACAGTAGGCGGGGACGCTAGATAGTGTGTGATTGGGAGCGGGTGATGTAACTGTGGATTCCATGTTGGACTATTATTAATCCATTCCACTTCATTCAAAACAGGTTTATGAAGATTCGAATAAAAGACAATAGTGTAAGATTACGACTAACGCAATCTGAGGTAAAGCAAATAGCAACCTCCCATTCGGCAGAGGCCTTCATTCAATTTGGTCCATCTAAAGATGAAACACTTTGGTATGTATTAATAGCTTCGGAAAAAGAAGACATTGATGCTCGTTTGACCGGCAATAAAATTATCATCGAGGTTCCGCAAACAACCATTGAATCCTGGGCTAATTCCAATCAGGTTTCTATCCGCCATTCCAAGTCCATCAACACCAACGAAGCGCTTTCAATTCTCATTGAAAAAGACTTTAAATGCCTTACGGACCGGCCGGGGGAAGATGAAGGGGATATGTTCCCACATCCTGAACCTGAAGGGAAGAACTGTTAAGTAAACTTGCCTAAACGCCTGATCTACTTAGATATTCTTTAATCCGTCTAACTCGTGATCCCGTCTAACTCGTAAACAAAAAAACTCACCTACCTTCTGTGAGTTCGATCACATTAAAACATGAACATATTTTCATATCTTTGATCGTAATATATTGTTTTGCATCAAAACAACTATTCGGTAAATTATTTTATTAACGAACCAACTTACTCAATCCAATGAAGATCGAACAAATCTATACCGGATGCCTCGCTCAAGGGGCGTATTACATTGAAAGCAACGGGGAAGCCGCTATCATTGACCCACTAAGGGAAACCAAGCCTTACCTTGAAAAAGCAGAAAAAGAGAACAGCAAGATCAAATACATTTTTGAGACGCATTTTCACGCCGATTTTGTATCTGGTCACTTAGACCTTGCTAAAAAAACGGGGGCACAAATTGTTTACGGTCCTCAAGCCGAAACTACTTACGAAAAATATACGGCCAAGGATGGCGAAACTTTTCAATTGGGAGAATTAACCATCAAGGTATTGCATACACCAGGCCACACGCCGGAAAGTACCACCTTTTTATTGATCGATAAAGAAGGTAAGGAACGGGCTATCTTCACGGGTGACACTCTTTTCATCGGTGATGTTGGTCGTCCCGACCTGGCACAGAAGAAAGGAAGTATTACGAAAGAAGATCTAGCGGGTTGGTTATACGATAGTTTACGCAAAAAAATAATGCCATTGCCGGATGATGTTATCGTATATCCGGCCCACGGTGCAGGATCCGCCTGTGGCAAAAATATGAGTTCAGAAACTTGGGATACACTGGGTAATCAAAAAAAGACCAATTATGCTTTGCGGGCAGATATGACCAAGGAAGAATTCATTGAAGAAGTGACCGCCGGCTTGATGCCCCCGCCACAATACTTTGCCAAAAATGCAATGCTGAATAAAACGGGGTACGAGAATATCGATACCGTAATGGAAAGAGGAGTTGTTCCTCTCTCTCCTATCGAATTTGAAGCCATGGCCAACGAAACGGGCGCTTTGATATTGGATGTGAGAGATAAAGAAGACTTTGTTAAAGGCTTTATCCCCAACTCCATTTTTATTGGTTTGGATAGCACTTTTGCTCCTTGGGTGGGTGCATTAATCCCCGACCTGATGCAGGCAATTTTGATCGTTGCACCGCAAGGCAGAGAAGAAGAGACGGTCCAGCGCCTGGCAAGAGTGGGTTATGACAACGCGATCGGCTACCTGGATGGTGGATTCCAGGCCTGGAAAAATGAGGGTAGAGAAATGGATACAATTGAAACGATTGATGTAGCAACTTTTGCCCGGCATTATCGGGAAAATGATACTATCGAGATCCTTGATGTCAGAAAACCAGGGGAATACGACGCACACCATATTACCAGCTCCCAAAGTTTTCCGCTCGACTTTATTAATGATCACATGAATGAGGTCAAAGGCAAACAAAAGTATTACATGCATTGCAGGAGTGGATATCGTTCCACCGTAGCTGGGTCGATCCTGCAGTCCAGAGGTTACAGAAATATGATCAACGTACACGGCTCATTTGATGAAATTGCAGCGTCCGGCATTCCGACGAAAGCTTCAGAATGTTCTTCGGGTAGTACTGAAAATGAATAAACAATAGAAAGTCAGCATAAATGAAGTTAAGCCATATTCTCCCAGCGGCAGACTGGTTAAAAGATTATTCTATCAAGGATTTCACCAACGATGGAGTAGCTGGAATGACCGTATGGATCATGTTGGTGCCGCAGGGAATGGCTTATGCACTGTTGGCAGGAATGCCTCCGATCTATGGATTATACGGCGGTCTCCTTCCTTTACTATTGTATGGCCTACTAGGTACCTCCCGCCAATTATCTATCGGGCCAGTAGCAGTTTCTGCGTTGCTGGTTTTATCAGGTATATCCCAAATTGCAGAACCTGCGACTCCGGAATACATTTCATTGGTAATCCTAACGGGGTTATTGATCGGACTGCTTCAATTTACCCTGGGAATACTTCGTCTGGGTTTTTTAGTCAATTTTCTTTCCCACCCGGTGATAGTAGGATTTACGGCAGCGGCAGCCATCATAATTGGCGTAAGCCAGTTGAAATACCTGTTAGGCTTTCCGATTCCCAGGTTTGAATACATCTACGAAACGGTTGGTTATGCTTTCAGTCACCTTTCGGAGATCCATTGGCCATCCTTTCTTATTTGCACCGGCGGCATAGTGCTCATCCTGGTTTTACGAGCCATTAGCCGGAATATTCCAGGTGCTTTACTGGTCACCGTCTTGGGCATTTTAATGGTTGTCTTTTTCAAACTTGACGAATTAGGGGTAAAGGTAGTGGGAAAAGTACCGGAAGGACTACCCGGTTTTTCCGTTCCCGACTTGAATTTTCAAAACATCAACGAGGTAATTCCTACTGTTTTAACCGTTACCATAATTGGTATTGTCGAGTCTATTGGTATTGCTAAGGTATTGGAGATCAAAAATAAAGATTGTAAGGTATTACCTAATAAGGAGCTCATTGCTCTGGGCTTTTCAAAAATAGGAGGCGCATTTTTCCAGGCCTTGCCGACTTCGGGTAGTTTTACGCGATCCGCCGTCAATGATGATGCCGGAGCGAAAACGGGCATGTCGTCCATCATTACCGCTATCCTGATCGGTTTAACGTTGATCTTTCTAACACCTCTTTTTTATTATTTACCGGAAGCCGTTTTAGCTTCGATCGTCCTGGTGGCCATAAAGGGCTTGTTTAATGTTAAAGAAGCCGTTCATCTCTGGCAAGTAGACCGCGAGGATTTCGCAATGATGATGACCACTTTTGTCTTAACGCTGGTACTAGGCATAGAAATGGGGGTATTGATTGGTGTTGTTCTTTCGCTGATCTTGATCATTTACAGTGCCTCCAAGGCTCATGTTGCCGTACTTGGTCAACTGCCGGGAACGGCTCATTTCAGAAATATGGACCGCTTTTCTGACGCTCAACAACCCGAAGGATTGGTTATCATGCGATTTGACGCTCAACTCTTTTACGGCAATGTCAGCTACTTTAAAGATAAGATCGTGGAACTGGTCAATGCGCAGGATGAACCGGTTGAAGGTTTCATCCTGGATTCTTCCAGTATCCAGTCGATCGACTCTACCGGACTACAAGCGCTGGAAGAGGTCATTGATTTTATGCATTCCAAAAACATCCGGTTCATGATGTCCGGCGTCATCGGTCCGGTTAGAGATTTGCTATACAAAACCGGGACTATGGAAAAAATGGGAAGGGAGAATTACTTCATGTACATCATCAACGCCGTAGATGCTTTCAAGGAATCGAAGAATGGGAAATCTCCTAATTGGAGTCCCAACGCAATACAAACCAACATTACAAAATATAAAAAATGAAATACGGATTCGTCATTGATAATCGAAAATGCATTGGTTGCCATGCTTGCACCACTGCATGTAAATCGGAGCACAACGTTCCGGTCGGGGTAAACAGAACCTGGGTTAAACAGGTAGAAAAAGGAGAATTCCCCGATACCCGCCGGCTATTTTCGGTCATGCGGTGTAACCACTGTACAGATGCCCCTTGCGTAGAAATTTGTCCCACCGAGGCACTTTACTACCGGGATGATGGTATTGTGGATTTTGACAATGATCGTTGTATAGCTTGCAAATCTTGCATGCAGGCCTGTCCCTACGACGCCTTATACATCGATCCGGAGACCCATACCGCAGCGAAGTGTAACTACTGCGCTCACCGGGTCGACATTGGTCTGGAGCCCGCTTGTGTGAACGTTTGTCCGGAACACGCCATTATTTCCGGCGATATGGATGATCCTAATTCTGAAATATCAGAGCTGCTAGCCCGCCAGCAGGTAACGGTGAGAAAAGCAGAAAAAGCGACTCAACCGAATTTATTCTACATCGACGGCGACCAGGCTTCGCTGATTCCATCCGCTACGGAAAATACGGGTGAATACCTTTGGAATGAACAGACTATGGGGGTTGGACACTTCGCCAAAGAAGCGGAAAAGCTGGCTTTTTCCAACGGAGATGTCGTAGCTACTTTGCTGGAAGCGAATAATCAGTACGAAACAGCCAGTACTATTGCCAAAAACGGTCCGAAAAAATCGGTCGAAGTTTTGATGGGAAAAGAAGCACGCCGGGTTTACGACACACCCAACAAAGGCATTTTGTGGGGATGGGAGGTATCTGGCTACGTTGTTACGAAAGCCATTTCAGCGGGTGCCTTTCTGGTACCTTTCTTTGCATGGTTATTCGGTTGGGCGGATGTGAGTACGGAAACCAGCTGGTGGGGATTGGGTATGGCACTGCTATTCCTGACGGCTACCGGTGTATTACTCATCATGGACCTGGATCAGCCTAAGCGTTTTCTTTACGTGCTACTACGTCCGCACTGGAGTTCCTGGCTGGTGAAAGGTGGATACACCATAACCGTTTACGGAGGTTTGATCACTCTAATAGCAGTTGCCTTATTTTTCCAATTGGATTTCTTAATGGCACCCTTGTACTGGATCACCGCGATCACTGCCGTATTAGTAGCTGTTTATACTGCTTTCCTTTTCGCTCAGGCTAAAGGACGCGATTTTTGGCAAAGCCCTACCCTGGCATTGCACATGCTGGTGCACAGTTTCATGGCCGGCGCAGCGGCATTTACGATCATTGCACTCATCACCACCGTTTCTGCGGAATGGCAATCCTACCTGGCTTATCTTTTAATGACAACCATTGGCTTCAATTTACTCACGACATTATTTGAATTGACGACCACGCATCCAACGAAGGATGCCAAAAAGACCGTTGCCATGATCACTAAAGGCCGGTACGCCAATCTGTTTTACTTCGGAGCAATCTTAACTGGCAATATCCTGCCTTTTGCATTGCTATTATTTCTAGGGAGTAATCCAGTAGTAGCTGCGGTAGCCGGCATCCTGGTTATCCTTGGCATTTATTTCACCGAAAAGATCTGGGTGGAAGCACCACAGAGAATTCCATTAACCTAACCTGATACCTACTCTAAATAAGCATAAATAACATGGCAAAGAAACATTCATTCATAGAAAATATAGCGGAAAAGCTGGGGCTCATTCCAAACTTACACAATGATAGAGAGGATAATTTACCCAGGCTTACGCAACCCGGGGAATTAACTAAATTTCCGCCACCTGAAAAGTGGGATCACTGGACGGAATACGATGCCAATGCCCACCCTAAAAAGGTAAAACGTAATTACACGATTGTCCCGACCACCTGCTTCAACTGTGAAAGTGCTTGTGGATTAACTGCTTACGTCGATAAGGATACCAACCAGATCCAAAAGTTTGAAGGCAATCCCTATCACCCAGGCAGCCGGGGACGGAATTGTGCCAAAGGACCGGCCACAATTAATCAGATCACGGACCCCGACCGCATACTACATCCGTTAAAACGTGTCGGTGAAAGAGGGGAAGGCAAATGGGAAAGAGTAAGCTGGGAAGAAGCCTTAGAGGACATCTCATCCAGAATTCGTAAAGCCATCCAGGAAGGCCGCAACAACGAAGTGGCCTATCACGTTGGGCGGCCGGGACACGAGGGGTATGCCAACCGCGTTTTACAAGCTTGGGGTGTCGACGGCCACAATAGTCATACCAACATTTGTTCTTCCGGTGCACGGTTTGGCTATAATATTTGGTACGGTTACGACCGTCCTTCACCAGATCACGCCAATGCGAAATTCATTTTGCTCGTTTCCGCACATTTAGAAAGTGGGCATTATTTCAATCCACACGCTCAGCGTATCATCG